>JAAYTZ010000130.1 GCA_012517965.1 Propionibacterium sp. | reverse complement strand
TCTGGATAGCGAGGGCTTCTGGAAGGGCGTGACGGGATGGACGGTCCGGTGGGGTTGGGTCGGGCGTTGGGGTTCGTGCGGTGTGCGACCCGCGCGTTCGTGGCGGAGGCGGACGCCTCAGGTGAGGCGCTGTTCCTGGCCTCGGAGTGCCTGGACCTGGAGGCGCTGTTCGCCGAGTTGGGGGTGGTGCCCGAGCCGGTGGACGTTGAGGTGTCCGCGGTGGAGGCGCTTGAGCGGGCGTCGACCGAACTCGCGGGTGCGCGTCCGTTCGTGCCGTTGGGGTTGTGGGCGGCGGTGCAGGCGCTACTGGCGAGGGCTGTCCGGTGACGGCGACGGTGGGGTCGCTGCTGGCCGATGTGCATGCCCGCACCTGGGCGTTGTGCTCGACGCTGGCCGAGCCGCCGGCGTCTGGGACGACGACCTCCTCGGCGCCGTTGTTGGTGGCGTGGCCGCCGTTCGCGGCGGCGGCGTTGCGGGCGGTGGACGCGGTCGGCATCCAGGCGGCGTGGCTGGACGACGCCGGCCCGGTGCGGCAGGTGCTGGCCGAGGTCGCGTCGGCGCCGTTGGGGTGGCGGATCTCCTGCCGGGCAGCCGCCGGCGACGGCGCGGTCGTCAAGCCGTCCGCTGAGGTGTTGGCGATCAGGACCCGGTTGGGGTTGATCGCGGACCTGCTGACTACACAGGGGCCGGCCCGCACTTCGGTGGATCGGGCGGCTGTGGCCGGGTTGCGGGCCAACGTGTTGGCGCCGGTGCACGCGCTGGCGGTGACCACGCTGGCCACCCTCGGGGACCGGTCCGAGGCCCAGGTGGCGCGCGGGGTGTTGCGGGGGGTGGTGGCCCGCACCGAACGGTACGCGTTGGTGCCGGTCGGGCAGCGGACCGGCCGCTACGACGATGTGGCCGCGGTGACCGTGGGGGCGCCGTCGTTGGACGGGGCGATCGCGGCCTGGGCGCGGGCCACGGTCGACGTGGCCCGGTCGACGCACCGGGTGACGGGGATCGCGTTGCAGACGGCGGCCGGGGACGCGTTGATCCTGACCGCTGCGGCAGCCACGGTGTGCCGGGCGGCGTCCGAGGTGGGGCTGATCACCGCCGAGCCGGCCGCCCGGGCGGTGGCCGCGTTGACCGCGGCGCACCAGGCGTGGCGGCCGGCGGTGGCCTGGCCGGCGACGGTGCGGCTGGACGGCGTCCGGGATCTGGAGCAGACCCGGTCGTCGCGGGACCTGCGGCAGGTGATCACCGACGCCCTGCGACAGGATCGGTGCTGGTTGCCGGCCGAGGCGCTGGCGGCCCGGCTCGACCTGCCGGCCACGGTCGCGACGATGCGCCGCGGCCTGCACGCGGTCGGCAACGTGGCGCTGGCGCACTACCAGGCGATCGAGAACCTGGTCCGCGGCCGTAGCCAGTTGTGGCTGGCCGCTCTCGACGTCACCCAGCCGGCGTTCCAGACGGCGGCCACGATCGAGGCCGCCGTCCACAAGCGTTGGGTGCCGATGCCGCGCGGCGAACCTGCCGGTGAGCACCTGCTGGAGGTCGCCCGCGACGCCCTCACCCGGACCACTGCAGCGCTCGCCGCCCTGGACGCCACGGCTGCTGCTCCGCGTGGGCCGGTTCCGGGCCCGCAGGGTTTGCGGTGGGACCAGGGCCGGATCGTCACCCTCCCCCACCCGACACCCCTCTTCGAGACCGTCCAGCCGACACCATCACCGGGGGCCCGCGCCGAGCGACGGGCACCGATCCCGCTGGGCCGGCCCACCGGGCCCGGCCCTCGCCGATGACCACCCCCGAGCCGTCCGCGCTGGACGGGTGGGAGTTGACCGGCCGGATCAGTCCCCGACGGCTGGTCCGGGCCGCGGCGGTCGACGCCGCCGGACGCCCCGTCAACGCCTACCCGTCGGTGCACCCGATCAGCGGCCTTCGCTCGAGGGTGCCGTGGGCGGTCCACCTCACCGACCGGGCCGGCCACTTCCGGCTGCTGTGCGCCGACCTGGACGCCAAACCCTCCCCGACGGCCGCGGCCCGGGACGCCGACCGGCTGTCCGGGCTGCTCACCGAACTGGCGGTGCCGCACCTGGTGTGTGAGTCCGGGCCCACGGGGGGCCGTCACGTCTGGGTGGCGCTCGCCGAACCGATCCCGGCCGACCTGGTCGGGGTGCTGGCCCGCCTGCTCAAGGGCTGGCTGCCCACCCTCGACACCGCCCCGCTGCTCAACCCGGCCACCGGCTGCGTCCGGCCACCCGGGGCCCCGCACCGCCTCGGCGGCGCCTCCCGGCCACTGGCCGGGACCCTGGCCGCGCTGACCACACCGTCGGTGACCGCCGGGCAGGTCCAGGCCCTGATCGGCCGGCTCGCCGCCCACCACCTCCAAGCCACCGCCCCCCAGCCGGCAGCGGCGGTGCGGCGTCCGATCACCGTCACCGACGGGTCACCGTACCTACCCGGCCCACGCCGGGCCTTGTCACCGACCTGCCGGGCCCTGCTCGAGGACGCCCCGGCCGGTGACCTATCGGCGGTACTGTGGCGGATCCTGTGCGGCGCCGCCGCCGCCCACTGGCGCTACCCAGACGTCGAGGCCATCGCGGCCTTCCCCGGACTGGAACACGCCCGCACCCTACGCACCGGCCCCACCCGGACGCCCCGCCCACCCACCGGGCCGGCGTCCCCGACCGTGGTGCTACGCCGCCAGTGGACGCGCGCCGTGCACACCGTCGCCGCCCTGCAGCGCGACCCCGACCGCGGCGGCGACGATCCCACCTTCGACGCCCGCGCCGAACGGATCACCGCCCTGGTGCGCGCCGTGCAATCCCGCGCCGACGCCACCCCGGGCCGCTGGGGCGCCAGCCGGGCCGGGCTCGCCCACCGCCGCGTCCTGGACGCCTTGTGTCTGTACCACCTGCAGGCGGTGCGCGCCGACGACGTGGAGGCCGACATCCGGCGGCTCGCCCTCACCTTCGGCCTGGACCGCGAGACCGCACGCCGGGCCCTGCTCGCGCTGGCCGCTGACGGTTGGATCACCCGCACCCGGGCCGCAGCCGGACGCCACGGCGCCCACTGGACCATCGACCCCGCCGGCACCCTCCACACCCGGATCAGCCGGACGCTGTCACAAGCGGACCCGCGCCCCGCCCACACCGGCGCCGCCCTCCGCACCCTGCTGCTCCGTGAACTCGACGACCGGCTGCAGACCAGCGCCCACGACGCCTTCACCCCACGCCAAGGGTTGGGGCTCGAGGCAGGCAACCTGTACGGACGCCTCAGCGAACCGCTATCGACCGTGCAGACTGCGCAACTGATGGGCTGGACAGCAACCACGACCGGCACCATCCTCGGCAGGCTCGCCGCGGCCGGCCTGGTCGCGGTCGAGGCCCGGTGCTGGCAACGGACCAGCCCTGAGCACCTCGACGACGTGGCGCTCCAGCAGGGGACGGCAGGACACCACCGGCAACGAGCGGCCCGCTACGCGCTCGAACGCGCTGCCTGGGCCTGGTGGCAAGCCGAACTCGCCGCCCTCCGAACTCGGCGGCACACCCGAACACGACCCAGCAGCGGCCCGAAGCAGCGGCCGTCGGCGGCGTGCTGGCCGGCCCACCCCCGGCGGCGGAACGGCCGAGCCGACTTCGCACGGGCGCGCCACCGCCTCCTCGCCGCACAGAGGCTCGAGACGCAGCGTCATCCACAGCGGCGTCCACGTACTGAAACCCTGGGACAGAACCAAACTCGTTGTTAATGTGAAGGCCAGTACCCCCCAGGAACACCAACAGAACGAAGGACAGCCGCCCCCCGCAACCGACCAGCCCAGCTCGTGGTTGAAGAAGATCCAAAAGTCTCCCGAGCTCCGTGGCCGCCAAGGGCGCCTCTCCGCACTTAGTAGTAGTGAGAGGAGATTCTCATGGCGATCGCCCGATGCATCTCGAACACCGCACTGATCAGCGTGCTGGCCGTGTTGGCCGGCTGCACCCCCACGCCCACGCCGGCGAACACGGCCTCCCCCTCGACGAGTGCCACTCCCGCGGCCAGCGCCAGCGCGACGACGCTGTCCCCGGCCGAGCAGGACCTCCAGGACGCCAAGCAGGCGGTCGTGATGCTCTGGCAGGTCGTCGACCGGCTCACCAACGACCCCCGGACGACGCTGCAGGATCTCGACACCGTCGCGTCCGGCGAGGCGCTTGAGTTCTTCCGCAAGAACCTGGCCTCCTACCGCCTGCAGCGACTGACGGGCTCCGGCGACTCCGTGATCGAGGTCCAGGCGGTGCAGGCAGCCGGCAACAACGACCAGGGGCTCGCGATCTGGAAGGTGACCGCCTGCGTGGATGCCAGCAAGACCAAGCTGGTCGACTCTGCGGGCAAGAACGTGTCTGCACCGCCCTACCGGATCCAGCACCGCTCCGTGGTCGTCCAGCGCACCCGGTCGCTTCTGGTGGACCAGGACGAAGTCCTCGGTACCTGCTGATGCGCACCCGACTAGCCCTTCTACTGGCGTTCGGCGCCTTCCTCCAGGCTGGTTCCCTTGCATGGGCGGCTGCGCCCCCGGTGGACTGCGGCCCCGACGCCCAATGGGACGGCCGTCAGTGCAAGATCACCGTGACCACTCCGGGTGAGCCTGGGGCCATTGAACTTGGTGGGGGCGGCACCAGCACCGAAGGCAGCGAACCGGCCACGTGTGCGTCGAGCGGCATCACGATGCCGTGCCAGGACCCCGAGCTGGGCTGGTGGTCCAACGTCAGGAACTGCTACGTCCAGCTCAGCGATCCGCAGCCTCCGTCGTCGGCGGCCATCTGGGGCGGCCGCACTGACGGCGCGATCTACGACTGCGCTCAGCCGCGGTCGGGGACGTTCGGCGGCGTGCTGTACACGTTCTGGGATGCCGGTGTGGTTGTGGGCCTCCGATCCTGACGCGCGGTCGTGGGGGCCGGTCACCCGGACCGCGTCGGCCGGCGGCGAGACCGTCACGGCGACCGCGAAGGTGAGCCGTGTCCGCTGGTTGATGGGCGACGGCGGCGTGGTGGTGTGCACCGGGCCGGGCACCGCCTACGAGGACCGGTTCGGCAAGGCCGACTCGCCGACCTGTGGCTACACCTACCCGCGGCAGGGCACGTACACGGTGCGCGCCGAGTCGCAGTGGTCGGTGTCCTGGTCGGGGATGGGCCGCTCGGGCACCATCCCGGTGATGTTGACCCAGACGGCCAGGGTCACCATCGGCGAACTGCAGGTGCTGACGACGGGTTGACCCCGGCGACGCGCGCACCCCCCTCTTCACGTCCACCCCTTGATGAGAGCGAGCGATTTCGATGTCCCTGATCACGAAACCCCGAACGGACAAGCGTCCCCCCGCCACTGAGCCCGAGCCCACGACCGTGGCGCCGCCGCCGAAGCTGCGACGGCGTCCGGTGGGGGTGCTGGTGTCGGCGGCCACCATCGTCCTGGGTTCGGTGCTGGGCCTGATGGTGTGGTCGGCGGCCGGCTCCACCACCGAGGTGCTGGCGGTGCGTTCGCAGGTGTTCCGCGGCGAGGTCATCGACCGCGACGACCTGGTGGTGGTCCGGGTCGGTCTCGATCCCGCGGTGCAGGCGGTTCCGGCGTCCCGGCTGGACGCGATCGCCGGCAAGCGGGCGGCTCTGGACCTGGCGGCCGGCGGGCTGCTGGCCCCGGCCGACGTGGCGACCACGGTGCTGCCGGGCAAGGGCACGTCGGTGGTGGGCATCGCGCTCGCGCCGGGCCTGTTGCCGGCGGAACCGCTGGCGCCCGGCGATGCGGTGCGCCTGGTCCAGACCCCGGGCCAGCAAGGCGAGGTGTCGGGGACACCGCCGACGGTTCCGGCGCAGGTGGTCGGCGTCCATCCCTCAGAGACCAGCGACAAGACGGTCGTGGACGTGCTGGTGCCGGCCGAGGCGGCCGCCGAACTGGCGGCGCGGGCGGCGACCGGCAAGGTTGCGCTGGTCCTGGATTCGCGGGAGCGGTGAGCGGCCGTGGCGATCTTCACGGTGGCGGGCACGGGTTCACCCGGGGTGTCCAGTCTGACGGTGGGGTTGGGGCTGGTGTGGCCCCGGCCGGTGTTGGTGGTGGAGGCCGATCCCACGGGCGGGTCGGGCATTCTGGCGGGCTACTTCCGTGGCCAGGTGGCTCACTGCGGTGGTCTGATCGAGTTGGCGATGGCGCAGCGGCAGGGCCGGGTCGCCGACGAGTTGCCGCAGCAACTCCTGGACATCCCCGGGTCGCAGGCCAAGTTGCTGCCGGGCAGCCGATCCCATAGCCAGGCGGCCAGCCTGGTGCCGTTGTGGCCGGCGCTGCTGGACGCGCTGCGGGACCTGGACGCCACCGGCCAGGACGTGCTGGTGGACGCCGGCCGACTCGGTCTGGAGGGTTCCCCGCGGCCGTTGCTGGTGGGCTCTGACGTGACGCTGCTGCTGACCCGCTCGACGTTGCCGGCGTTGGTGGCGTTGTCGTCGTGGGCGGAGACGCTGCGGGAGGAGACCGCCGGCACCCCCACGCAGTTGGGGCTGGTGGTGGTGGGTGAGGGGCAGCCGTACTCGGGTCGTGAGGTCGCCGACACGCTGCGGGTGCCGTTGGTGGCGACGCTGCCGTGGGACCGCCGATCAGCGGCGGTGTTGTCGCGGGGGCGGGGCACCTTCCCGCGGCGCGGTGCGCTGCGGTCGAGTTTGGACGCCGCCGGTGCGGCGATGCGGTCGTTCGCCGCGTCCGGGCAGCGGCGTCCGCTGACGCCATTGCAGGAGTTGCTGGCTCGTTCGGTTCCCAAGGTGAAGGTAGGAGGACTCCAATGACGGTTCCTGATGAGGTCGGCAGGCCGGATCCCCGGTCGCTGCCGCTGTTCACGTCCCGCGTCAACCCGATCGGGTCGGCGGGAGAACCGGGCGGGACGCCGCGGCGTCCGGGCCGGGTGCGGTCGGACTTCTCCTTGCGGCTGGTCGGCGATCCGCCCGCCCTCGAGGGGGCGCGCGCGGGCCGACCGGCGCAGGTGGCACCGGTGGTCGTGGATTGGGCCCTGGTGGCAGCGCTCCGGACGCAGGCCTCGGAGCAGTTGACCAAGGCACTCGGTGATGACCGGGCGCACACGAACAAGGCCACCCACGTCGTGGACGGTGGCCGAGCAGGACGCCTTGGCCCTGGCGGTGTTCAACGCGTTGTTCCGGCTGGGTCGGCTGCAGCCGCTCATCGAGGACGACCGGATCGAGAACATCATCATCATCGGCTACGACCGGGTGTGGCTGGAGTTGAAGGACGGCACGCTGATCGAGGGCCCGCCGGTGGCGGACTCCGACGAGGAACTGATCGACTTCCTGGCGTTCCTGGGGTCCCGGTCGGAGGGGTCCGCGCGTCCGTTCAGCGAGGCGCACCCGCGGCTGCATCTGCGCCTGGACGACGGGTCGCGGTTGGCGGCGACCGCGTGGGTGACGCCGCGTCCGTCGGTGGTGATCCGCCGCCACCGACTGACGAGAGTGTCCCTGGACGACCTGGTGGCGCGCGGGTCGTTGTCGCCAGTCGCGGCGTCGTTCCTGCGCGCCGCGGTCAAGGGTCGGTTGTCGATCGTGGTGTGTGGGGCGCAGGGGTTCGGGAAGACGACGATGGCCCGTGCCCTGTGTGGCGAGTTCGGCCGCAAGGAAGCGATCGCCACCCTCGAAACGGAATACGAGCTCGGGTTGCACGAGTTGCCGGACCGGCACGCGATCGTGCACGCCTGGGAGGCCCGCACCGGCTCCGGTGAGCGTGGCCCGGACGGCCGGATGGCCGGGGAGTTCCCGATCAGTGAAGCGCTGTTCGACTCCTACCGGTTCAACGTGAGCCGGCAGATCGTCGGCGAGATCCGTGGCGGGGAGGTGTGGCAGATGATCAAGGCGATGGAGTCCGGCTCCGGCAGCATTTCGACGACGCACAGCCCGACCGCGCGGGCGGCGATGCGGAAGCTGATCACCTGTGCGATGGAGGCCGGCCCGCAGATCACCCACGAACTCGCCACGCTGAAGCTGGCCGAGACCATCGACCTGATCGTCCAGCTCGACATGGACAGCGTGGAACACCCCGACGGCAGCGAGTCGCGGACCCGGTGGGTGTCGGAGATCGTGGCGATCACCCCCGGTGAGAAGGAGAAGGGGTACGCCGCCACCACCGTGTTCGACGCCGGCGACGGCCGGGTGGCGTTGGCTCAGACGCTGCCCGATGAGTTGCGCCGGTTGGAACGCCACGGTTTCGACCTGGCCGGGTTCCTCGCCGAGGCCCGCTCGAACGGAACCCTGAGGTGACCGGGCTGCTGCCGGCGCTGGCCGGCGCACTGGTGGCCGCCGGCCTGGTCGGCTTGGTGGCCGCGCTGCGCCCCGTTGCGCCGGTCGCAGCCCGGCCCCGCCGGACGCCCCGGCTGCTGGTCCGCCTCCAGCCGGTGCCGGCCCGGACGCGGCTGCTCGCGCCGGTGGGGTTCGCGGTCGGGATCGGGGTGGCGGCCCTCACGGGCTGGCTGGTCGCGATCGTCGTGGTCCCGGTAGCGGCCGTCGGCCTGCCGGCCCTGCTGGCCGCCCCGGCGGAGACGGCGCGGATCCAACGGCTGGACGGGATGGCGGAGTGGACCCGGAACCTGGCCGGCGTCCTGACGGTCGGGGTCGGTCTGGAGCAGGCGCTGGTGGCGACGCTGCGGTCCACGCCGGAGTCCATCAAGCCGGAGGTGTCGCGGCTGGTGGCCCGGCTGCGGTCGCGGTGGACGACCGAGGCGGCACTGCGAGCGTTCGCCGAGGACTTGGACGACGCCACCGGCGATCTGGTGGCGGCCTACCTGATCCTCGGTGCCCGCCGCCGCGGGTCGGGGCTGGCCAGCGTGCTGCAGGGCCTGGCCGAGTCGGTGGCCGAGGATGTGACCGCCCGCCGCAAGATCGAGGCCGACCGGGCCAAGCCCCGCTCGAACGCCCACAACGTCACGCTGATCAGCGCCGCGGCCCTGGTGTTGCTCACCGTGAACGGCCAGTTCATGGCCCCCTACGGCACCCCGCTGGGCCAGGTCGTGCTGGCGGTGCTGCTCACCTTGTACGGGTTGGCGCTGCTGTGGCTGAAGCGCATGTCGCAGGGCCAGCCGCTTCCCCGCTTCATGGGCGACCAGGTACGGGCCGAGGTGCGGTCATGACGGGCGCCCAGTTGGCGATGGTGGCCGGTGCGCTGATCGCGACCGGGCTGGTGCTGGCGGTATGGCGGCTGGCGCCGGCCCAGCCCGACCTGGCCGACGTGCTCGATCGCCTCGGCCCGAACTACCAGCGCCGCCAGGCCGCTGCCGCAGCCGCGCCTGCCGGTGACGGCAAGGAACGCCTCGGGTTGTGGGCGATGCGGCACCTGCCGGCCGGGGTGTGGGGCCGCGTCCCGACCCGCGAGTTGGCCCTGCTGCGGATCCCGCTGTCACGGTTCTACGCCGAGAAGATCACCTTCGCCCTCCTGGGCCTGGTCCTGCCCGGGCTGGTGACCGGCGTCTACTCGCTGATGGGCGTCCAACTACCGCTGGTGATGCCGGTGGCCGGCACGCTGATAGTCGCCGTGGGGATGTGGTTCATCCCGAATCTGAACGCCCACGATGACGCCCGCCGGGCCCGGGCCGAGTTCGGCCGGGCGCTGGGCGCCTACGTCGACTTGGTCGCGCTCGAACGCAACGCCGGCTCCGGGCCGCGGCAAGCCCTGGAGGTCGCCGCCGGGATCGGCGACAGCTGGGTGTTCCAACGCGTCGGCGAGGAACTCGCCCGATCGCGGTGGTCCGGCCAGGCACCCTGGGACGCCCTCACCTCGCTCGCCGATGAACTTGGCCTGCCCGAACTCGCTGACCTCGCCGACATCATGCGGCTCTCCGGCGAAGAAGGCGCCCAGGTTTACGCCACCCTCCGTGCCCGATCGCTGGCCATGCGGACCGCGATGCTCACCGCCGAACAAGGCAAAGCCAACGAGGTCTCGGAGCGAATGGTGCTGCCCGGCACCATGCTCGGCGTCGTGTTCATCGGCCTGATCCTCGCCCCCGCCCTCCTGCGCCTGCTCTCCCCGTCCTGAAGACCCCCCCAACACCCCCTCAAGAAAGGAACACCGTAATGAACACCCACCTGTCCGCCACCGTCTACCTGATCAAGGCCTGGATCGATGATCACCGGCGGGTCAGCGAACGCGGCGCCGCCGTCACCCTCGAAATGGTCTTGTGGGTCGTCGCGATCGTGATCATGGTCGGAGCCGTCGTCGCCGTCCTGACCGGCTACGTCCAGGGCCAACTCGCCAAGCTGAGCTGAGTCCGCCCCGATGAGCACCAGCAAGCCCCGTCCGCGCCGCCGCGGCGAACGCGGCACCGCGACGGTGGAGTTGGTGGTGCTGCTGCCGCTGTTGTTCACGATCCTGTTCGCCGGCGTGCAGGGCGCGGTCTACTACCACGCCCGCACGTTGGCGATCGGGGCCGCCCAGGAAGGCGCCCGGGCGGCCGCCCGCGAGCACGGCACCCTCACCAGCGGCACCACAGCAGCACGAACCTTCCTCCACGACGTGGCCGGCGACGCCCTCACCGGCGTGTCCGTCACCGGCACCCGCACGGCCACCACCGCCACCATCACCGTCCGCGGCACCAGCCTCAGCCTGATCCCAGGCTGGGTCCCCACCGTTGAACAGACGGCCCGCCTCCCCGTCGAACGGATCACCTGACATGCCCAGATCACCCCGAACCGAACGCGGCTCGGCCACCGTGGAGGCCGTCATCGGCGTGCCCGCATTCCTGCTGTTCATCGGGCTGCTGGTGCTGGGGGGCCGGATGGCCATCGCCCAGCAGGTGGTCCAGTCCGCGGCAGCGGACGCCGCCCGGGCCGCCTCCATCGCCCGTAGCCAGTCGGCGGCCCGCGCCGACGCCACCACCGCTGCCGAGTACAGCCTGCGCAATCAGCATCTCGACTGCGCCCACACCACCACCAGCGTCGATCTAGCCGCGTTCCGCTCCAGCGTCGGCACCGCCGGGCAGGTCCACGCCACCGTGACCTGTCACCTGCGCGTCGACGACCTCGGCCTGCCGGGGCTCTCCGGCACCCGCGCCATCACCGCCACCATGTCCAGCCCCCTGGACACCCACCGCGAGAGAGGGTGAACCCCCATGCGAGCGCACCGCCACGAACGAGGTTCGGTGAGCACCTGGCTCGCCCTGGCCGCCGCCGCGATGATCTTGTGCGTCGGGCTCGCCGTCGACCTCGGCGGCCACGTCCACGCCCAACAACGGGTCCGTGACCTCGCCGCCCAGGCCGCCCGCACCGCCGGCGAAGAGATCGCCGCCGCCCCCGCCGTCCGCGGCGAGGTGCCCACCGTGGACGCCGTCGCCGCCCGTTCGGCGGCCCGCCGCTACCTCGAGCAGGCCGGCGTCACCGGCACCGTCCACCTCACCGCCGGCACCACGCTCACCGTGACCGTCACCGACACCTACACCCCGCTGGTGCTGACCGCGGTCGGCGTCGGACCCCTCACCGTGACCGGACAAGCCACCGCCCGGTTGGTCCGCGCCGTCGACGGGACCGAGCGATGATCCGGCAACGACTCGGCGGCCTGGCCGCAGTCCTGGGGATCGCCGCGCTCCTGGTCGGTCTACCAGCGGCGCTATTACAGGTCCGGTTCGGGGTCCTGCCCACGATCACCGGCTGGGACGACCTGGTCGCGCTGCTGCTGCGCCGCGACGACGGCAGCCTCGCGTTGGCCGTCATCAAGACCCTCGGCTGGTTCACCTGGGCGTTGCTGGCCGGTCTGATCCTGCTCGAGGTCGTCGCCCTACTGCGGGGCGTCCGGGCCCCGACCCTGCCCGGACTACGGCTCCCGCAAACCGCGGCCCGCACCCTCGTCAGCGCCGCCACGGCGCTGTTCGTCGCCCTGCCCCAGCCGATCAACCTCGCTCAGGCCACCCCGGCGCACGCCGCCCCCGTCACCGCCCCCGCCGCCGTCGCGACCCCGACCAGCGCCCCCACCCGGCCGGCGGCGTCCACCCAGAATGCGGGCGCCGACGCCCAGACCCGGCCCTACCAGGTGAAGCGGGGCGAGTCGCTGTGGTCGATCGCCGAGAAGCAACTCGGCAACGGCCGCCGCTACACCGAGATCGCCGCCCTCAACCAGCACCTGCTCGGCGGCCAGGGCGACACGTTCCTCAAACCCGGCTGGGTGCTCGCCCTCCCCATCGACCACCCGAACGAACCGGTCGCCGAACACACGGTCCGGCCTGGCGACACGCTCAGCCAGATCGCCCGCGACCACTACGGCGACGCCGACCAGTACCCGCGCATCTTCGCGGCGTCCACCGGCCTGCCCCAACCCGACGGCCAGCAACTCACCGACCCCGACCTGATCCTGCCCGGCTGGACCCTCCGCCTCCCCGGCAGCCAGCACGCAACTCCCTCCAGCACGCAGCCCACCTCCGAGGAACGCCTGGCCCCGCCGAGCGCTCCGGCCGCGACCGGCTCCACGCCGGCCGTCGTGCCCACCACGGCGCCGGCCCTGCCGTCGGCGTCCGCCCCAGAACCCGCTGCGGCGCAGCAGCCGGCGGCGGCGGAGCCCGGCCCGGACGTCACCGAGACCGAAGCGGCGCCGGCCCCGGCCTGGCTGCTAGGCAGCCTGATCGGTGCCGGGACCGTCCTGGGCGGGGGGCTGTGGGTGGCGTTGCTGCGCCGCCGCCGGGCCCTGTTCCGGAACCGACGACCCGGGCGGATGATCGCCGCCCCCGCGACGGCGCTGGTCCCCGTCGAGAAGACCCTCACGGTGGCCGGGCCGCCGGCGGCGGACCTTGCGTTGTCGGTGGACCGGGCCCTGCACCGGCTGGCCGGGCGTCGGGGCGCTGAGGGCCAACCTATGCCCGCCCTCACCGCCGTCGAGCTCGACGACACCCACCTGCGGCTGCATCTGGCCGGCCCGGCCGACCTGCCCGGCCCCTGGCAGCAGGGGGCCGACCACACCCACTGGGACCTCGCCCTCGACACCGACCTCGACCAGATCGGCCCCGACAACAAGCACCTGCCGGCCCCCTACCCGCAGCTGGTCACGGTCGGGTCCGCCGACGACGGCAGGCTGTGGCTGCTCAACCTCGAAGCCTGCCCCGTCGTCCGCCTCACCGGCGACGCCGACTACGTCCACGAATTCACCCGCTACCTCGCCGCCGAACTGGCGGTGAACCCCTGGTCGCTGTACGTGACTGTCGAGTGCGTCGGCGTTGCGGCCGAGGTCGTGGAACTGAACTCGTGGCGGCTGCGCTACCACGACACCGACGCGATCGCCGCCGACTTCACCGCCGACATCGTCCAACAGATCGACCGCTGCACCACCACTGGCCTGGACGTTGTCACCGGCCGCGCCACCATCGAGGAGGACGATCTGTGGGAGGGCCGCCTGCTGCTCCTCGACAGCTACGCCCCGGGGAGTGCCATCGACGAAGTGATCCACCTGCTGCACGCTCATCCTGGCGCCACCGGCAGCAGTCTCGTCGTGGTCCATGGCCAGGATCCCGCCCTCGACGGCGTGGAGATCCACCTCACCAACGACGGCCGGCTCCAAGTACCCAGCCTCGGGCTGGACCTGGTCGCGGTCGGGCTCACCGCCGACGAAGCCACCGGCTGCGCCCTGCTGTGCGGCCAAAACGACGAGGTCCCCGACGACGAACCGATCCCACCGCATCCCGAACCCGCCGAAGGCTGGCAGACCCACGCCGACCAAGCCGGCCACCTGCTGGCCGAGCACACCCTGCCCCGCGACCCCCCGCCGGTCGGCGAAGAAGAGACCACCTCGCTGCTCCCCCAGGCCGACGACGCCTACCTCGACGTGGCTGCCACCACCGCCGACGACCTGGCTCGCCTCGCCCCGCAGGTCACCACCGCCACCCGCACCCAGATCGAACAGGCCGACCCGACCCTCGACGACGACCTCCGCAGCTGGAACGACCCCCGCTGCGACCTGCCCCGACTCAGACTCCTCGGCCCCGTCACCGTACGGGTCGCGCCCACCGGACAGCCCACCGCTGCCGCCGGCCGCAAACCCTTCCTCACCGAACTGGTCGCCTACCTGGCCACCCGCCCCAACGGCGCCACCACCCAAGACGTCGCCGACGCCATGAACATCACCCCCAGCCGAGTCCGCAAAGACCTGCTCGTCGCCCGGGCCTGGCTCGGCCAGAACCCGCGAACCGGACGCGCGCACGTCCCCGACAGCCGCCAAACCGCCGCCGCCAAGAACCGAGGACGCGCCGCCTACCAAATCGAAGGGCTCCTGGTCGACGCCGACTTGTTCCGCCGCCTCCGCGTCCGCGGCGTAGCCCGCGGCGGCGCCGAAGGCCTCGCTGACCTGCAGCAAGCCCTCACCCTGGTCAACGGCACCCCCTTCGACCAACTCCGCGCCACCGGCGGAGCCTGGCTCGCCGAAGGCGACCGCCTCGACCAGATCCTGCTCTGCGCCGTCCTCGACGTGGCCCACCTCGTCTCGGTCGCCGCCCTCGAACAAGGCGACCTCGACCAAGCCCGCGCAGCCGCCGAACTTGCCCTCAAGGTCGCACCACACGAAGAACCCGCACACCTCGACCTCGCCGCCGTCCTCCACGCCCAAGGCCACCACCACGCCGCCGAAAAGCACCTCCACCACCACGTCTACTACCGCAGGGACGACGACGGCGCCCCCAACGGCGTCCCCCCACGCACCGAACGCATCCTCAACCAACGCGATCGACGCACAGACCCAAGAGCCAAAGCCACCGCCTGAACAGCCGGCCTCCGCGAACCCCGCCCGAGCCCGGAGGCCTCCCCGATCACGGCTTCGATCCGGGCGCGCTGCCCGGCGAACCTGGGCTCAGCCTCGATCCGCCGACCTGATTTCGTGGGTGAGGGTTTCGCCGTTTCCGGAGTGACGCTCGGGTGATTTCGGGGAGTGGGCGTGGAAGGGCTGCCAGTCTGCCCGGCTTTTCCACTTCTGTCCTCGTCGTTGTGCCCGTGGCGGGCGGTGGTCAGCTTGCGGTGACGGTGGCGGGTGGCCCGAGCGCCGCCGTGTAGAGGGTGGTGAGCTGGTCGTGCCAGGGCCACCGGCTCGGTAGGTGCAGTCGCCAGTGTCGGGCCTGGTTCGCGATCCGGGCGCCGACCTGGATGAGCGTGCGGCGCACCGTCGCGGTGCGGGCCTTGCCGAGGGTGGTGCTGGCGAGCCGGGCGGCGGCCCGGGTGAGGTTGAACGCGATCGCGGCCAACACCAACCAGGCGCCATTCGCCGTGAACTTCCCGGACGGCGCGTGCGCCAGGGGCCCGTTCTTGAGGTCGGCGAACACGGCCTCGATGATCGCGTGGTCACGGTGGGTGGCTTCGGCGGCCACCAACTCCCGGGTCGTGTTGGTGAAGAGGGCGTGGTACCGGTAGCCGGGCAGGAGTTCGCCTTGCGACGTCGCCACCTTGGGGTTGAGGCGTTTGACGCGGCGGACGATCAGGCGGGCGGTCACGTGCTCGGCCTTGCGGCGGGAGGTGAACGCGGTGAACGGCACTTCGGCCACCTCGGCATCCGAAATCCAGCGTTGCTGCTCGTCGTCGAAGAGCGCGTTCGGGTAGCGGATCGCGGTCCAGTCTTGCTCGTCGATACCAGCGATCATCCTGGTCACAGCCTTGTTCAGGCGGGCGGTGACCGAGAACTGCGCGCCAGCGGCGGTGGCGGCGGCGACCACATCGTGCCGGAAGTAGGCCGAGTCGGCACGCACGATGACCATCGTGGGGGTGGTCGCCCGCCGCAAAGTCGCCAGGCTGTCTGCGATCAGCCGGGCCGCTCCATGGCCGGAGTCGATGTTGCCCTTGCGTAACCGGGTGGCGGCGATCACCGGGGCACTGGTCGGGGTGGACAGGATCGCCACTTGGGCGTTCAA
This sequence comes from Propionibacterium sp., assembly GCA_012517965.1. Lineage (GTDB taxonomy): Bacteria > Actinomycetota > Actinomycetes > Propionibacteriales > Propionibacteriaceae > Propioniciclava. The sequence goes on along the minus strand of JAAYTZ010000130.1, from coordinate 3,263 downwards.
CCCCTTCACCTTCGAGTACCCGTAGGCGGCGCCTTGCTTGTGGTAGCCGTGAGTTTCCCGGATCGTGTCATCGACATCGAGGTAGACGACCTGATCGGCACCGGCCAGGATCGGCGACACCGCACCAAGGCGGGCCAGCAGCCGGGACGCGACCGCATCCAACTGGCGCACATGCCCGAACCGGTAGGCGCGTAGGTGGGTACCCAGGGTGGTCGGCGCCTTCAGCCCTGCGAAGACCCGGCCCATCCCACCGTGGCGGAGCACGTCCAGGTCACTGATGCTGTCCGCCCCGACGACCAGGCCTGCGATGATCGCCGACACCTTGGCCGACGTGTTCGCGCCGGCCGTGCCCGGCACCGTCACGTGCGCGTCGACCAGGTCGTGCAGACCGGCCTGCTCGGCCAAGGCCATCACCGCAGGTAGCCCGCCGTAGGCGATCAGGTTCGGGTCGTCGAAAACCGGCTCAAGGCTGTGGGAAACTCGCACTACGAGTGCTCCTGTCCAGGGTCAGAACGGCGTCTTCGCAAACACCATTCTTCCTTGTCGCAGGAGCATTCGCCATCAGACTCGACCTACCCGGCCGGCGGATCGAGGCTCAGCCCACGGTCGTGACCTCACTCAACTGCCCATGAGCGACTTGTCCTCGGTGCGGCCAGGAAGCACGTGAGGTCTTGCGGTTGCACTTCAGACTCCTCCCGCCCCAACTCGCCGGTGGATCAGGGCTGAGCAGCCCAACAAACGATCGGCGGTTCGAGGCGTCTCTCCTTGGGATTATGCCGAGTTTGGCATAATCCCAAGTTCACGGCAGAGAACTCACAATCACTAGGCCCAGAACGCCTGAACTTACTCATCTGGTGAGCGTTCTTCTCTTGACTGCGATGGTGATGGCGACAAGAACACCGACCGTTATGAGGATGCCAACGAGGGTCAGGTCCGGGGGCTCATGGCCAGTGGGAGCAGGGACGCCGTCTGTTGAGCGCCCGTTGGTAGCGTTCGACTCTTGCTGGGATGTTTGAGTGTCTTGCGTTGGAGGTGCTGAAGTCGGGCTATACGGTCGAAGCTGAGTTCCCTGAGCTGGTGTGGGGAGCTTACCGGATCGAATGTCGGCGAGGAGGGTCGCACATTGGCCGTAGGTGGGCCGATCGAAGAGGGAGTAGAAAGCAGCCGTCTCGGTCTCATTGAGCTTGAACTGCGCTCCTTGACCTTGCGCAGAGGCCTTGACTGCCTGATTGGTTCCAGTGTCTGTGAGATCGAGCTGTATAGGCTCTTTGGGTGTCGATTTGCTTGTAAGTGGGACATTGAACCGGCAGAACCAGCCACTTTGCGTGTCAGCTTGAGCGGGAGTATTGACCGAGAGAGTGACAAACAGGATGACCGCAATGGCCCCTCCGATCTTGAATAGCACTGGCACCGCGCCTCCTGAGATGAGTGCAATTGGCAGACGATGAGGGATTATGGAAAGAGCGGGGTCTCTCTGGAGCGGAGAGCCCCCGCTCCTAAACACAACCTTCTAGGTGTGCCAATATAGAGCTTGGGTCGTACTCCCGTAGCTTCCAGAGTACCCGCAGTCGGTGGCGGACACCACGACTGAGTAGCTGAAGTATCGACGAGCGCCAAGCGTGTCATAGAAAGCGGTATTCGAGGAGAGCGTGTGGCCTGAGGTTGGCAGGGCTGAACAATACATTACGCCGTAGACCTCAAGAGCTGATCCAACTGTGAGCTTCATTGAGCGGCCAGTGCCGCTGGTGTTGTACGTGACCGAGCGCTGGGACCCTTTGTCGAGAATCTGAACCATCCAGCTATTACAGATGCCGTTTGAGCAGGAGGAACCTGTTACGTCACCTGACACCTCCGCACCGGTGACGGGGACGTATCCGACATGGTTGGCATATCCGGCTCTGCAACATGCCCAGCTATCAATCCACCAACCGCCGCCGAACCAGGCGAGGACGGGCTGGAAGATGACCCCCTGGCTATCCAACCGATCTTGGAAGCCGGGGAAAATGAAGATCGTTTGGCCATAGTTGTATGCTGGACCTGCGGGCACAGTCCACTCGCTGTGGAGATGCTGCATTGTGGTGCCATACCACTGTGTGGAGACCGCCCACCCATCGGCGGTTGGGAGTTCAGTGGCCCCCTGTTCGCTTGTGGGGTCCGTTATCTACTGACCCGATGTGGTGAATCTCGCGGACTTACAGGGAGGCTTCTTTGCAGCGCTAGCCCGTTCTTCGGCGGTAACTAGGTTCGCGACTGCGGGAAGATCTGCGGGGATGGCGCTGGGCGCTCCCGAGCGGTTTAGATCTGTATTCTTTGAAATAGCGGCGAGCGCTGCCTTGTTAGCAGAAATGTCTGCGATCGCGAGGCCGCCAGTTTCAGGATCATCGAGAACGACTTGCGTTTCGCTGATCTTCAGGACGCAGGCGGGGTCCATGTACCCCGCAGGGGTGATCACGTAGTCGCTGGGAACGCCGGCAGGTTTGGGGGCGGTGGGCTGGGGTGGCTCGGCTCCGACTGCGGCCGGGGTTAGGCTGAGGAAGCCCAGCATTAGGCTGAGTGCGCCCAGCGCTGTGGTCGCTAGGGCGCGCGGCCCGTAGTTTCTTTGTAGCTTCATGACACTGAGATTACGCTTGGCTCACACGTCGAAGCAAGGGTTTCGGGGGCGAATATGATTCGGTCTAGGTGTCGCGCGCGTCGATGCCCGGTTAGCGAGTCGGGAGGCCTGGCTGAACGTCCAGGGCGGCTCCGAATACTGGCCATTCGGCCACTGTTGTTGCCTGAATATTGGCCATTCGGCCACTGTTGCTGAATGAGTTGTTGCTGCTAGCTAGCGCAAGAGCGCCACGTGGTTCCTTTCGGGCGATTCGCTCAACGCCGCGGCCACGTACCCCTCACTCTCGAAGCTAGACGCGAGCCAACGAGCACACAGGGAGAAGAATCGAGGGCCGATGCCTACTCCTCACCCAAGTGCCGCACTGTGCGCGAGGGCTGCCTGGCGGCTTTCCGGTCCCGAAGCGCAGATCCGCTATTGCCGCTCCTGGGGCGTCGTTCGTGCCGCTGGCGTGGGTGCCTGGTCGGTTGCAGCATCGGGTATGACCAGTCTCGAGCCTGTCTTGTTTCCCGTTCCGGAAGATGTCAACCTTGTTGGGTCAGTTGATGCTCGGGTTGGTTGAGTTCGTGTCGTCTGGGGGTTTGTTGATCCAGGCGGCGATGGGTAGGGCGTGCGGGACGGGGTGCTGGTGGACGAACCGTTCGGGGTGGGCGGC
>JAAYTZ010000129.1 GCA_012517965.1 Propionibacterium sp. | reverse complement strand
TCTGGATAGCGAGGGCTTCTGGAAGGGCGTGACGGGATGGACGGTCCGGTGGGGTTGGGTCGGGCGTTGGGGTTCGTGCGGTGTGCGACCCGCGCGTTCGTGGCGGAGGCGGACGCCTCAGGTGAGGCGCTGTTCCTGGCCCGGCGTGGACGCGGTGCGCTCCCTGCTGGGCGTGCTCCAGTTGGCGGGCCTGACGCGCGGGTACCTGGTGTCGTCGGGAGAATTCACCCCGGACGCCTGGGCTGAGGCGCAGCGGGCGGGCATCGTCCTGATCCGCGGCCAGGACACCCTGGCGCTCGTCAACGAGGCCATCACCGCCGGCTTCGTGGTGCCTCAGCTGGTAGACGACCCGGCACCTGGAGTACCGCGGTGCCCGATCTGCCGCCGTCCGATGGTCCTTCGGCACGTGAAGAAGGGAGCACGGGCCGGTCAGCCGTTCTGGGGCTGTGCCGAGTTCCCCGACTGCCGCGGAATGCGACAGATCGCGGACGCCAGCGCAGTTCTCACCCAGGCGCCCACCCCGCCGTCGGCCTCTGCGGCCGCGACACCCACGTTGGCGAGCACAACGCCACACGATGCCTCGCCGGCCGCCTCAGTTGCGGCTGCACCGCCCATGGGACCACTCGCCGCGCACCAGGTGCCGGCCACCGGCTCATGGACGCCTCCGACGCAGGCTGCCGCGACCAGTAACCCGAGAACCTACCGTTGCGCTCGATGCCGCTCCCTGCAGCGGCTTATCAGCCCATCCGCCAACCACGGCCATTCCACCAACAGGCTCGTGCCGGCACCGACTCAGCCAGCAGGCCCGCTGCCCGCACCACGGCCACGTCCCGACCCCGCAAGAGAGCCCGTGATCGCCTGATCATCTTCCTCATACAACTGCTGGTCATGGTGCTCGGCGGCTGGTACCTCGTGAACGTGGCACTCCCGAGCATCCTCAAGTCCTCACTGTCCCGCCCCCCCGTGACAAGCACTCAATCTCCCTCACCCACCAAACGCTGACGCCAGCATCGCCACTGCTTGACCCCGACTGCGACTCCCACACGGACAGGCGAAACCCCCCTCAGCTGTCGGACTGGCCAGCCACAGATCTGCGCTTGCCCGAACATCCGCCGCACGTGGTGCGGCATTGGTTGTCAGGGCAGGTGGATGCGTAGCCCTTCGCAGAGGTCCTCGTAGTAGCTGCCAGCGGGTCGGCGTCCGGCGACCGCGACCAGCCACCAGTCACCCACGGGTCGGGTGCTTACAGTTCGTACCAGTTGTAGAGGGCGAGGTGGCCATCGTGTCCTCGCTGGGCGAGTTGGATCAGGTCGTGGGCGAGTTGACCGGACAGGCCTTCGTCGACGGCCCCGTTCAACTCGACCGACCACGCGTCTGCGAGGGCGGCGACTTGGTCCGGCGGGATGGCGGCGACACGGTCCCGAAGGGAATCGACCAGGCGTTCTATGAGCGGCTCCGCCATCCAAGCGAGATCCGTCTCGGGGTTTTCGGGCATGGGCGGCCAGATCTGGTTCGTCACCGACAGGTCGATCGTGATCGGTCGTCCTTCGGCGAGGTCGGGCAGCGAGGTGAAGTGGGGCACCGTGATCATGTCGTGGGCGTCGACGTGGTCGGCGGCCAGCAGTTCGTCAAGGTGGCCGATGAACCGCAACGCGTCGGCGTCGGTCGGTGCCAGGAAGTAGATGGAACTCACGCTGCTCCCTCCAACCGGCTCGGGATCAAGCCTCTGCGGGCATGGTGACACACAGGCGACACCCACAGCCGAAGGGCACTTCACCGTTCGCGGCCAGCGACGGCGCAAGGAGAGTGGACGCGGAGAGGGTGGCTGAGCCTGATCAGTACCCTGCGGGACATGACTTCCCCCGGTGTTCCTGCCTTGATGCTTGCCGCGACGCTGGTGTTGTCCGGGTGCGGGGCGCCAGCACCGGAGACGGCGGCACCGCGCGGCACGCCGGCCTCGGCGCTCGCGTCAGCGACAACCCCTGCCGCGGCCAGGGTGCCTGCGAGGGTGGTTCCCAGCGACCCCTTCGGTGGCTATTCCCTCGAGTTGCCGGCGGGCACCGTCAGGACGGGGGCCTTGGTGGGCAAGTGGGGTGAGGTGCGGACCAGCTACCAGACCCCGGCCGGCGAACGGGTCACCACGATCGATTTCTCCCCGGACTTCGGCTGGAGCGAGTTGAGCGAGGAACTCACCACCACCTGTCCAGGGGCGTTGGAGGGCCCTCAGCAGCCGATCAGGTGGGCAGGTTCCGACCCGGGTGGGTACACAGGCTGGGACCGGACGGCCTGCCGGCAGCTGGCCAACATCGTGACCTTCGTCGATTTCAGCGATGAGGGTGTGTCGGTGATCTACGACGCGAACAGCGTCACCCCGTCCGCTTGGGTTGTCTCCGCCGTCGAGGGAGCGCGTCGGGTGTCGGGGATCGCCGGCTACGAGGTGCGTTTCCTCGTTGATCACAGGAATGACCGAAAGGTGGATCTTGCTGTGTGGGCCGACGCCTGCGCGAAGGTGTTCGGATCCGCGAGTGACATCGGGTCTGCGTTCGCGACCGAGGCGAAGCTCAGCGGTCAGGTCTACGGCGACGGTGGCCCGGTCTGTGAGTACGGACCGATGTACTTCGGCTTGATGGATCTCGATGACGTCGCAGCGCCCGGCGGTTACGGGTGGGGCGATTTCGGAGCGGACGGCTGCCGACTGCAGGACGCTGGACTGTTCTTCTACGAGTGCCGGCAAGGCGACGTGGTGGTTCACGCCGGCTTGAGGGCCGCGCCCACCGACAACGACCGCACGCAGATGGCTCGCATCGTCCAGAAAGTCCGCGACCAAGTAGCGTCGAGCTAGCCTCGCGCTTTCATGAGGGTGGGGTCTGACTCGGTGGTTTGAACAGCGAAAGTGCTTCCGGCTTGGGAGAATGTGATTGTCGAAGTCCCAATCACCCACGCGAAGGAAGCACTTTCAACATGCAGCGTACCGCCGTG
>JAAYTZ010000128.1 GCA_012517965.1 Propionibacterium sp. | reverse complement strand
GCCGCAAACGCGTCTACGACAAGCCTCGCACTCCCTACCAGCGGCTCCTCGACAGCGGCACCCTCGACCAGGCCCACCGCGACCGGCTCGCCGCCGAACACGCCGACCTGAACCCAGCGCGCCTCACTCGACGGATCAACCACCTCCAACAACAACTGATCGACCTCGCTGCGGCCCGCACCCTCAGCACCCGCCCCGACGCGGACAATTCACGTGAGGCACGCGCTCAAACGAAGCGGACATCTTGACATGAGGCAAGGCGAGCGTCCGGGGTTCCGGTCACCGGGGTTCCGCTTACCGGGGTCCCGGTCACCGGGGACCTGGAGCAGCGGGGGCCTGACGATCCGGCTCAAGAGCGCGGCAGCGCTCCGAGCCGAGCAGGAGCCCGCCGCCTGCCGCCTCCGTGGGGCTCACCGTGGGGTGCGGCGATGCGCCACACGGAGGGGTCCCGGCGTGATTCGGCGGCTTGCTCCTAGCGCCGACATTCCGGCCAGGGCAGCGCCGCTCGTTCACCTGCAGGGCGACCCACGGCTCTGCTTCACCCCCGGTGACCGCCTGCGAGATGGCGTCCGCCCGCAACGATCCCGGACCCAGGCGGCCGCGACCCAGCCCCGCACCGCGCCGACCAGACCCCGAACGCGCGGAAGCCCCGCCAAGGGCGGGGCTTCCGGTGAGCGTGAGGCGGGTGCTCAGGCTTCGTCCTTCGCAGGCTTGGTGCGGGTGATGTCCACGGCGACGCCGGGGCTCATCGTCGAGGCGAAGGTGATCTTCCTGAGGTAGCGGCCCTTGGCGGCGGCCGGCTTGAGCCGGACGATCTCGTCGAGCGCCGCGAAGTAGTTGTCCGCCAACTGCTTGACGTCGAAGGACGCCTTCCCCACGACGAAGCAGAGATTCGCGTGCCGGTCGACCCGGAACTCGATCTTGCCGCCCTTGATGTCGCTGACGGCCTTGGCGACGTCCATCGTGACGGTGCCCGTCTTGGGGTTCGGCATCAGGCCGCGGGGGCCCAGGATCCGGCCCAGGCGTCCAACCTTGCCCATCATGTCGGGCGTCGCGACCACGGCGTCGAAGTCGAGGTACCCGCCGGCGATCTTGTCGACCAACTCGTCGGCGCCGACCTCGTCCGCGCCGGCGTCCTTGGCCGCCTGCGCGTTGGGGCCGGTGGCGAAGACGAGGACCCGAGCCGTCTTGCCAGTACCGTGCGGAAGGATGACCGTGCCGCGGACCATCTGGTCCGCCTTGCGGGGATCGACGCCGAGCCGCATCGCGACCTCGACCGTCTCGTCGAACTTGGCGGAGGCGTTCTTCTTGACGAGGCTGAGCGCCTCCTCCGGGCTGTACACCTGCGCGGCGTTGATGTTCTCCGCTGCCGCGCGGTAGGCCTTGCTGCGCTTCATGACTGGTTTCCTAACTCTCGTACCAGGTGTGGTGCGGGCCGCGCAGGCCCTTCCACGGGAGGGGGGTCGTCACCGGACGCCGCGGCGTCCCGACCCGAGGAGGGCGCTCAGCCCTCGACGACCACGCCCATCGAACGGGCAGTACCGGCGACGATCTTCATCGCCGCGTCGACGTCGTTCGCGTTGAGGTCGGGCAGCTTGGTGGTGGCGATCTCCCGCACCTGTTCGGCGGTGATCTTGCCCACCTTGTCCTTGTTGGGCTTGGCGCTGCCCTTCGACAGCCCGGCGGCCTTCTTGATGAGCTCCGCGGCCGGCGGGGTCTTGGTGATGAACGTGAACGAGCGGTCCTCGTAGATCGTGATCTCGACCGGGATCACGGTGCCGCGCATGGCCTCCGTCTTCGCGTTGTACTGCTTGACGAACTCCATGATGTTGACGCCGTGCGGGCCGAGCGCGGTGCCGACCGGCGGCGCCGGGGTGGCCGCACCCGCGTTCAGGGCGACCTTGACGATGGCCGCTACCTTCTTCTTGGGAGGCATGTTTCGGGTCCTTGCTTGCTCGTGGCGGGGCCGGGACGCCCCACCGGGGGTTTCGTGGCCCCACGAGGGGCCGACGCGAACGGCTCTCAGTCCTTCTGGATCTGGGAGAAGGTGAGATCCACGGGGGTCTCCCGCCCCAGGATCTCGACCAGCGCCTTGATGCGCTGGTTGTTCACGTTGATCTCGGTGATGGACGCGTGGACCCCCGCGAAGGGGCCCTGTACCACCATGACGTTGTCGCCCACCTTGAAGTCGGCGACCTCCACCCGGCGGTTCCGCTGCGTCGGGCCCGCGGACGCCGCCGCCGCCTTCGCCAGGATCGCGGGCGCCAGCATCTTCTCGACCTCGTCGAGCGACAACGGGACGGGCGCGTTGGCGTGGGCCACGAAGCCGGTCACCGAAGGGGTGTGGCGGACGGCGCCCCACGACTCGTCGTTCATCTCCATCCGCACCAGCACGTAGCCGGGCAGCACCGTCCGCGTCACCGTCTTCTTGGCCCCGTTGCGGATCTCCACGACGTCCTCGGTGGGCACGATGGTCTCGAAGATGTAGTCCTCCATGCCGAGCGTCTTCACGCGGGAGTCGAGGTTCTGCTTGACCCGGTTCTCCATGCCGGAGTACGTGTGGATGACATACCAGTCGCCGGGCTCTCGCCGGAGCCGCTGGCGCAGCTCCTCCAGCGCGGCCTCCTCGGCGGCGCTGTCCGCCGGCTCCTCGACTTCCTCGGGCTCCTCCGCGCCCAAGTCGAGCGTCAACTCGTCGCCCGCGGCCTCACCGTCGGCGAACCCCAGGTCGATCTCCACCTCGTCGAGGTCGGCACCCGGCTCGGGCAGGCCGAGGTCGATCTCGAAGTCGTCCGACTCCGGCGCATCAAAAGGCGAGTTGTTGTCTTGCGTCACAGCATTCTCCGTACTCGTGGGGCTCAACCGAAGAGCTTCAGCAGCGCTGCGCCGAAGCCGGTGTCCAGGCCGACGACGTAGGCCATGATGAACAGGACGAACACCAGCACCACCGCGAAGTACTGCTGGACCTGCCGGCCGGTCGGCCACACCACCTTCTTGAGCTCGTCGACCGACTGTTGGACGAACTGCACGGGCGTCGTCCGCTTCTCGGCGGCGGGGGCGCCGGCCCGCCGGCGGGGCGTGGGGGCGTCCTTCTTCGGAACGACTTTCCGGACCGGCCGCGCTCCGGCCACCCGGGCCGCAAGCGTCGCCGGAGCGGTGGACGCCGCGTCGCGCGCCTGGCCCTCCGCCACCGCCAACTGCTGGGCGTCGTCGATCTCGACCTCGGCGTCCGACTCCGGCGCGGTGTCGGTGAGCTCCTCGGCGTCCGTCTCATCGGCGGCCAGCTCGTAGCCAGCCGGCTCGGGCACATCGTGCGCGGCCAGGTCCTCGCCACGAAGGTCGTCGCCCGGCGGGGTCACGGAATCGTCGGAGCCGCTGCCGGTCCTGCGATCCACCACTGTGGTACCTCACCCGTTCGTTGTCGTCGTGTCTGCGAGGCCAGGACGGCCCAGCAGGGCAAGAGGGACTCGAACCCCCAACCTGCGGTTTTGGAG
>JAAYTZ010000127.1 GCA_012517965.1 Propionibacterium sp. | reverse complement strand
GCCGCAAACGCGTCTACGACAAGCCTCGCACTCCCTACCAGCGGCTCCTCGACAGCGGCACCCTCGACCAGGCCCACCGCGACCGGCTCGCCGCCGAACACGCCGACCTGAACCCAGCGCGCCTCACTCGACGGATCAACCCCTCCAACAACAACTGATCGACCTCGCTGCGGCCCGCACCCTCAGCACCCGCCCCGACGCGGACAATTCACGTGAGGCACGCGCTCAAACGAAGCGGACATCTTGACATGAGGCAAGGCGACCGAGCGGACACGGGCGACGCGACACCACGTCGGGGCCAACTTCGGGGGCGAACTAGGCGCGAACCTCCACCGCCACCGGACAGGCGACCTCGCCGCGCAACCGCTGCCGCAGGGCCCAGACGAGCAGCACGATCCCGGCCGCCGCGAGCACCGGCTGGGCCGGCGCGAACCACTGCAGCGCGCCGCTGTACCCCAGGGCCAGCAGCGCGATCTTGTTGCAGACCGGACAACCGACGGCGAAGTAGGCCAGCAGCCCGCCGGCCAGTCCCGCCCGCGGGGTCCGCTCAGCCGCCGCGCCGTTGCGCACGTACGTGGCGGCCAGCAGGCCGCCCAGAACGGCGGTCACCGCGAGCACCGGCCACGCCCACTCCGTCGTCGGGATCGCCCGCCCGAACACCGGGTTGGGGATCATCGCCGTCGACACCCCGATGACGGCCACCGTGCCGGCCGCGGCCGCGAGCGCGACGAGCCAGCGCCGCGGGGTCCAGGCCCCCAGGGCACGCCAGGCGCCGGTCGTTCGGCCGCGGACGGCCGGGATCACCGGCCCCGCGCCGACCGGGACGACCCGCTCGCCGCCGGACGGCAGCCCCGGCGCTTCGGCACCAGGACCACCTCGGGACGCCTCCGCCATCGCTCCTCCTCCGCCTGAGACTGTCGAGCAGCATACCCCAGGGGGTATAACGCGCACCACGGCCCGCTCCGACCGACACCGAGCGTTTGGCCGCCGCTGTTACCGTTCCCCGCGATCGGTGGGCATGGTTCGAGGAAGGGGACCTCATGCTGAGCCACCACGCTCCCCCGCCGGGCCGGGCATGAGGGCCGCACGCCTGCGCGCCCGGTACCGGCGCATCGTGTTCTTCTTCGGCCGGGTGACGCTGAGCTTCATCCTGTGGGAGATCGTCCTGCCGCGCCTCGGCCTCGGCCGTCTCGCCGCCCGCTCGCGCACGCAACGCGCCCGGCGCGCCGCGGTGCGCTTCCGGGCCCTCGCGATCTCGATGGGCGGCCTGATGATCAAGGTCGGCCAGTTCCTCTCGGCCCGCCTCGACGTGCTGCCGCCCGAGATCATCACCGAACTCGCGGGCCTGCAGGACGAGGTGCCCCCCGAGCCCTTCGCGGCGATCCGCGAGGTCGCCCAGGCGGAGCTCGCCCTGCCGCTGGCCGAGCACTACGCCTGGTTCGACGAACAACCGCTCGCCGCGGCGTCCCTCGGCCAGGCGCACCGCGCCCGGCTGCGCGAGCCGGACGCCGCCGCGCAGGGCTTCGCCGACGTGGTCGTGAAGGTGCAGCGGCCCCACATCCAGCAGATCATCGAGGTCGACCTGGCCGCCCTGCGCCGCGTCGGCGGCTGGCTGCGCCGCTACCGGCCCATCAGCGACCGCGCCGACGTGCCCGCCCTGGTCGAGGAGTTCGCCGCCACCACCCTCGAGGAGGTCGACTACCTCGCCGAGGCCACCCACGCCGAGACGTTCGCCGCCAATTTCGCCGACGACCCGCGGGTGAGCGTCCCCCGCGTCGTCTGGGATCTCAGCACCCGCCGGGTCCTGACGCTCCAGGACGTCTCCGCCCTACGGCTGGGCGACCACGACGCCCTCACCGCCGCCGGCATCGACCGCGCCGAGGTGGCGCGGGTCCTCGCCGACACCTACCTGCAGCAGATCTTCACCGACGGGTTCTTCCACGCCGACCCGCACCCCGGCAACCTGTTCGTCACGCCCCGACCCGCGGACGCCCCTGCCGACGCCCCGGCCTGGACGCTGACCTTCATCGACTTCGGCATGGTGGGCCGGGTGCCCGACACCCTGCGGGCCGGCCTCCGCGACCTGTTGATCGCGGCCGGCACCCGCGACGGCGCCCGCATGGTGCGGGGCCTCAACAAGCTCGACGTGCTGCTGCCCAGCGCCGACCTGGCCCTCATCGAGCGCGCCACGATGCAGGCGTTCGACCGCTTCGGCGGCCTCGGGATGGACGAACTGCGCGACCTCGACCCCGCCGAGCTGATGCGGTTCGGGCTCCAGTTCCGGGAGCTCATCCTCGAACTGCCCTTCCAGCTGCCCGAGAACCTGCTGATGCTCGGTCGCTGCGTCGGCATGCTGTCCGGCATCTGCACCGGCCTCGACCCCACCTTCAACGTGTGGGCCACCATCACGCCCTACGCCTCCCGGCTGCTGAGCGACGAGGCCCGGCCCGCGAGCCAGGCGGCCCTGGGCGAAGCCGTGTCCCTCGCCCGGCTCGCCCTCGGGCTGCCCGGGCGTGCCGACCGCGTCCTGTCGCTGGTCGAGCGGGGCGAGCTGACCACCTCCTCCCCGCGGCTGGAGCTCCGCGTCCGCCGCCTGGAGCGCGCCGTGGCCCGCGGCAACGCCGTGGGGGTCTTCGCGGCGATGCTGATCGCGGGGGCCGTCCTCGCGGCGTCCGACCCGACCCTGGGCCGGCTGCTGATGGGAGCGTCGCTGCTGCCGCTGGCCTGGGCCCTCCTGGCCGGACGCCGCGGCTGACCCGCGCCGCGGACACCGCAGGCCACCGTCAGGCCAGCTCGCCCTTCGCCTGCTGGTAGCGGGCCAGGGCGACGGCACGCTCCTCGGCGTGGTCGACGAGGGGCCCCGGGTAGCCGTGCCGCCCGCCGTCGGGCGCGAGCCACGGCTCGTGGACGCGCGCCCCCGGCAGGTGCCGCAGCTCGGGGATCCAGCGCCGAACGTACTCGCCCTGCGGATCGAACTTCTTGCCCTGCAGGATCGGGTTGAACACCCGGAAGTAGGGGGCGGCGTCGGTGCCGGTGCCGGCGGTCCACTGCCAGCCGTGGGCGTTCGACGCCAGGTCGGCGTCGATGAGGTGCTGCTCGAACCACCGCGCCCCCGCCCGCCACCACTGGTGCAGATCCTTGGTGAGGAAGCTGGCCGCGATCATCCGCACCCGGTTGTGCATCCACCCCGTGGCGAGGAGCTGCCGCATGCCGGCGTCCACGATGGGGTAGCCGGTGCGGCCCTGCTGCCAGGCGGCCAGCCGGTCGGGGTCGTCGTCGTAGGTGAGTCCCAGGGGCCGCAGGTCGGCGTCCAGGCTCTCGGGGTGGCGGAACAGGACGTCGGCGTAGAACTCGCGCCAGGCCAGTTCGTTGGTGAAGACCCGCGGCCCGTCGCCGGGCCGGCCGTCGAGGGCGGCCAGCAGCGTGCGCGGGTGCACGACGCCCAGCTTGAGGTAGGGCGACAGCCGCGAGGTGCCGTCGAGGTCGACGCGGTTGCGGTGCTCGGCGTAGTCGGCGAGGCCGTCGTCCAGGAAGGCGGCCCAGCGTCGCAGCGCCGCCTCCTCGCCCGCCTCGGGCAACTCGGGGACACCGGGCTCCGCGGCCGCGGCCCCGAGCAGGGCCCAGGCCGCGGGGTCGCTGGGCAGGTCGCGCAGCCGCACCCCCGGTGGTTCCACGGCCGGTGCCCGCCAGCCGTGCTCGCGCCAGGCGCGACTGAACGGGGTGAAGACCTGGAACCCGCCTCCGGAGGCGGTCCGCAGCCGCCCCGGCGTCACCGCGTAGGGGCTGCCCGTCTCGACCCACGCGACGCCGCGTTCGGCGAGCGCGGTCCGCACCCGGGCGTCCCGGGCGGCGCCGCCCGGTTCGGTCTCGGTCGAGACGTGCACGGACGCCGCGCCGGCCTCGGCCGCCACGGCCGGGATCACCCGCAGCGGGTCGCCGCTGCGCAGCACGAGCCGCCCGTCGTAGGTCTCCCGCAGCGCCTGCAGCGTGCGGGCCAGCCAGGCCCGCCGGGCCGCGCCGGCCGGTCCGAAGAACTCGGGGTCGACGACGAACACGACCGTCACGTCGCCGCCCCCGGCGTCCGCCGCCGCCCCCAGGGCCGGCAGGTCGGCGCGCCGTAGGTCCCGTCGCAGCCACAGCACCGCGCTCACGTGGACTCCCTTCCCCGCCGCCCCGGACCTCGGGCGTCCCGGCGGCCAGGTCCTACGCTAGGCCCATGGACACCGACGTCATCGTCATCGGAGCCGGCCTCGCCGGCCTGCGCGCGGCCCGGGAGCTCACCGCGGCCGGCCGTTCCGTCGTCGTGCTCGAGGCCGCGGACGCCGTCGGTGGCCGCCTGCGCACCGACCGGGTGGACGGCTTCCTCGTCGATCGCGGCTTCCAGATCCTCAACCCCGCCTACACCGAGGTGCGGGCCGCCCTCGACGTGCCCGCCCTGAAGCTGCGTCCCTTCGGCCGCGGGGTCGGCGTCCGGGACGCCGCGGGCCTCACGGTGCTCGTCGATCCGGCCCGCCACCCCGCCGCCGCGGGGCGCCTGCTGCGCTCGCCCTACCTGCGCCCCACCCAGCTCGCCCGCCTAGCGGCCTGGGCGGCCCTGCCGTGGGAGCGGCTCGGCGATCAGCCGCTGGCGGCGTCCTTCGACCGGGTGCGGCTGGGCGGCCCACTGCGCGCGCTCGCCGAGGTGTTCCTGGCCGGGGTGCTGGCCGACTCCCGCGGCGAGACCTCGGCGGCCTTCACGCGGTCCCTGGTCGGCTGGTTCCTCCGCGGGACGCCCGCGCTGCCCGCCGACGGCATGGGCGCCGTGCCGGCGCAGCTCGCCCGCGGCCTCGACGTCCGGCTCCGTCACCACGTGGACGCCGTCACCCGCCGGGCCGGCGGCGTCGAGGTGGCCGTGGCGGGCCGGACCCTGCGCACCCGAGCCGCGATCCTCGCCGTCGCTCCCGCCGACCTGGGCGCCCTGACCGGACGCCCCGCCGGCCCCATGCGCGGCCTCGACACCTGGTGGTTCGCCGCGGACGCCCCGCCGTCGGACCTCACGTACCTCCTGGTGGACCCCGAACGCCGCGGCCCGGTCGTGAACACCGCCGTGGTCAGCAACGTCGCCCCCAGCTACGCCCCCACGGGCCGGCATCTCGTGCAGTGCTCGGTGGTGCGCGACACCCCCGCCACCGAGGCCGATGTCCGCCGGCACGCCGCGTTCCTGTACGGCGTCCCCACCGCCGGCTGGGAGCTGATCGTCCGCCACGAGATCCCGCACAGCCTGCCCGTCATGGCTCCGGGTGGCCGGCGGCCCGATCCCGACCTGGGCGGCGGGCTGTTCCTCGCGGGCGACCACCTCGAGGGCGCCTCGATCCAGGGGGCGCTGCTTTCCGGACGCCGCACCGCGGCGGCCGTCGCCGCAGCCTTGGGCGAGGGCGAGGGAACCGCCTGAACAAACCTTGCACACACCACATACAAAACTCTGGACAAACCTTGGACGACCGGGCATAGTGGTGGTCAAGCCGGACGGCAGTAGAGGTGCCTAGCACCAAGCGTCCTCGCTACGACCCGAACCGGTCGGGCGCCCGTTGGCGGACCCGATCGGCCCTGATCTCGAAAGGACCCCGTTCATGTCCAAGACCCGTTTCGTCCTCGCCGGAGCCCTCGCCGTCGGCGCGCTCGGCCTCGCCGCCCCCGTCCAGGCCGCCGATGAGGCCACCGTCTCCGTCCTCCACGGCGTCCCCGGCGCCACCGTCGACGTGTACGCCAACGGCAACGCGCTGCTCACCGACTTCAAGCCCGGCACCCTCACCGACCCGGTGAAGCTGCCCGCCGGCGAGTACGACCTCAAGGTCGTCGCGGCCGGGGCGGGCGCCGGCGGCGCCGCGGTGATCGAGGCCAACGACGTGACGGTGCCCGCGGGCGCCAACATCACGGTCGTGGCCCACCTCAAGGCCGACGGCTCCCCGACCCTGACCCCGTTCGTCAACGACGTGTCCAAGGTCGAGGCCGGCAAGGCCCGCTTGACGGTGCGCCACACCGCGGCCGCCCCCGAGGTCGACGTCCGCGCCAACAAGGCGGTGGCCTTCAAGGGCCTCGCGAACCCGAAGGAAGTGAAGGCCGACCTGGCGGCCGGCACGATCTCCGCCGACGTGGTGCTGGCCGGCACCGACACCGTCGCGATCGGCCCGGCCGACGTCAAGCTGGCCGAGGGCACCAACACGATCGTCTACGCGTGGGGCAGCGCCAAGGACAGCAACCTGAAGCTCGCCGTCCAGACCATCTCCGGGCTGCACTCCTCGCCGAACGGCGTCCCGGCCGGCTCCGGCGGGCAGGCGGCCATGGCCGACAGCGCGACCCAGCTCTCCCTGACGCTGGCCGCGGCGCTCTTGGCCGGCACCGCCGTCCTGACCTTCACCCGCCGCCGCGCCACCGTCCGGAACTGACGGTGAGCCTGTCCCGGCCCCGACGGGTGGTCGCCGCCGCGGCGGCGGCCACCCTCGCCGGTGCCCTCACGTTCGCCACCGTCGGCGGAGCCGGCGACCCGGCGTCCGCGCTGAGTGCCGTCGGGCCCACCCTGGCGGCCGGGACTGCCACACCCACCCCCACCCCCGAACCCACGCCGAGCACCGAGGCCACGACCCCACCGTCCCCACGCCCGACCAGCACGATCCCGACCCGGGACGCCGCCCCCGCCGCCGCACAGCCCGCGGCGACCGCCGTCCCGACCCGCCTGAGGATCCCCCGCCTGGACGCCTCCCTGCCGGTCAGCCCGGTCGGCCTGGACGCCGACGGCGCGATGGAGCTGCCCGCCAGCCCCTCGGCCGCCGGCTGGTACCGGTTCGGTCCCAGCCCCGGCACGCCGGGCGCGACCGTGATCGCCGCCCACGTGGACGCCCCCGGCGAGGGCCGGGGCCCGCTCGCCGGCCTGGTCAGGCTGAAGGCGGGCGACGCCGTCGAGGTGGACGCCGGCGGCGCGACCCTCCGGTACCGCGTGGTCGAGGTGTTGCGCATCGACAAGGGGGAACTCGACGTCGACGCGGTGTTCTCGCGGGCCGGCGACGAGCGGCTCCACGTGGTGAGCTGCGGCGGCGTGTTCAACCGAGCCACCCGCCACTACGAGGACAACGTCATCGCGATCGCGGTGCCCGTCCGCTAGCCGTCGCCGGCCGCCGCGGCGTCCAGCACCTCGGCCGGGGAGCGGCCGGCACGGTCCACGTCGACCATCCCGGCGAAGATCGCGATGGTCGCGTCGGCGAGCAGGTCCGCCGGGTCCCAGGCGGGCCGGTCGGCGTCCGGCAGCTGCACGCGGGAGCGAACCAGCAGGCCGTCGATCAGCGCCCCCAGGACCACCTGGGCCCGGGCGGCGTCCCAGCCCGGCCGCCAGCGGAGCCCCGCGGCGGCGAGCGTCGCGTCGTAGAACTGCTCCCAGGTGCGGGCGTCGGCGTCCACCCCGCGGGCCAGCGCCTCCTGCAGGCTGGGCGCGTGGTGGACGACCGCCGCCAGGTGCCCGAGCAGGAACGCCTGCGGCTGCGCCAGCAACTCGAGCATCACGGAGCGGGTCAAGATTCGGATGGCGACCGAGGGTCGGTCGGCCGAGAGATCGTCCCGGAGCCGGTGCGTGTGCGGAGCGATCGTCCCCCCCATGGCACTGGTGTCGAGGGCGTACGTGACGAGGTCGACGACGAACGAGTCCTTGTCGGCCCAGCGGTTCCAGAACGCCTTGGCGCTCAGCGAGGGCTCCTCGGCCCGGGCCTCGCGGATCACGTCCTCGATCCGGATCCACTCGAGCGGGGCGGGGAAGTGCAACGCCTTCAGGCGGGGCGGCAGCTCGGCCCTCGGCGACGGGGCCACGAGCGCGTCCATGAGGCGCACGCCGGCCTCCAGGAACTTCAGGGCCAGCGGGTCTCGGGTGTGGGGGCGGGGCGGGGGACCATCCTCCCATTCTGCCTTAAAAGGTGGGGGGCGAATCCGTTGGATTCGCCCCCGCATCCCCCCACCGACAACCGTAGGGGGCCTGACCTGGATCGGCCTACCGTGCGGACCGTTAAGAGAGTGAACTGTTTCCCTTCGGTCGGGCCGGCTGGGTGAGGGTCAGAGGACCTTGATGTTCGCCGCCTGCATGCCCTTGGCGCCCTGGACGACGTCGTAGGAGACGCGGTCGCCCTCGTTCAGCGAGCGGTAGCCGCTGCCCGAGATCGCGGAGAAGTGGGCGAAGACGTCGGCGGAGCCGTCCTCGGGGGCGATGAAGCCGAAGCCCTTGTCGGCGTTGAACCACTTGACGGTACCGGTGGCCATGATGAACTTCCTTTCGAGAAGCGGTGCGGCCGCGACTTTCGCGGCGCGCGATGATGCTGACTGCTGAAACGCTTCCCGTACGACATCGCCCCGGGCGGACCCGGTACGCAAGCCAAACCAGTACACGAAATCAAAACAACAACGGCACGAGCCTACCAGCCCACGCCAGAGGGGTCACCCCGGAGCCGCCGTCGCCGGGCACGGGTTAGGCTCGCACGATGACCCCAGCCCGCCACGAGCGCCCGACCGGGGGCCCGGCCGAGCGCCGGGCCCGTGCCTACTGGTGCCTGGGCCCCGGCCGGGGCGAGCTACGCGCCGCCGAGGTGCCCCTGCTCGGTCCCGGGGAGTGCCTCGTCCGGACGCTCGTCAGCGGCATCAGCGCCGGCACCGAACGCCTGGTGACGAGCGGACGCGTCCCCGACGCGGTCGCCGACGAGATGCGCGCCCCGTTCCAGGAGGGCGACTTTCCGTTCCCGGTCAAGTACGGCTACCTGGCGGTCGGCCGCGTGCTGGAGGGCCCGGACGCCCTCCGCGGCCGGCGCGTCTTCGTGCTGCACCCCCACCAGGACCTCTTCGTCGTGCCCGCGGACGCCGTGACCCCCGTCCCGGACGCCGTCCCGACCGACCGCGCGCTGCTCACCGGCGCCGCCGAGACGGCCCTGAACGGGCTGTGGGACGGTGGGCCGCTGGTCGGCGACCGGGTGGCCGTCATGGGCGCCGGGCTGATCGGGGCCACCACCGCCCTGCTGCTGTCCCGCCTGCCGCTCGAGCGGCTCACCGTCTTCGAGCCGGACGCCGCCCGGCGCGCCCGGGTCCGCGCGGCCGGCGTCGCGGCCGCCGCGGAACCGGAGCCCGGGGCGTCCTTCGATCTGGTCTTCGACTGCGCCGCCCACGAGGACGCCCTCAACACGGCGCTGGGAGTGCTCGACATCGAGGGGACGCTGGTCGAGTTGTCCTGGCACGGCGACCGGCGGCCGCGGGTCGACCTGGGCTCCTTCTTCCACTCCCACCGGCTGCGGATCGTCTCCAGCCAGGTCGGCATGGTGAGCCCCTCCCGCCGGGTGCGGCGCACCCCGGCGGACCGGCGCCGGCTCGCCCTCGAGTTGCTGACCGACCCTCGCTTCGACGGGTTCGTCGAGCGGTCGTCGGCCTTCGACGACCTGCCCGCGACGATGGCCGCCCTGGCCCGCGGCGAGGACCTGGGCCTGTGCCACGTCGTCCGCTATCCCGCCGAGAAGGAGAACGCCCCGTGTACCGACTGACCGTCCGCGACCACGTGCTGTGCGCGCACAGCATCGCCGACCCCGCCTTCGGCCCCGCCCAGCGCCTGCACGGCGTCACCTACGTCGTGGAGGCCACCTGGGTGGCCGAGCGGCTCGACGACCACCACGTGGTGACCGACATCGGGGCGGCGACCGCCCGGCTGAAGGAGGTGCTCGCCCCGCTCGACTACGCAAACCTGGACGAGCTGCCCGAGTTCGCCGGGGTCGTCACCACCACCGAGGTCCTCTGCCGGTGGGTCGCCGAGCGGCTGGCCCCGGACGCCCCCGCGAACGTCACCGCCGTCGAAGTCACCCTCCGCGAGCACCCGGACGCGTGGGCGTCCTACACGCTCGCCCTGGCCGGCCGCTGACCGGTGCTGGTCCTGGTGCGACCCGCTCCGGGGCTCGTCCCCAGCGGCGGCACCCTGTACGACGAGCGGGTGCTGGCGGCCTGGCGCCGGCTGGGCATGGCGTGCCGCGACGTCCCGCTGCCGGGGCCGTGGCCCGAGCCGGACGCCGCCGCGCGCGCCCGCCTGGCCGCCGCCCTGCGCTCCTGCCGGGTCGGGCCGGACGGCGACCGGGTGATCCTCGACGGGCTCGTGGGCGGTTGCTGCCCCGCCGAGTTGGCGGACGCCCGCGCCGGCCTCGCCCTCGCCCTGCTCGTCCACCTGCCGCTGGACGCCGAGCCCGGCCTGCCGGACGCCGCCCGCGCCCGCCTGCACGCCGCCGAGCAGGACGCCCTCGCCGTCGCCGGGCGGGTGCTGGTCCCCAGCGCGTTCGCGGCCCGGGACCTGGCGGCCCGGTTCGCCCTGTCCGAGGCGCCCGTGGTCGCCCGGCCCGGCCAGGACCCCGCCCCGCTCGCGGACGGCAGCGATCCGCCGCTGCTGGTCATGGTCGGCGCCTTCACCCCCGGCAAGAACCACGCGCTCGCCCTCGCCGCGCTGGCGGCCCTGACCGACCGGCCGTGGCGGCTCACGCTCGCCGGCGGCGAACCTGCGCGGGCGTCGACGCTGCCGGCGCTGCGCCACCGGGTCGCCGCGGCCGGGCTGGGCGGCCGGGTGCGGTTCGCCGGCGTGCTGCGGGACGCGGCCCTGGACGCCCTCTGGGCCGCGGCCGACCTCCTCCTGCTGCCCTCGCTGGCCGAGACCTACGGCATGGTGGTGAGCGAGGCGCTCGCCCGCGGCGTCCCCTGCCTGGTCGGGGCGGGGACCGGCGCCGTGGAGGCCCTCGTCGGCCCCGCGGGCTCGACCCCGCCCGCCGGGGCGGCCCTCGACCCGGACGACCCGGAGGCCTGGCGCGCCGCCCTGGCGCGCTGGCTGGACGACCCGGGGCTGCGGGCGGCCTGGCGGGCGCGGGCGGTGCTCCGCCGCGCCGAGCTCCGCCCGTGGGACGACACGGCCCGCACGATCGCCCGGGCCGTGGGCGGGTGAGGGCCGCCGATGGGGCCGGCGGCGGCGGCTAGGCTGCGCCGCATGCTCCCTCCGCTCGTCGAACCAGGCCCCCCGCTCGACCGGGACCAGCGCCGGCGGTACGCCCGCCACCTGCTGATCCCCGCGCTCGGGGACGCCGGGCAACGCCGGCTCCTGGCGGCCCGGGTCTGCGTGGTGGGCGCGGGCGGCCTCGGCTCGCCGGCCCTGCTCTACCTGGCGGCCGCCGGCGTGGGCCACCTCACGATCGTCGACGACGACGCCGTCGACCTCACCAACCTGCAGCGGCAGGTGATCCACGACGACGCCGCGGTCGGTACCCCGAAGGCGGCGAGCGCGGCCGCCCGCCTCCGGGCGCTCAACCCCGCGATCGAGGTCGTCGAGCGCCCGCTCCGGCTGACCCGGGCCAACGCCGCCGCGGTGTTCCGCGGCCACGACCTGGTGCTCGACGGCACCGACAACTTCCCCACCCGCTACCTCGTCAACGACACCTGCGCCGAACTCGGGCTGCCGTACGTGTGGGCGTCCGTGTACCGCACCCAGGCCCAGGTGTCGGTGTTCTGGAAGCGCCCGCCCGCCGGTGCCGTGGGCGTCGACCTGCGCGACCTGTTCCCGGTCGCCCCCGACCCGGCGACCGTGCCGAGTTGCGGGGACGCGGGCGTCCTGGGCGCCCTGGTGGGGCAGGTCGGGTCGCTGATGGCCACCGAGGCGATCAAGCTGATCTGCGGCGTCGGCGAACCGCTGCTGGGCCGCGTCGCGTTCCTCGACGTGCTCGAGGGCCGCCAGGTCGAGATCCCGCTCCGGCCCCGGGTGGAGCCCGCCCCCCCGGAGCCCCCCGCAGCCGACGACGCGGCGTCCTGCCCCGCGCCCGGCGCCCCGGTGGGCGCGGTGACGCCGCGCGCGCTGGCCGCGGAGCTCGCCTCGGCCGCGCCGCCGATCGTCGTCGACGTGCGCGAGCCGGGCGAGGTCGCCCTGGTCGCGATCCCGGGGACCGTGCACGTCCCGCTGGCCGACTTCCTGGCGTCCCCGCCGGCGTACCCGCCGGACGCCGACGTGGTCGTCCACTGCAAGACCGGCCCCCGCGCCGAGCGGGCGGCGGCCGCCCTCGCGGCGTCCGGACACCGCCGGGTGCGGACGCTGACCGGCGGCGTCCTGGCCTGGATCGACGAGGTGGACCCCACGCTGACGCGGTACTGAACCCCCGGCTCCCCGCGGCGAGCCGGTCGCAGAACCGGCGGTCACGGACCCCGGCCGGGAGCGGCGGCGGCGCCGCCTACCATGGCCGCGAGCACCCGACGAGAGGACGAGACCATGGAACTGCGCCGGCTGGGCACCACCGACCTGCACATCACCCCCGTGGGCTACGGCGCCTGGGCGATCGGCGGGGCGGGCTGGGCGTTCGCCTGGGGCCCGCAGGACGACGGCGAGTCGATCGCCGCCATCCGGCACGCCGTCGACTCCGGCGTCAACTGGATCGACACGGCCGCCATCTACGGGCTGGGCCACTCCGAGGAGGTCGTGGCCCGCGCGCTGGCCGGCATCCCGGAGGCGGACCGGCCCTACGTGTTCACCAAGTGCGGCCTGGAGCCCGACCCGACCGATCCGCTGAAGCCCAACCGGCGCGTCGGTCGTCCCGACGCCCTCCGGAAGGGCATCGACGACTCGCTGCGCCGCCTGGGCGTCGAGCGGATCGACCTGATGCAGATGCACTGGCCGGCCGACGACGTGCCGCTGGAGGAGTACTGGCAGGTGCTCGTCGACGCCAAGGCCGCCGGCAAGCTGCGGGTGATCGGGCTGTCCAACCACGACGCCGAACAGCTGGGGCGCGCCGAGGCGATCGGCCACGTCGACACCCTGCAGCCTCCGTTCTCCCTGATCAGGCGGGACGCCGCCGCGACGGTTCTGCCGTGGTGCGCCGCGCACGACACCGGGGTGATCGTGTACAGCCCGATGCAGTCCGGGCTGCTGACCGGGGCGTTCGACCGGGCGCGCGTCGAGGCCCTGCCCGAGGACGACTGGCGCCGCCGCAACCCGGAGTTCACCACCAACCTGGACGCCAACCTGGCCCTCGTCGAGGTGCTGCGGTCGGTCGCCGGCCGCCTGGGCACGACCCCCGGCGTCGTCGCCATCGCCTGGACGCTGGCCTTCCCTGCCGTCACCGGCGCGATCGTCGGGGCGCGGCGTCCCGAGCAGGTCGACGGGTGGCTGGACGCCGGCACGCTGCGCCTGGACGGCCAGACGCTCCGCGAACTGGAGGCCGGCCTGCGCCGGATCGGCGCGGGCACCGGCCCGAGCCGCCCCTAACGGCCGACTACAGCGGGCGCTGCCGCAGCGGGGTGTCGGCCGGCGGGTGGGCCGTCACCCACGCCCGGTGCACGATCGCTCGGTAGACGGGCTCGTAGGTGGGCCACAGCAGGTAGGCCGCCGCGTGGATGCCGCCGGGCACCTGCACGATCTCCAGCCCCCCGCCCAGGAGGCGGTCGATCTCGGCCGCGGCCTGCGCGTCCCGGACGACCTCGTCGGCGTCCTCGTCGGCGGGCCGCACATACACGTGCGGGACGCCGGCGGCCGGCGTCGCGGCGTTCGCCCGCGGATAGCCCTCACGGATCAGGCACAGCTGGGACAAGGTCAGCTTGGCCTGCATCTTCTCCGTGTTGAGCTGGATGCGCTCCCGCACCGCGGCGTCCCGCAGGTCCTCGTTGCGCCGGGCGGCCTCCTCGTAGGCCTGCCAGAGCCGCACGATGTTCTGACCCAGGAAGTGCCCCAGCGGCACCCCGCAGTTGTGCGCCAGGTCCTGGGTGAACGCCGGCTTGAGGTCCGCGACCCCGGCGGGGGTGCTGTCCGCCACCACCGCCACGACGCGCACGCGGTCGGCGTGCCCGGTGTGCAGCAGGTTCGCCTGCCGCTGCACCTCGATGCCGCCGGTGCTGTTGCCGAGCAGGACCAGCGGGAGGGGCGCGGCCGCGGCCGGGCGTCCCGCCAGCGCGACGGCCAGGACGGCGTCCACGTTGCCGCGGGTGTTCATCACCGTGCCGTAGTCGAGCACGACCACGCAGGCGTCGTAGTCGCGGGCGATGTCCGCCAGCAGGTCGCCCATCTCGTAGGAGGTCTGCCGACCGGCCCCGCTCGCCGTCACCAGCGCCAGGGACGCCTCCGCGCACGGCTGGGAGCCGTGGGCGATCAGGGCCCGCGGCGGGACCGTCGGCAGCAGCTGTTCGCTGGCCAGCACGTCGACGACGTACACCACCCCGAAGAAGACCACGAGGGCGGCCCCGGCCGCGATCGCCCGCGCGAGACCGCGCCCCACCCCCCGCACGGCCCGCACCGGCAGCGCGGGGCGGCGTCCGCCGGCGGGCCGCGCCGGGCCGTTGCTCCTCCACCCCATGACGCCAGTCTCCGTCGGGAAGCCGCCCGACCCAAACCCGACCGGCGACGGCCGCCCCGGCCGGCCCGCTGAGACCGGCCCCGCGGACCCACCGCGCCCGGAACAATGGCCCCATGGGTGCGCTGGAACTGGCCGCGGAGCTGCAGGCCGTCCAGCGCGGCCGCGGCCTGGGCCGCGCGGAGGTCCGGGACTGGGTCGGCCCCCTGCTGCTCGAGCACCTGCTGGTCACCCCCGAGGCGACGGACGCCACCCTGCGGGAGCAACTCGCGGCCCTGCTCATCGACGCCTCCGCGAACCTGCCCCGCGACCTGCGCTTCCTGTTCCTGGTCGCGGTCGGGATCAGCAGCGACGCGCCGCTGCTGAAGGACCGGCTGGCCAAGGCCGGCCAGGTCCTCGACCGCGACGCCCGGACGCTGTCCCGACGGCTGCGGCAGGCCGAACTGCTCGTCGCGTCGAACATCCTCGCGCGGGCCGAGGCGGCGGCGTCCCCCTTCGACCCGCGGGGCTGGCTGCCGACGTCGGCGTCCTCCCACTTCGACCTGAGCGGGCCGCCCGTGGTGACCACCCGGCAGGTTCTCCGCGCACTGCGCGAGCAGACCGCCCACCAGCTGGTGGTGTCGATCCCCGCGACCGCCAGCGACCGGGACCAGCCCGTCGTGACGGGCCTCGACGGCTGCCGGGTCACGGGGATGCACCGCCTGGACGACTTCACCTGGCAGGTGACGTTGACGCTGCCCCGGGTGGTCCGGTGGGGCCAGGAGTGCACCCTCGGCTGCCGCTATGAGTTCGGTGCCCGCGACCGGTTGTCCCCGTACGCGATCATGGCCCCCATCGTCTCGGTGTCCTCCTGGGACCTGAGCGTCGACCTCGGGGAGCCGAGGGCGGCCCGGCGGCTGTGGCTGATCGACCGGGTCCCCGCCCCGCTCATCCACGAACAGCACTCGGGCATCACCGAACTGGACCCGCTGTCGCAGCGGGTCGTCGAGCGCCGCTTCACCAACCTGGAGCGGCAGTTCGCGTACGGGGTGCGCTGGGACTGGGCCGACTGAGTCCGGCCCAGCCCCCGCGCCGCGCGGTCAGCAGCCGAGCAGCCCGGTGAGAAGCCGGGCGAAGTCGACAACGAGGTGGATGATCACGGCGCACCTCCCTTCTGGGCGCGGCGACGCCGACGGACGCCACGAGGGCGCGACGGGGCGTCGGAACTGGTGGGGGGGCGGGGGTCGCGCGTCGGAGCGGGGGCGTGGACGCCGTGGGCTCAGCCGAGCCTGTTTCGCCTTGTCGGCGGCGGGTCCTTCGTCATCTGGGCTCCAACTCCCGGGGGGTGGCCCCAGTCTTCGGCGGGAAGGGACCGCCGAACCGAACGGCGGGGGATTTCCCGCGCGCCCGGCCGGAAACCAGCAGAGCCCGCCACCCCGGACGGGGCGGCGGGCTCTGGGCCGCGGTGCGGACGGCGGGTCAGGCCGGCGGGCGGTAACGCGCGGGGCGCCGCAGCAGGCTCCGCAGGCCGTAGCGCTCGGCCATCTCCCCCACCTCGCGCGGGTTCAGGTAGCCCTCGGCGATCAGCCACGGCAGCAACTCGGCGCGCCCGCCGGTGAAGCCGCGGCGAGCGGCGGAGGCGATGAGGTGATCGATGCGCGACCACTCACCGAGGCGGGCGCCGAGGCGCTCGGCGGCCGTGTCGCTGGGAATCTGCGGCACCACCGCCGGCGGCAGCCCCAGGAACTCGGCGAAGTAGATCAGCAGGCCGCGGTACTGGGCGTCGGTGATCCGCCACTCGCGCTGGCCCTCGGGGCTGGCGAAGGTCGTCCCGGCCTCGACCAGCGAGTCGGACGCCTGCGGCGCGAGCCGGATCGTGGGGTCGGCGTGGGACACCTCCACGAACAACCACGAGGTGCGGTCGTCGCCGCGGGCCGGGCCGTAGCGGCCCTCCTCGTCGTCCCAGGCCCTGCCGTTGCGGACCCAGTGGGCCCCCGCGCCCAGGAACCGCTGCGGGCTCGAACTGCCGTCGCCGTGCCGCAGGTGCGCGTCGGCGGACGCCCCTCGGCCCCACGGGCGCACGATCAGCTCGTGCCGGGTCGACAGGTTGGCGACGAAGGCGCGGCCGGCGGCGTCGAGGCCCACCAGGACGGCGCGGCGGCTGAGGAACTCGTTCTCGGCGCCCGAGATGTGCGGGAGGGGAAGCTGCGCGTGCCGGCCGGCCCGGACGGCGGTCCCGGGTCGCGTCAGCAGCGCCGGGCGCCGGCCCAGCGCCAGCGCAGGAGCCGACGCGAGCGCGACGCGGGGGAGGGCGGGCACGGCTACGGCGAGCACGGGAACCAGGACGCCCGGCGCTCCACCTCGCCGAGCCGACCCAGCCCCGCCTCCGGACCCGACCAACGATGTTCGCTCACGGTGGCTCCCCCCATGTGCCGGACCAAGCGCTGGCATGGTAGCGCCCAGCCCCCGGTACTGTGGACGCACCCGTCCCGCACCGGAATCGAGGATCACGTGCCCTCTCCCTCTGCCCAACGCTACCTGCCCGGGGGCGTCCCCCTGTTCGGCGCGGCGCACCTGGTGGCGATGGTGGCGAGCCGAACCGATCACCCCGTGCTGCCGGTCCTCGACCGGCTGGTCGCCGCCGGTGGCAGCGCGGACGAGGTGCTGGCCGCGCTGCAGCAGTGGTCGGCGTGGGGCCTGCCCGACTTCTGCATCTGCGAGCGCACCGAGACGGGTTTCCGGCTGCTGATCCGCGGCGGGTTCGAGGTCCGCCCCGACGGGGAGACCCCGATCACCGTGCGCGAGGAGCCCTGGGCCGACGGCACCGTCACCAACGAGGCGGTCACCGTGCGCGCCCTGATGGATCCGCCCCGCGGCGGACCGGCGGTCGCCTTCTACGGCGGTTCGGCCCTGGCGAGCCTGGTGCGCTTCGCCACGGGGCGTGCGGCCGAAGCCATGCTGGGCGCACCGCCGGCTGCGCCCCTCTTGGCCGCGCCGCCCACCCCGGTGCTGCCCACGTCCGCGGCCCGGGCGGGCCTGGACGTGCGAGGGGCCGATCGTGTCCCTCCCCACGATCGGCCCGACGACTCCGGGTCACGGCCCGGGTGAAGCAACGCCTCCCCCTTTGAATAGCGCGCGCGGAGGGTGCGCCGCAGCCCACCGGGCCACTTTGTCCGGTTTTTGTCCGCCGCCACGTCGGAATTGACGGCCGGGCGGGCGCCCGTGTCGCGCAGGGGATCGCTGCACGTCCGCAGCACACCTTGCCAGAGGCCCACTCCGCAGGGGCGCCTCGCTGGGGAGTTGCAGCACGGTGATGCTCCAAAACCGACGGCTGCAGGCCGCCCGCTGCCGCGCTTCGGTCAGCCGGCGAGCACGTGCCGCAGGGCGTCCGGCAGGTCGGGGTGCGCGAACTCGAAGCCCGACGCCTGCAGGCGCGCCGCCGACACCCGCTGGTCGGTGTCGATCAGTTCGCTCGCCCCCTCGCGGCCCAGGATCAGCGCCGGACCGAACGGCGGGGTGGGCAGCAGGGCGGGCCGGTGCAGCGCCCGACCGAGTTGCCGCGCGAAGTCCCGGCTCGTCACGGGCTGGGGCGCCACGGCGTTCACCGGGCCCGCCAGCGCGGGGGTGAACAGGGCGTGCACGTAGGCGCGGGCCATGTCGTCCAGGGTGATCCAGCTGAGCCAGGCGCCGGGCGAGGTGAGGCGTCCACCGAGACCGACCAGGAACAGGGGCAACTGCGGCAGCAGCGCGCCACCGCCGGCGCTGAGCACGATGCCGGTGCGCAGGAACACGGCGCGGACGCCGGCGGCCTCCGCCGGGGCGGCCGCCCCCTCCCAGGCGCGGACCACGTCGGCGAGGAAGCCGGTTCCGGGCTCCGACTCCTCGGTCAGCAGCTCCCCCGGCCGGCGCGCCCCGTAGACGCCGATGCCGGACGCCTGGACGAGCGTGCGGGGCATCCCCTCGGACGCCAGCGCGCGGGCCAGCGTCGCGGTGCCGTCGACCCGCGAGCGCAGGATCGCATCCTTGTGCCGGGGCGTGAACCGGCCCCCGATCGGGGCCCCGGCGAGGTGCACGACGGCGTCCGCCGCCCGCAGCGCGTCCTCGTCGATGCTGCCCTTGACCGGGTCCCAGGCGGCCTCGCCCGGCCCCGGCCGGGAACCCCGGACCAGCCGGGTGACGGTGTGGCCGCCCGTCGTCAGGAGCGCGCACACCTGGCTGCCGATGAGCCCCGACGCACCGGTCACCACCACGTGGGCCGGCGCGGCGCCGAGCCGGGCGTGCAGCGCCAGGTCGTCGCGCAACTGCCGCTCGCGGAACGCGAACAGGGCGGTCAGGAACCGGTCCACCAGGCTCACGTCGAGCCGGGCGGGCAGCCGGACGGGCAGCTCCCAGGTGACGCGGTCGGTGATGGTCGTGCCGCCGCCGGGGGCGTCCGCGAAGAGGTGCTCGTGCCGCCAGGACCGGAACGGGCCCGTGACCTGCTCGTCGACGAAGCGCTCGTCCTGGACGTACTCGACGTGGCGGACCCGCCACGGGACGCCGACCGGCCCGACCCCCGCCCCCGGCAGCGGCAGGTCGGGCAGCAACCCGGCCAGCACCGGCGTCGAGACCCGCAGCACCAACTCCGACCCGACGGCGATGCCCCGCGTGGGCCCCTCGACGATCGTCGCGGCGCCGGGCGGGGTGAGACGCGTGAAGCCGCCGCCGCGGTCGTGCCAGGCGAAGACCTCCGCGCGCGGCTGGGGATAGGTGCTGACGTGTTCGAAAACAGGCATGCCACCATGGTGGAGAGCCATGCGCGCCGGCGTCCAGGGCGGCAAGCTAGGGATCGGCGGAACCGACGCGAGGAGAGGGCGTGGCCACGATGAACCAGGACGAGTTGAAGGCACTGGCGGGGCGGGCGGCCGTCGAGTACGTGACGCCGGGCACCATCATCGGCGTCGGCACCGGCTCCACCGTCGACCACTTCATCGCCGCCCTCGGCGAGATGCCTCGCCCGGTCGCCGGGGCCGTCTCCTCCTCGGAACGCTCGACGGCCGCGCTGCGCGCCCTGGGCATCGAGGTCCTGGACGCCAACGACGTGACGGGCCTCGACGTCTACGTCGACGGCGCCGACGAGATCGACCCGCGCGGCTACATGATCAAGGGGGGCGGCGGCGCCCTCACCCGGGAGAAGATCGTGGCCGCGCTGGCGTCCCGGTTCGTGTGCATCGTGGACGCCTCGAAGCAGGTGGAGGTCCTGGGCCGCTTCCCGTTGCCGGTCGAGGTGATCCCGCTGGCCGCCGAGCAGGTGCGCCGCTGGTTCGCGGCGGGCGGGGCCGGCACCCCCGGCGAGGCCGTCCTGCGCCGCACCGCGGACGGCGCCGTCTACGTGACCGACAACGGGCAGCACATCCTGGACGTGCACGGGCTGTCGATCGCCGATCCGCCGGCCGTGGAGTCCGCGGTCAACAACGTGCCGGGCGTGGTGAGCGTCGGCGTCTTCGCCCAACAGCGGGCCACGGCCGCCCTGATCGGCACGCCCGACGGCGTCCGGACCGTCACGTTCTGAACCGGCACCGACGAGGACGCCCGACACCGCCGGGGCCACCCGCGTCCCGCGCGGGTCGGTACGATTCTGTGACCGCCGACCCCTGGTCTGGGGGGGTGGGGTCGCGGAAGCTTTCAGCACCGACGAGCGAAGGAGTTGCCATGAGTGATGTGACCTGGGATGCGGGCGCGGTGAGCGATCACGGTGCGGACGCCGGTGCCGAGCACCAGGCGCCGGGCGTGCTGAAGCCGCGCGGGGCGACCGACGATGCGGGCGCCGACCACGGCGCCGACGCGGGCGCGGGGGCGGCCAAGGACGCGGGCGCCGACCACGGCGCGGAGGACGAGGGCCGCGACGCGGGCGCCGACAAGGGTGCCGAAGGCGGCGACAGCGGGGCGGGCGGCGACTTCGGCGCCGACTCCAGCGCCGAGATCAAGGTCCACGACAGCGGCGCCGACAAGGGTGCGGACGGTGTCGCGGGGGAGCTGCACTACGGCTCCGCCGAGGCGTGACCCTGCCCGACCCCAGCCCCGCGCTCGGGCGGCTCTTCGGGCCCAAACTCGAGGAGTTCGCCCGCGCGTGGGGCGTCGCTGCGCTGCTGGCGACGCGCGCCGACCGCGCCGGGGACGGCTTCACCGATCTGTTCTCCCTGGACGCCGTCGACGAACTCGGGGACGACTTCGCCGACCTGTTCTCCCTCGACGCGGTCGACGAGCTGATCGCCCACCGCGGGCTGCGGACCCCGTTCCTGCGGATGGCCAAGGGCGGCTCGACGCTGCCGGAGTCGTCGTTCACCCTCGGTGGCGGGGTGGGCGCGGGCATCGGCGACCAGGTCAGCGACGACCGGGTCCGCCGCCACTTCGCCGACGGCGCCACCATCGTGCTCCAGGGGCTGCACCGCACCTGGGCGCCCCTGACCGAGTTCGGGCAGGCGCTGGCCGCGGAGCTCGGCCATCCGGTGCAGATCAACGCCTACATCACCCCGCCGCAGAACCAGGGGTTCGCCGATCACTACGACATCCACGACGTGTTCGTCCTGCAGGTGCACGGCACGAAGCGGTGGATCGTCCACGATCCGGTGCTGCGTTCGCCGTTGCGCTCGCAGACCTGGGACCAGCGGGCCGCCGACGTCGCACGGGTGGCCGCGGAGCCGCCGGCGCTGGAGACCACGCTGGCCCCCGGCGACTGCCTCTACCTGCCGCGCGGCTTCGTGCACGCGGCGAAGGCCCAGGGCGAGATCAGCGCCCACCTCACCATCGGCATCCACACCTGGACGGGCCACCACCTGGCCGAGGCCCTGCTGGACGCCGCCCGCGCCGCCCTCGTCGCCGACGAGTCGGTGCGCGCCTCGCTGCCCCTCGGCGTCGACGTCGCCGCGGAGGAGCAGGTCCGCGACGCCACCGAGTCGGTGCGGGCCCGGCTGATCGCGGCGCTCTCCGGAGTGGGGCCGGACGCCGTGGCCGCCACCCTGCTGGGGCGCAGCCGGGCCGGGCAGCGGCCCGCGTCCGTGCCCCCGCTGGCCCAACTCGCCGCCGCCGCCGCCGTCGGGCCGGACGCCGTCCTGCGGTTGCGACCCCACCTGCTGGCCACCCTGGAGGAGGACGCCCACGGCCACACGGTCGTCCGCTCCCGCGCCGGCCGCTTCACGGTCGCCGCCGACCACCGGCCCGCCCTGCAGCGGCTGCTCGACACCGGCTCGGTGCCGGTGGCGGACCTCGCCGCCACCCCGGACGTCGCGCGCGACCTGGCCCGCACGTTGCTGATCGAGGGGGTGGCGACGACATGACGGCCGAGCAGGCCCCGCCGCCGGCCACCGGGCGCTGCTCGGACGGCGCCCGGCGCCGCGGCGACCCGACGCTGGGCACCGCACCCGGCGGCACCCGGTGGATCCTCATCGAACAGGACGCCGACTGGGCGCCGAACCCGCTGGCGTCCCTCGAGGCGCCCCGGGAGGCCCGCCGGGAACTCGGCCAGGCCCTGGAGGAGGTGGCGGCGCGGCCGGAGTTCGTCCGGCGACCCCGCGCCCGGGCGGCCGAGCGCACCGCGCCGCTCCGGTGGGGGGTCGTCGACTCGGTCCTGGGGGTCGAGGTGTGGGGCACCCGGGACGCCGAGGGCGGCTGGGGCGGCGCGATCGAGGCGCTGCGCGACCCTCTCGCCGCCGGGGCTGCCCCCGGGCCCGGCACCCTGCTGGTGTGCACCCACGGCCGGCACGACGCCTGCTGTGCGATGCGCGGCCGCCCGGTGGCGGCGGCGCTGGCCGCCGCCTTCCCCGAGGAGACCTGGGAGTGCTCGCACCTGGGCGGCGACCGGTTCGCCGCCAACCTGGCGTTGATGCCCGACGGCGCCCTCTACGGCTACGTCGACCCCGACGAGGCGGTCGAGCTCGTGCGGGCCCACCGCGCCGGGCGGGTCGACACGGCCCACTTCCGCGGGCTCGTCGGCCTCGAGCCCGCCGAGCAGACCGCCCGGACGGCGGCGGCGTCCGCGCTGGGACTGGTGCCCTGGGACCGGAGGCTCTCCTCCGAGCTGCGCTCCGAGCCGCACGGCCACTGGGAGGTGCGGGTGCGCCTCGACGGCGCCCCCGCGTTGCGCGTCACGGGCCACGTGGTGTTCCGCGAGCCGGCTCCCCTCACCTGCGGCGCCCCGGCGCGCAGCGCCGTCGTCCCGGTCGTGGACGCGGTCGCCCCGCTGCGGGACTGAGCGTCGGCGTCCCGCCCGGCTCTCAGCGGCACATCGCCCACAGGTCGCCGAGGATGCGGGCCGTGGCGTCCGGCATCTCGAGGGGGATCAGGTGCCCGCAGGGCACCTCGATCAGCAGCCCGACGGCGTCCGCCATGACCCGCTGCTCCTTCTCGGGCATCATCGGGTCCTCGGCCCCGTGGACGACGACCCCGGGCGCCTTGAGCCGGCGCAGCGCGTCGATCCGGTCGGGCCGTGCGGCCATCGCCCGCTGGGCCCAGGCGATGCCGGCCGTCGGTGCCGCCGCCAGGAGGGCGTCCAGCCGGGACGCCACGACCGGGCGCTGCCGGCGCGTCGAGCGCCCGATCAGCTTCTCGGCCATCGGCCCGACCAGTTCGGCCGCCGCCGCCCCGCCCTCGGCCCGCTCGGCCATGGCGAGGCGGTTCGCGCGGGCGTCGTCGGCGTCGGCGGACGCCTTCGTGCCGAACAGCCCGATGCCGGCCAGCCGCTCGGGCGCCAGGTCGGCCAACGCGAGCGCGACGTACCCGCCCATCGAGTTGCCGGCGACCACGAACCGCTCGACCCCGCGGGCGTCGAGCGCGGCGAGGAGGGCCCGGGCGTAGCCCTCGAGGCTGGGCTCGTCGTCGGTCGCGCCGCCGAAGCCCGGCGGGTCGACCGTGATGACGTCGCCGCCGACGAGCTGGGCGGCGTCCTCCCACGCGGTGCTGTCGAGGGGAAACGGCGAAAGCAGGACGAGGGGAAGCGTGGACGGCTGGTCCTGGTGGGGATGCAGGATGACGGTGGCCATGCCCCACTGTTCCACGCCCGGCCGGGCCCGGGGAACCTGGCCGGGGGATCAGAGGCGAGACGAGGGGGCCGCCCGGCACGACACCGGCCGCTCCCGGCGGGGAGGCCACGGGCGGCGTCCGGCCCTCGGAAGGGTGCGCGGCGGCCGTCGCCGAAGCGTTAGTCCGGCGGCCAGAACAGCGGGTCGGGGTCCTCGGCCAGGAACCCCAGGATCTCCCGCACGTCGTGGACGGCCGGGAAGTGCCGGTAGGCCTGGAACCGGCCGCCGCTGTCGCGCCACTGCAGCGTCCACCGGCGGGTCTGGCCCGTGTAGAGCAGCCGGGCGATCGGCGTCCGGACGTCGTCTCCCCCGGGCACGATGCGCACGTGGACGAGATCGAGGTGCCTCCCGGTGACGTCGCACTCCAGCCGCTCGACCGCCCAGCGGTCCTGGGGGCTGCGGTCGCGGCACCACAGCCGGACGCGGTCGATGTCGGCGCGCTCCATGACCATGCCCCAGTGTGACAATCGCGGCGGGGCCCGGGGAACCCGCGGGCGTCTCATATCCCGGGGTCCCGCCAACGGTCGGGAGCTCCCCCTACGATGCTCCCAGTCATACCCAGACCGTCGGGACCAGCGAGGCAAGGGAGGCCTCACCGGCCGTGGGCGGAACGGGGACAACGCTCCCGAGAGAAACGGACAGACATGAAGCGAACCCTCAGCTGGCTCGTGGCGGGCGCCCTGAGCCTCACGGCCCTGGCGGGCTGCTCGGGCACCACAGCGCCGAGCAGCGCGGCCGGCGGCGGCGCGGCCGCCGGCGGTGACACCGTCAAGGTGGGCCTGCTGTTCGAGCTGACCGGCAACGTCGCCAGCTACGGCACCGCCGAGGCCAACGGCGCCAAGATGGCCGCCGAGGAGATCAACGCCGCCGGCGGCGTCAACGGCAAGAAGATCCAGCTGGTCGAGTACGACACCAAGTCCGACACCGCCGAGACCACCACGCTGGCGGCCAAGCTGATGACCCAGGACAAGGTCGTCGCGATCATCGGCCCGGCCACCTCCGGCGGCATGAAGGCCCAGATCCAGCTCTCGGCGCAGAACAAGGTGCCGATCGTCTCCGGTTCGGCCACCGCCGACGACCTCACCGTGACCAACGGCAAGCTGAACGAGTACGTGTTCCGCACCTGCTTCGTCGACAGCTACCAGGGCACCGTGATGGCCAAGTACGCGGCCAGCAAGCTCAACGCCAAGACCGCGGTCATCCTCAAGGACACCTCGTCCGACTACGCCAAGGGCCTCGCGGACGCCTTCGACAAGCAGTTCAAGGCCGGCGGCGGCACGGTCGCGGCCACCGAGGCCTACACCGCGAAGCAGACCGACTTCAACGCCGTGCTGACCAAGCTCAAGGGCCAGCAGTTCGACGTCATGTACGTTCCGGGCTACTACGAGGAGCTCGGCCTGATCATCAAGCAGGCCCGCGCGCTCGGCATCACCGCCCCGATCACCGGCGGCGACGGCTACGAGTCGCCGAAGCTCGCCGAACTGGCCGGCTCCGCGCTGACCGACGTGTACTACACGAACCACTACTCGGCCACCGACACCGACCCGAAGGTCACGGCGTTCATCGACGCGTTCAAGAAGAAGTACAACAACGCCACCCCCGAGGCCTTCCACGCCCTGGGCTACGACACCATGAAGTTCGTGGCGGACTCGATCAAGCGGGCCAAGTCCGCGACCGGCGCCGACGTCAAGGCCGCCATGACCGAGACCAAGGGCTTCTCGGGCGTCACCGGCACGTTCGACGTCGACCCGGCCACCCACAACCCGATCAAGCAGGCGACGATCATCGGCTACAAGGACGGCAAGATCTCCGTCACCGAGAAGTTCTCCTGATCACCGGGACTGACTGACACGGCGGCGGGGGGCGCGAGCCCCCCGCCGCCCGTCCGACCGAAGGGGCCCGCGGCGTGGACCAACTCGCACAACAACTCATCAACGGCCTGAGCCTGGGCAGCATCTACGCCCTCATCGCGCTCGGCTACACGATGGTGTACGGCATCATCCAGCTCATCAACTTCGCCCACGGCGACGTCTACATGGTCGGCGCCTACGTCGGCTTCGCCTCCATGGCGATCCTCGGCCTCGGCGTCTTCGAGTCGCTGGCCCTCGCGATGGTCACCTGCATGATCCTCGGCGTGGTGATCGAGCGCGTCGCCTACAAGCCGCTGCGCAACTCGACCCGCATCGCGGTGTTGATCACCGCGATCGGCGTCTCGCTGCTGCTGGAGTACGTGATGCTGTACTTCGTCGGCGCCGCCGTCCGCTCCTACCCGCCCCTGCCCGACTACTTCAACGCCCAGTTCGCCGTCGGCGGGGTCGTGATCTCGGCCAAGTCGCTGATCATCATCGGCGTCTCGGTCGCGCTGATGATCGGGCTGCAGTTCATCGTCCAGAAGACCCGCATCGGCAAGGCCATGCGCGCGGTCTCGCAGGACGCCGACGCCGCCCGCCTGATGGGCATCAACGTCGACAACACGATCTCGTTCACCTTCGCGCTCGGCTCGGCGCTGGCCGGCGCCGCCGGCGTCCTGGTGGGCATCTACTACAACACCATCAACCCGCTGATGGGCATCATGCCGGGCCTCAAGGCCTTCGTCGCCGCCGTGTTCGGCGGCATCGGCCTGATCCCGGGCGCCCTCATCGGCGGCTACTTCATCGGCGTCACCGAGACGCTGGTGAGCGGCTACTTCAGCTCGCTGCTCCAGGACGCCGTGGTCTTCGCGATCCTGATCCTCGTGCTGATCTTCAAGCCCGCCGGCCTGCTGGGCAAGAACGTCCGGGAGAAGGTGTAAGCCCATGCCCCCGATCGTGCGCACCCTGCTGACCCGCGGCGTCCCGCTGCTGGCCCTCTACCTCGTGGTGCTCGGGCTCATCGGCGCCGGCATCATCGACGCCTACTGGATGGCGACCCTGGCGCTGATCTGCGTGAACATCGTGCTGGCCGTCAGCCTCAACCTGATCACCGGTTTCACCGGCCAGTTCTCGCTCGGCCACGCCGGCTTCATGGCCATCGGCGCCTACGCGACCGCGATCATCAGCAACGCGGTGGCCGGCCCCGCCGGCTTCCTGGGCGGCCTGCTCGCCGGCGGCGTCCTCGCGGCCCTCGTCGGGTTCCTGATCGGCCTGCCGACGCTGCGCCTGCGCGGCGACTACCTGGCCATCGCCACCCTCGGCATGGCCGAGATCATCCGGGTCGTCTTCGTCAACCTCGACAGCGTCACCAACGGGGCCGCGGGACTGACGGTCACCCAGAACATGGACTGGAACTGGTTCTTCGTCCTGACCGTCGGCTCGGTGATCCTCATCCGGAACTACCTGCGGTCCCGGCAGGGCCGCGACGCCATCGCCGTCCGCGAGGACGAGATCGCCGCCGAGTCCATCGGCGTCGACACCACCCGCGCGAAGGTCATGTCGTTCACCATCGGCGCCTTCTTCGGCGGCCTCGGCGGCGGCATGTACGCCTCGTACTTCTACTTCATCAAGCCCGACCTGTTCGGCTTCCTCAAGTCGATCGACATCCTGGTCATCGTGGTGCTCGGCGGCCTGGGCAGCCTGTCCGGCTCGATCATCGCCGCGATCCTGCTGGCCCTGATCTCGACGCTCCTGCAGGGCTTCACCGAGATCCGGATGATCCTCTACGCCCTGCTGCTGGTGGTCATCATGATCTTCCGCCCCGAGGGCCTCATGGGCTCCCGCGAGCTGTCGCTGAACGTCTTCTCCAGACTGGGACGCCGCCGGCCCGCCCTGGCCACGGCGCAGGCCGCGCCGGGGGCGTCCGAGGCGCAGGGGAAGGGGGACGAGCGATGAGCGACATCCTCGCCGTGGAGGGGCTGACCCGGAACTTCGGCGGCCTCGCCGCCGTCTCGAACGTGAACCTGCGGCTGGGCACCGGCGAACTCGTCGGGCTCATCGGCCCCAACGGCGCCGGCAAGACCACGGTGTTCAACCTGCTCACCGGGGTGTACCCGCCCTCGGCCGGCACGATCACCTTCACCCGGCAGGACCGCGGGCCGGTCTCGATCGGCGGCCGGCGGCCCTACGCGATCTGCCGGGCGGGCGTCGGCCGCACCTTCCAGAACATCCGGCTGTTCAAGGACCTGACCGTCCTCGACAACGTGGTCATCGCGCTGCAGCAGAACCGCCGCTACCCGCTGCTGTCCTCGTTCCTGCGGCTGCCCCCCTTCGCGAAGGCCGAGGCGGAGATCCACGCCGAGAGCCTCGAGCTGCTGCGGATCATGGGCCTCGACGCGAAAGCCGAGGAACTGGCCCGCAACCTGCCCTACGGCGACCAGCGGCA
The DNA here is from genome assembly GCA_012517965.1 of Propionibacterium sp. GTDB lineage: Bacteria > Actinomycetota > Actinomycetes > Propionibacteriales > Propionibacteriaceae > Propioniciclava. Next base: position 13,237 of record JAAYTZ010000127.1, on the reverse strand, counting down.
CCTGGAGATCGCCCGCGCGCTCGCCACCAAGCCGACGCTGCTGCTGCTCGACGAGCCGGCGGCCGGCATGAACCCCAACGAGACGGCCCAGTTGACCCGGCTGATCGCCCGGCTACGGGACGAGTTCGCGCTCACGATCCTGCTCATCGAGCACGACATGAGCCTGGTGATGAAGATCTGCGAGCGCATCTACGTGCTCGACCACGGCGTCGTCATCGCCTCGGGGACGCCGGCCGAGGTCCGGGCCAACCCGAAGGTCATCGAGGCCTACCTGGGAGAGGAGGCGTAGGTGTTCGAGATCCGCGACCTCCACGTCCACTTCGGCGGCATTCACGCCATCAAGGGCATCTCGTTGTCGGTCGAGGACGGCGAGATCGTCACCCTGATCGGCGCCAACGGCGCCGGCAAGACCACGACGCTGCGCACGGCGTCCGGCCTCAAGGCGCCGACGACCGGCTCGATCTGGATCGACGGCAAGGACATCACGAAGGCGTCCCCGCAGGACCGGGTCAAGATGGGGTTGTCCCATGTGCCCGAGGGGCGGCGCGTGTTCCCGCGGCTGACCGTGCTGGAGAACCTCGAGCTGGGCGCCTACCTGCGCCGCGACCGGGCCGGCATCGCCGCCGACCTGGCCGACGTCTACGCCCGCTTCCCGGTGCTGGCCGAGCGGACGAAGCAGACCGCCGGCACGCTGTCGGGCGGCGAGCAGCAGATGCTGGCCATGGGCCGGGCGCTGATGGCCCGCCCGCGGATCCTGCTGCTGGACGAGCCGTCCATGGGCCTGGCGCCGCTGCTCGTCCAGATGATCTTCGACATCGTCAAGGGCATCAACGAGACCGGCACGACGATCCTGCTGGTCGAGCAGAACGCCAACATGGCCCTGCAGATCGCGCACCGGGCCTACGTCATGGAGACCGGCTCGATCGTGGCTCAGGGCACCGCCGCCGAACTGGCGCAGACCGAAGACATCAAGAAGGCCTATCTGGGAGGGTAGGGGTCATGTTCGTGAAGCTCCGGATGACCGCGCACCCGTTCACCGTCGACGCCTCGGCCAGCGTCGTGGACGCCATGAAGATCATGGCCGACCGGGGCGTCCGGCATCTGCCGGTGCTGGAGGGCGGCCGGGTGGTGGGCGTGGTGTCGCACAGCGACATCGCGGCGGCCGGGCCGTCGCGGGCCACCACGTTCAGCGCCGGCGAGATCAACTACCTGCTCGAGAAGCTGAAGGTCGCCAAGGTGATGACCCGCGACCCGATCGTCGTCTCACCGGACGCGCTGCTGGAGGAGGCGGCCGTCCTGATGCGCGACCACAAGATCGAGATGCTGCCCGTGGTCGACGCCGGCCGCCTGGTCGGGGTCATCACGGAGTCGGCGATCCTGGACGCCTTCATCGAGATCCTCGGCTTCCGCGACCCCGGCACCCGGCTCACCATCGACGCGACGGACGCCCCCGGTGTCCTGTCCCGCCTCACGGCGGTCACGGCGAAGCACGACGCCAACATCCAGCACCTCGCGGTCTACCGCGGCGAGGGCGACCGCTCGATCGTCGTCGTCGGGGTGAACTCGCTCAACACCGACGAGATCGAGGCCGACCTGGACGCCGAGGGCTTCCGGGTGCTCTACAAGCTGCAGAACCGCTGACATGGACGCCGTCGGCGCCGCCCGCGCGGCGGCCGTCGAGCGCCCGGCGTCCGCCGGCGACGGCACCCACCCGCGGCCCCAACTGGTCCGGCCGGCTTTCGCCGCGCTCGACCGGCCGGCGGGGTTCGCCCACGACGACGCGCTGGTGGGTCTCGACGAGCACTGGCACCGCGATGCGGCCCGCTTCGACCGCACGATCCTGCTGCCGTTCCCGCCGGAGTCCGCGGCGTCCGGCATCGGCGAGACCGGCCACCATCCGTGCGTCTGGTACCGCCTGGCCGTCACGGACGCCGACCTGGCCGCCGCCGGGCACACCCCCGGACGCCGCCTGCTCCTGCATTTCGGCGCCGTCGACTACGAGGCGATGGTCTGGGTCGACGGCGCCCTGGTCGGCGCCCACGAGGGGGGCCAGGCGCCGTTCACGTTCGACGTCACGGCGGCGTTGCGTCCCGGGGCGGGCGAGCACCACGTGGTGGTGCGGGCCTTCGACGACCCGCTGGACCCCCGGATGCCCCGCGGCAAGCAGGACTGGCTGCCGGAGCCGCACCTGATCTGGTACCACCGCACGACCGGCATCTGGCGGACGGTGTGGCTGGAGTCGGTGCCCCCGCTGCACGTCGAGCGGGTCGCCTGGCGCTGCGACGTGCCGACGCACCGGGTGACGGCGATCGTCGAGCTGAACCGGCGGCCCGACCCGGGCACCGAGGTCGCCGTGGCCGTGTCGCGCGCCGGGCGCCTGCTGGCGGTGGCGGCCGTGGCCGCCGACGACCGGGTCGCGCGGCTCACCCTCGACCTGACCGGGGCCAACACCGGCGGCCACCACGAGGAGCTGCTGTGGAGCCCCGAGCGGCCGGTGCTCCTGGACGCCGGCGTGGCCGTCGGCGACGACGTGGTGTCGAGCTACCTCGGGGTGCGGGAGGTGAGCGTCGGTTCCGGCGCCCTCCGCCTCAACGGGCGGAGCTTCGAACTCCGGTCGGTGTTGGAGCAGGGCTACTGGCCCGCGTCGCACCTGGCCGCCACCCCCGAGGCGCTGCGGGCCGAGGTGGAGCTGATCCTGGCGCTGGGGTTCAACTCGGCACGGGTCCATCAGAAGGTGGAGGACCCCCGGTTCCACTTCTGGGCCGACCGGCTGGGCCTCACCCTGTGGGGCGAGACGGCGGCCGCCTACGTGTTCGACTCGGCGGCCGTGGCCCGCCTGACCCGCGAGTGGGTCGACATCGTCCGTGCCTACGAGTCACACCCGTCGATCATCGCCTGGGTGCCCTTCAACGAGTCCTGGGGGGTGTTCGGCCTCGAGCGGGACGCCGAGCAACAGGCCTTCGTGCTGGCCTTGACCGAACTGACGCGCGCGCTCGACCCGACGCGGCCGGTGGTGTCGAACGACGGCTGGGAGCACCTCGGCTCGGATCTGCTCACCGTCCACGACTACGCCGATTCGGGCACCGCCCTGACCGCCCGGTACACGGCCGCCGGGCTCGCCGACCTGCTGGCGACCACGGGCCCCGCGGATCGGCCGCTGGCCGTGGCCGGGTGGGCCGAGCACCTGAGGGGCCGCCCGGTGCTGCTCAGCGAGTTCGGGGGCGTGCACTTCGGGCCGGAGGCGTCCGAGGGGTGGGGCTACTCCAGCGCCGCGGACGCCGCCGACTTCGAACGGCGGGTCCGCGACCTGGTGTCGGCGGCGCGGGGGGCTCCGGCGCTGGCGGGTTTCTGCTGGACGCAGCTCACGGACACCCTGCAGGAGGCCAACGGGCTGTGCGACGCGGAGCGGGTGCCGAAGCTGCCCGTCGAGACCCTGCGGGCGATCTTCGGCCCCTGAGCCGGCCTCAGCCGAGGACGCGGAGCTGCCAGGGGTAGGTGTAGGGCTGCCCGCCCCAGGTGCGCAGCGCGCCGAGAACGCCGAGGACGATCGCCGCGATGCCGCTGACGGCGATCAGCAGGACGCCGATGGGCAGCAGGAGCACGGTGAACACCATGACCCAGCCGAGGACGCCGAGCAACGTCATCGACAGCGTGAAGTTGAACGAGCCGGCGGCGGCGCGGCGGACGAACGGCGAGCGGTCCTTGAACAGCGCCCACACGACGAGCGGCCCGACGAAGTTGAGCCAACCCGCCGACACCACCCAGGCGATGGCGGCCGACAGGTGCGCGAGCATGGCGAAGAGCCGCTCGTCGGAGGTCGGCACCGCCGGCAGGGGGCCGGGGTGGGGGGCCAGCGGCGGGGTCGGCTGCTGCCAGCCTGGCTGCTGCCAGCCGGGGTTGGTGGAGCGCTGGTCCCACTGGGGCTGGTTGAAGTTCGTCATGCCCCCAGTGTGCCGGGCCGCCAGGGCTGGCCGGCGCCCGGCCGGGGACGGGTCAGGGGCCGCCTCGGGCGCGGCTCGGGCGACCCCGCAGGGCGCGGACGTCGGCCTCAAGGCTCGATGAGCCCCGCCCGGATGGCGTAGCGGACGAGCTGGGTGCGGTCACGCAGTCCCAGCTTGTCGAGCACGTTGGCCCGGTGCCGCTCGACGGTCTTCACCGCGATGTGCAGCAGGTCGGCGATCTCCCTCGTCGAGTATCCCTCGGCGACCAGCTTGACGACCTCCTCCTCGCGGGGGGTGAGCACCGCCTCGGGCAGCCGCTCCCCGCGGCGCAGGCGCTCCAGGTAGTCACGGACCAGCGTGTTGACGGCGTGGGGGTAGACGAACGCCCGCCCGCGCACGACGTCGCGGCAGGCCGCCACCAGGTCGTCGTCGGCGCTGGCCTTGAGCACGTAGCCGCCGGCGCCGACCCGGAGCGCCTCGAAGAAGTACTGCTCGTTGTCGTGCATCGACAGCAGCAGGACGGCGACGCCGGGGTGGTCGCGCCCGATCGCCCGGGCGGCCTGCAGGCCGGTGAGCCGCGGCATCGAGATGTCGAGGATCGCCAGGTCCACCTGCGTGGTGCGCAGGAGGTCGAGCGCCTCGGCGCCGTCGTTGGCCTCGGCGACGACCGTCAGGTCGGGCTCGGCCTCCAGCACCACGCGGACGCCGCGGCGCACGAGCGGGTGGTCGTCGGCCAGCAGGATCCGGACCGGGCGCGTCATCCGGCCTCCTCGGCGGGGACGACCAGCCGGACGAGGGTCCCGTCCGGCCCGCTGGTCACGGCGAGCCCGCCGCCCACGAGCTGCGCCCGCTCGCGCATGCCCTGGATGCCGGTGCCCTCGGCCTCGGGCGCGAACCCCACCCCGTCGTCGGCGATCTCGAGGTGGACCACGGTGCCCCGGGGGGCCAGCGACAGCCGCACGTTCCGGGCCTGGGCGTGCCGGCCGATGTTGGTGAGGGCCTCCTGGGCCACGCGGTAGACGACCAGTTCGACCTCGGGCGCGAGCCGCAGGTCGGGGGCGAGTTCCCGCCGCACGTACACCCCGGTCAGGCCGGCCAGGTCGTGGGCCAGGGCGTTCAGGGCGCCGGTCAGGCCGAGCTCCTCCAGCGAGCCGGGTCGCAGCCGGTCGACGATGCGGCGCACCTCCGCCAGGGTCGACCGCGTGGTCTCCTGCAGGATGGTCAGCTCCTCGTCGTCGGGCAGGGTGCGACGCAGCGCGCTCAGGCCGAGCAGGATCGCGGTGAGCCGCTGCCCGACCTCGTCGTGCAACTCCTGACCGATGCGGGTCCGCTCGGCCTCCTGGGCCTCCAGCGCGCGCACGTTGCCCTCCATCCGCGCCTGGTCGAGTCGGTCGAGCATCTCCCCGAACGCCCGGGTCAGCTCGCGCACCTGGCCGCGGCCCTCCACCGCCGGACGCCGCCCGTCCCCGATCACGGCCCCGACGCGGCGCACGAACGCCGTCAGGTGGTCCAACGGCGCGAGCTCGGCGCGCACGAGCAGGGCGTTCGCGAGAGCCAGCACCAGCAGCGCCGCCGCGAGCACCCCGCCCTCGGTGAGCAGCAACTCCCGGGAGATGGTGGCCGGCGAGAGCGCCAGGGCGATCATGCCGACCGCGAACAGCGCGCCGGTCAGCAGGCTGATCCGCCAGACCAACGACATGCCGCCCGCACCCATGGCCCCAGGGTAGGCCGCGCCGGCGCGGCCGCAGGGCCGCGACCCCGCCGCCGAAGATGGGTGTTGGCACGGATGGTCCCCCCGGGGTGCGCCGGGGAGGATGGCTGGACTGGACCACCACCGACCCGAAGGAGGACCCTCCGATGGCTTCCGGGCTGGGGACGCCCCCCCTCACGACCGAACTGCTGCTCGTGGCGGCGCTGGCCGTGGCCGCCGCCGTGCTGCTGCGGGCGACGCTGGTGGTGGCCACCCCGTCCCAGCACCTCACAGTCGTCCGCCCGGGGCGCGGCGCCCTGCTGGGGGACCGGGTGGCCCTCATGGTGCCGTTCAGCCGGGCCGTGCGGGCCGTCCCCGGGTCGGGTTCCCTCGCCGAGGTCCCGGTGGCCGCCGTCACCCGGGACGGCGTCCGGCTGAGCCTCGCCGTGGCCGTGTCGTGGACGTTGCTCGACGCGCACAGCGCCCGGCTGGAGCCCGAGGACGAGGTGCGGCGCGCCGTGACGAACGCGCTGCGCTGGTGGCTGCAGCGGCGTCCGGCTCCCGCCGCCGGCGACCTGCTCGTCGTCGACGGCCGCGCCCGGGACCTGGCGGCGGGAGTGGCCGAGCTGTCCGGCGTCCGGATCGACCACCTCTGGGTGCGGGACTGGACGCCGCTCCCCGCGGGCGAGGGGGCGGCACGATGAATGGCGAACTCAACCTCCTCGTGCTCGCGGTCGCCGCGGTGCTGATCGCGGCCGTGGCCGCGGTGCGGCTCTCCCACCGCAGCGGGATGCCCGGCTTGCTGCTGTTCCTGTTGCTGGGGCTGGCGATCGGCGAGGCCGGGCTGGGCGTCCGGTTCGACGACGTGGCCCTCGCCCAGGTGGTGGCGACGCTGCTGCTGGGGGTCATTCTGCTCGAGGGCGGCTTCACCACCCGGTTCGAGGACCTGCGCCCGGTGCTGGGCCGCTCCGCGATCCTGGCGAGCGCGGGCGTCCTGGTGTCGGTGGCGGTCACGACGGGGCTGGTCTACCTGATCCTCGACGTGGACCTCCGCACCGCGGTCATCCTGGGCGCCGTCGCGGCGTCGACCGACGCCGCCGCCACGTTCTCGATCCTGCGGAAGCTGCCCATCAGACAACGCACCCGCGCGACCCTGGAGGCGGAGTCGGGCTTCAACGACCCGCCGGTCATCATCCTGATCGCGGTCGTCACCTCCGACCTGTGGGACGCCGCCTCGCCCGCCGCGATGATCGGCAGCGGTCTCTACCAGCTGGCGGTCGGGGCGGCCATCGGCCTGGCCGTGGCGCGCGCCGGGCAGTGGCTGCTCACCCGGACCGCGTTGCCGGCCTCCGGGCTCTACCCGCTGGCCACCCTGGCGGTCGGGATGGTCGCGTTCGCCGCTGCCGGGCTCGCCGGCGGGTCGGCGCTGCTCGCCTGCTACGTGGGCGGCCTGTGGCTGGGCAACGCCCCGCTGCCCCACCGCCGCACCACGGAGGGGTTCGCCGAGTCGCTGGCCTGGCTGGCGCAGATGGGCCTGTTCATCATGCTCGGCCTGCTGGCCAGCCCCGCCCGGCTGCCGGACGCCATCCTGCCGGCCCTGGTCGTCGGGGCGGCCCTCACGTTCGTGGCCCGGCCGGCGTCGGTGACCGCGTGCCTGGCGCCGCTGCGGGTGAGGCTGCCCGAGCAGTTGTTCATCTCGTGGGCGGGCCTGCGCGGCGCGGTGCCCATCATGCTCGCGACGATCCCGATGACCGCGGGGCTGCCGTCGGCGGAGCGCATCTTCGACATCGTGTTCCTGCTGGTCGTGGTCTTCACCCTGATCCAGGGGCCGCTGCTGCCGCTCGTCGCCCGGCTGACCGGCGTGCTCGACCCCGTCGCCGGGGTCCGGCCCGACTTCGAGTCGGCGCCGTTCGAGCAGGCCGAGATCTCGGTGCTCACGTTCGCCGTCCCCGCGGAGGGCCGGCTGGCCGGGGTGCACGTCGACGAGCTGCGGCTGCCCGCGGGCGCGATCGTGTCGATGGTGCTCCGGGACGGCCGCGTCCTGGCCGGCGAGGGTGCGCTCCGGCTGCGCGTCGGCGACCAGGTGGTCGTGGCGGCCCACACCGGCGTGCTGGGCGACGCCGAGGAGCGGCTCTCGGCCGTCAACCGCGGCGGCCGCCTGGCCCGGTGGTTGACCCCCGAGCCCGGAGAGCGCGACGAGCGCGGCCCCGTCGTCCATCCGGTGCGGCGGGGACCCGCTCGCCTGCTCCTGGACAGCGAGCCGCGCCGGCGCACCCCCGCTGCCTCTCGGCCCGATGGACGCGGCCGCCCGGGCGAGCCCGGGGAACCCTCAGGCGCCGCAGGAGAACGGGCCGACGCTGAACAGGTCGGCCCCGGCGGCGACCTCGCTCCCCGGCTCCGCGTGGGGTAGGGCGTCCGTCGCGCCGGGGCTGACGACCAGCACGCGCAGGGTGCCGGAGCCGTTCCAGGCGAACAGGGGCTGGTCGAACTTCAGCGGGTCGCCGGTCGCCACCAGCGGGGTCAGCGTGCCGGGGTCGGCCTCGATCCGAACCTCGACCACGCGGTCCTGCAGGTCGGTGATGGTGACGCCGGCGGCGTCCGATTCGGTCACGGTGCCGCGCGTCGGCGCGGCGACCCGCTGCGGTCCGGACGCGGCCACCACCGCGAGTCCGTCCCCGGCGGGCAGAGCCTCGACGATGCCCTTCACGGGCGAGTACAGAGTCAGCACTCGCCCAGGCTAGCGAGGCGACCGTCGTGAGCGGCACCGTCGTTCCGGACCCGGGGTCAGGCCAGACGAGCGCCCCAGACCGCGACGGCGCCGCTGTGGCCGGCCAGCACCGTCAGCCCGGTGACCGTGACGGCGAGCAACACCACGAGCCCCGCCCCCACCCGGGTGGGCAGCGTGGCGGGTCCGGCGGCCCGGGCGTCCCGACGCTGCAGCAGGTACCAGCCGGCGGCCACCACCAGCAGCGCGGCCGCGAAGCCGGGCGTCAGCGAGCCCCACCGCTCGTGCTCCCCCGGGACGCCGACGCGGGCGGCCAGCGCCTCCCCGGACTCCGCGGCCACGAACGCGGCCGCCGTGCCGCCCGCCAGGGCGAGCAGTGTCGGGACGCCCAGGGCGGCGCGCCAACGCCGGACGGCGATCAGCGCCACCAGCAGCAGGGCGGCGAGGGGCAGCAACACGACGGCGGCGTGCACCACCAACGGGTGCACGGGCAGCCCGGCGACGGTGTCGAACGGCGAGGTCTCGGCGAGGAGCATGGCCCCCATGATAGGGACGATGTGTCGCGACACCATCCCGGCCGGCCCGGGGTCAGGGCAGGACGCCCAGGGCGCGGGCGAGCGCGGCCGCCAGGGCCCCCACGATGACGACCACCAGGAACGGGGCCCGCAGGGTGAGCGCGGCCGCCGCCGCGACGAGGGCCGCCAGGCGGGCGTCCAGGATCAGGGACTGACCCGACGAGAACGCGTTGCTGACGACGAGCGCCGCCAGCAGGCCGACCGTGACCGAGGCGGTGGCCTTCCGGACGGCCGGGGAATCGAGCAGCGAGTCGGGCGCGAGATAGCCGGCCAGCTTGGTCGCGAACGCGATCGCCGACGCGGCCAGGATCCACCACCAGGCGGTCATGCGTCCCTCCGGTGCTGCCAACTGGCCAGGGCGAACGCCACCACGGCCGCGACCACGATCGGGATGCCCGGTGGCACCACGGGAACCAGCAGCAGCGTGACCAGCGCGCAGACGACCGCGACCGCCGCCGGGTCCCGGCCGTGCAGCCGGGGCCACAACATCCCGAGGAAGGCGGCCACGGCGGCGCCGTCCAGGCCGAACCGGCGGGGGTCCAGGGCCGCCCCGACCAGCGCGCCCACGGCGGTGAAGAGCGTCCACAGCACCCAGACCGCCAGGCCGGCGGTCCAGAAGCCGCGGCGCTGCTCGGCCGGCTCCTCCTGGGCGGACGCCGTCGCCATCGACTCGTCGATCGTGAAGTGGGCGAACAGCGGCTTCCAGCGGGCGGGCGGCCGCAACAGGGCGTCCAGGGAGACGCCGTAGACCCCGTTGCGCAGGCCCAGCAGGGTCGCCGCGGCGGTCGCGGCGCCGAAGGTCCCGCCGCCGCCGAGGACGCCGACGAAGGCGAACTGCGAGCCGCCGGTGAACATGAGCGCCGACAGGGCCACGGTCTGGGCGGCGCTCAGGCCGGCGGCGACCGACAGCGCCCCGAACGACAGCCCGTAGAGCCCGGTCGCCAGCCCGATCGACAGCCCCATCCGCACGGCGGGCGTCAGCGGGCTGGTCACCCGGGGCAGGCTAGCCCGCGCCGGCGGGCGGGGCGCCGTCCGCCCAACCGGTGGGAGCCCCTAGACTCGGCGGGTAGCCAGGCCGGACGCCGCGGCGTCCGGTTCGCGTCGCACCCAGGAGAGCCCATGCGCAACCGCCGCCGCCCCCGCAGGCTGATCGCCACGCTGGCGTCCGCGGCGGTGCTGGTGGGGCTGGCGGCCTGCTCGACAGAGACCGTGACCCCCGGCATCCGGCCCAACCGGCCCGCGGACGCCGCCCTGCCGGTTCAGAGCCCCGAGACCGACCCGGCGAAGCTGGCGCTGGACCCGACCTCGCTGCCCGGCTACCGGCCGGCCACCGCCGAGGGCGACGGCGTCTACAGCCGCCCCCTCACGGACGCCGAGGGCTCCGTCCGGTGGAAGGTGCTCGACGGGAACAACCAGACGATCGACCCCTACGAACCCGACCGCCTCATCGCGTTCGGCGACCCGGTCACCTACACCGACCCGGCCGTCAAGGGCGTCCTGACGTTCCGGGGCAACAACCACCGCACCGGGGGCGCCTACGGCACCGCCGACGTGCTGGCGAAGCGGCTGCAGATCGTCTGGACCAAGGAGATCGGCGAGGTGCGCGGCGAGGGCTCCTACTGGCCGGGCGCCGGCTGGACGGGACAGCCGCTGCTCGTCAACTGGCCGCAGCAGACCAAGGCCGCGATGGGACTCGACCAGAAGCTGGTCGATGACCCGAACTTCGTCGAGGTCATCTACCCGGTCTTCGAGGGCAAGGTGTACCGGCTCAACCTGGCCGACGGGACGCCCACCAAGGACCCGATCGACGTCAAGTTCGGGTTCAAGGGCACCGGCTCGGTCGACCCGCGCGGCTACCCGCTGCTCTACGCCGGGCAGGGGCTCAACGACCGCAACGGCACGGTGGGCTACTGGCGCTACCGCATGTTCGACCTCATCCAGAACAAGGAGATCTTCTTCCTCTCCGGGCTGGACGAGGGGGCGCCGCGGGCCGAGTGGGGGGCGTTCGACTCCTCGGCCCTGATCAACCGGCAGACCGACACCCTCATCGAGCCGGCCGAGAACGGCCTCATCTACAAGGTCACGCTGAACACGAGGTTCGACCCGGCTGCGAAGACGGTCACGCTCGACCCCGAGGTGACCAAGCTGGCCTACGCGGGCCCCGACAGCGTCAAGCACGGCATCGAGAACTCGGCCGTCGCCTACCGCAACCTCATGTTCGCCGCCGACAACGACGGCATGCTCTTCTGCTGGGACGTCAACACCCTGCAGGTGCTGTGGATGCGCAACGTGGGCGACGACACCGACGCCACGCTCGCCCTGGACGCCACCGACGAGGGCGTCTTCCTCTACACCGGCAACCAGGTGGACCACCGGGGCGCGAACGGCGGGGAGCGCATCACCAACATCCGCAAGATCGATGCCCTGACCGGGGCGCAGGTCTGGCAGTACGACGTCCCCACCTACTACGACCCGGCGGTCAACGGCGGCGTCCTGGGCAGCCCGATCGTCGGCCAGGGGTCGATCGGCGACATGGTGATCTTCAACGTGGCCCGCACCACGGCGCCGCGCGAGGGCGACCTCGTCGCGCTGGACAAGAAGACCGGCGGCGTGATCTGGCGGCGGCACCTGGCGAACTACAGCTGGTCCTCCCCCACGCTGATCACCGGTTCGGACGGCACCCAGTACGGCGTGCTGCCCGACTCGGCGGGCACGATCCACCTGTTCGACCCGAACACGGGCCTGGATCTGTCGACCCTCGATCTCGGCAAGAACACCGAGGCGACGATCAGCGCCTACAACGACATGCTGGTGGTGGCGTCCTACGACCGGAAGATCTACGGCATCCGGATCACGTAGGACGCCCCGGGCACCGGGTGTCGCCGCTCAGTCGCGCGGCTTCGGGTTGAGGAAACCGCGCATCAGCCGGGTGAGGTTGGGCATCAGCAGGTAGGTCATCACCGCGGTGATCAGGAGGGTGTTGATCGCGGTCACCAGCAGGAACGGCAGTCCCAGCCGGTTCAGCAACGGCGAGACGAAGAAGATGAAGAAGGACGCCGTGGGCCAGATCCCCAGCCACGTGACGAACGCCATCCGGTGCTTCGGCGGCCGCATGGACGCCGGCACGACGGGCCCCTCGAACCAGGCCTCGAGGCCGGTCAGCCGCCGGTAGTCAGGCTCGTCCAGCGCGTGGGGCCGGAGCCGAACCAGGGCGTCCTCGCGGTCGCGGGAGGCGTCCCACTCGGCGAGGTGCTCCTCGGTGTCGAAGTTGACGACGACCTGGTACCAGCCGCCGGGCTGCTCCGGCGGCAGCAGCTCACCGGCGAGGAAGCCCCGGTGGGTCTTCATCGCGGCGAGCATGGCGCGGACGCCCTCCTCGTACTGTTCCTCGTGGCCGGGGATGGCCCGGCGCCGGGCGATGCGGGTGACGCGGCCGGGCTCGGCCGCCGGATCGTGGGACACGTCTGACCTCCTGACGACCCCGCCAGGATGGCACGCGAGCCAGCCACCGTGGCCCAGCGTCCCGCACGATGGCCGCCCTAGGCTCGGCTCGCCGGGGGCCTGCGGAGCCGTTTCGTGCCCCCGCTCGTCGGCCCTGGGGCCTATGATGCGAGCAGGCCGGTAACGCAGTTGTGGATGGAGCCCAACATCGACCGACCGCCGGCCCCGTACCCAATGGAGGGAACATGGGAAATCTCACTCGTCGATCGTTCCTCGTCGGTAGCGGCGGACTCGCGGCTCTCGCGCTGGCCGGCTGCGCGGGCGGGGGCACCGGGGGCGGCGGCCAGGCGGCCGGGTCGACCACCGTGCGCGTGACGCTGGCGAACCACGTCTGGACCGAGAACATCAAGAAGGTCATCGCCGACTTCGAGAAGGCCACGGGCCTCAAGGTCGAGCTCACGCAGCTCGCCGAGGACCAGCTGTCCGACCAGTACAACGTCAAGCTCAACGCGGGCACGTCCGAGATCGACGTCATGATGTACCGCCCGCTGCAAGAAGGCCGGCTGTTCGCCCAGAACGGCTACCTGGCCGACCTGACCGCCAAGGCCAAGGGCGACGCGGCCTGGAACCTGGCCGACTTCCAGGCCAGCCCGCTGTCGGCGACGACCTACAAGGAGAAGATCGTCGGCGTCCCGATCATCACCGAGCGCCAGGTGCTCTACTACCCTCGTGCTTTCATGACGGGGGCTGTTGATCCGGGGTTTTGAACAGCGAAAGTGCTTCCGGCTTGGGATAATACGAGTGTCGAAGTCGTAGAAGTCCCGCGCAAGGAAGCACTTTCGCCGTGAAGCGTACCGCCGTGTAT
>JAAYTZ010000013.1 GCA_012517965.1 Propionibacterium sp. | reverse complement strand
GGCTCCACCGGCCAAAGCAGGTCCGGTGAGCGAAGGCGCCGCAGTGACGGCGTCAAGGTCGCCGAGGCCACCCACGTGGACTCCGCCATCCACAGCCTGCCGACACGCCAAATGGCGCCTTCTTCAGCAGCCTCCTAGGCCCCCGCCCCGACCCGGTAGGGTCGGAACCCCCCGAAAGGAACCGTCATGAACAAGCCCTTCGTCCGCAGCACCACCGACAAGTACATCGCCGGGGTGTGCGGCGGTCTCGCCGCCTACTTCGGCGTCGACGCCACGATCATCCGCATCGTCATGGTGCTGATCGCCCTGTTCGTCCAGCCGTTCGGCTGGATGCTCTACCCCGTGCTGTGGCTGCTCATGCCCACGGACGTCGGCGGCCCGTCCGGCCTGAACCAGCTCCTCGGGTGGCTGAAGCAGGGTGGCGCCGAGCGCCGCTGACCGGCGCGCTTCGCTGACTGGACGCCGGGTTCGGACAGAATGACCCCGTGAACGACGAAGCCCCGTGGGTCAGGAACTACCAGCCCGGCGTGCCGGCGACCATCGCGATTCCCGATGAGCCGCTGACCGCACTGTTCGATCGGTCGTGTGCCGTCGACCCGAACGCCGTCGCGCTGGAGTTCTTCGGCCGACGGACCAGCTACGGCGACCTCAGCCGGTCCGTCGCGCGGGCGGCCGGCTGGCTGGCGTCGGTCGGCGTCCGCCCCGGCGACCGGGTCGCGCTGGTCCTGCCCAACAGCCCCCAGCACGTCATCGCGTTCTATGCGGCGCTGCGCGTCGGCGCGGTCGTCGTCGAGCACAACCCGCTCTACACCGCGCACGAACTGGCCGGCATGTTCGCCGACCACGGCGCCGAGGTCGCCATCTGCTGGGACGTGGCGGTACCCAAGCTGCCCGACGGCCTCCGCCGGGTGGTCGCGGTCAACCTGCTGGACGCCTTCCCGCCGGTCAAACGGCTGGCGTTGCAGCTTCCGGTGCCGAAGCTGCGGGCCACCCGCGACCGGCTGCACGCGCCCGCACCCGGGACGACTCCGTGGCGGGCGGTGCTGGCGGCGTCCCCCGTCACGGACGCCCTCCCGCACCCGGGCGCGACCGACCTGGCGGTCATCCAGTACACCTCGGGGACGACCGGGCACGTCAAGGGCGCGATGCTGAGCCACCGCAACCTGTACGCCAACGCGCTGCAGGGCGCCGCCTGGATGAAGGACGCCGTGGACGGCCGCGAGGTCATCTACGCGGTGCTGCCGATGTTCCACGCGTTCGGGATGACGCTCTATCTCACGTTCGGGATCCTGAAACGGGCCCACATCGTCCTCTTCCCCAGCTTCGACGCCGACCTGGTGCTCGACGTCGCCCGGAAGACCCCACCCACCGTCTACTGCGCGGTGCCCCCCATCTACCGGCGGACGGCCGACCGGGCGAAGGAGCGCGGCGTGTCGCTGCGGTCGGCCCGCTTCTGCATCTCGGGGGCGATGGCGCTGACCGACGACATCGTCGAGCTCTGGGAGTCGGTGTCGGGCGGGCTGCTCGTCGAGGGGTACGGGCTCACCGAGGCGGCGCCCGTCGCGCTCGGCAACCCGTTCTGGCCCACCCGCCGGACGGGGACCATCGGCGTCCCCTTCCCGTCGACGCTGATGCGGGTCGTGGACCCGGACTACCCCACCCGGGACGTGCCGCAGGGCGAGCCCGGCGAACTGCTGCTCAAGGGGCCGCAGATCTTCGGCGGCTACTGGCAGGCGCCCGAGGAGACCGCCCTGGCGCTGCTGCCCGGCGGCTGGCTGCGCACCGGTGACCTCGTCACGGTGGACGCCGACGGCTTCACCACCATCGTCGACCGGCTCAAGGAGATCATCATCACGGGCGGCTTCAACGTGGCACCCTCCGAGGTCGAGGCCGAACTGCACGAGCACCCCGACATCGCCGAGGTCGCCGTCGTCGGGCTGCCCGGCCCCACGGGCGACCGGGTGGTGGCGGCCGTGGTCACCCGCTCGGGCAAACCGCTGGAGACCGCCGCGCTGCGCGCCTGGGCCAAGGAACGGCTGGCCGCCTACAAGGTGCCCCGCGAGGTCGTGACGGTGCCGGAGCTGCCGAAGTCGCTGCTCGGCAAGGTGCTGCGCAAGCGGGTGGCGGACGACCTCGCCGCGCGGTCCGCCGCGCAGTCCGCCGCGCCGGGGGCCTGAGCCCGTGCCGGTCGAGCACGTGGTGGCGATCGTGCTGGCGGCGGTCGGCGCGGGCGCCATCAACGCCGTCATCGGGTCGGGGACGCTGATCACCTTCCCGACGCTGCTGATGCTCGGCTACCCGCCGATCGTCGCCAACATCTCCAACAACATCGGGCTGCTGCCCGGCGGTCTCGCCGGGGCCTACGGCTACCGCCGCGAGATCTCCCGCCAGCGGGTGCTGCTGCGGCAGTTGGCACCCGCCTCGCTGGCGGGCGGGCTCACGGGGGCCCTGCTCCTGCTGGGGCTGCCGTCGGCGGTGTTCGACGCGGTGGTGCCGGTGCTAGTGGCCTTCGGGCTGCTGCTGGTGGTGTTCGGGCCGCGCCTCCAGCGGGCGGCGGCTCGCCATCACTCCGACGACCCCGGCCGCGCCCACCGCGTCCTGACCCCGGCGGCGACCTTCCTCGCGGGGGTGTACGGCGGCTACTTCGGCGCCGCCCAGGGCATCATCCTGGTCGGGCTGCTGTCGGTGCTGGTGCCGGTGGCCCTGCAGGAGATCAACGGCGCCAAGAACGTGCTGGTGCCGCTGGTCAACACGATCGCCGCGGTGGTGTTCCTGGCCCTGCGTGGCGAGGCCGTCGACTGGCTCGTCGTGCTGCTGATCGGCATCGGCTCGTTCGCCGGCGGCCTCGTCGGCGCCTCGCTGGGCCGGCGCCTGCCCACCCCCGTGCTGCGTGCGGTCATCGTCGCGGTCGGCTCGCTGGCGCTCGCCAGGCTGCTGCTGGGCTGAGCGTCCTAGGGTGGCCCCCGTGACCACGCGACTGCCCGCCGTCCCCGGGTCCGGTTGGCCCGGCGACCCGGCGGACGGCGTCACGCCCGTCGCCCGGTCGGTGGCCGACGTGGGGCGACTGGCGGCCACGGCGTCCCTCGCTCGGCTGGACGCCTGCGTGTCGGTGTGCCGGGCCTGTCCTCGCCTGGTGGCCTGGCGGGAGCGGGTGGCCGCCGAGAAGCGGGCCGCGTTCGCCCGTGAGGCGTACTGGGGGCGTCCGGTCCCGGCGTTCGGCGACCCGTCGGCGTCCGTCCTGATCGTCGGGCTGGCCCCGGCCGCCCACGGCGCCAACCGCACCGGGCGCATGTTCACCGGCGACCGCTCCGGGGACTGGCTGTTCGCGGCGCTCCACCGCGCCGGGTTCGCCTCGCAGCCCACCTCGACCCACGCCGACGACGGGCTGCGGCTCTCGGGCGTCCGGATCACCGCGCTCTGCCACTGCGCGCCACCCGCCAACAGGCCGGACAAGACCGAGGTGGCCGCCTGCGGGGGCTGGCTCGACCGGGAGCTGACCCTGCTGGCCCCAAGGCTGCGGTCGATCCTGTGCCTGGGGGGCCTCGCCTGGGACGGCACGCTGGCGGCGGCCCGGCGGCTCGGCTGGGAGGTGCCCTCGCCGAGGCCGCGGTTCGGCCACGGCGCGGAGGCCGAGCTCGTGGCGTCGTCCGCCGGCGGCGGGGCGGGGCGGCCGAGGCAGCCGGCGGGGCGGCCGGTCCGCCTGGTGGGCAGCTACCACGTCAGCCAGCAGAACACGTTCACCGGCCGGCTCACCGAGGCGATGCTGGACGACGTGCTGGCCCGCCTGCGTTGACGCGGCCGCTCCCTGTCACCGAGCCCCGAGGCGACGGACGAAGCCTTGTCGAAGCCCGGGGGCGGCCGGGCTCCGGACTAGATGATCAATTCCCGGGGGTCAGTGGTCGTAGTCGGTGAGTGATCGGCGGGTGCGGCCGGCGTGGTCGTTGTGCCAGATGGCGGCGGTGAGGGCGAGGATGCGTTGGGTGATGCGGGCGCAGACGCCGGCGATGGTT
>JAAYTZ010000126.1 GCA_012517965.1 Propionibacterium sp. | reverse complement strand
TCCGCCGGCTCGGGGCTCGGCACCGGGTGGGGCCGGACCTCCTCCCGCGCGTAGGCCCGCCAGCCCGGCTCGGGGGCGGTCGGCTCGGCCGAGCTCGAGGCTGGCGCGGGGGCGTCCTCGGCGACGGCGTCCTCCACCGCGGTGGCGTCGGCCCGGGCGGCCTGCGCCCGGGCGGCGGAGATGCGGGCGGCAGCCTCCGCCGCGTCGATGGTGCCGGCCGCCAGGTCGTCGAGGATCGCGCTGAGATCGGGCTCGCTGCTCATGAGGAAAGGCTAGTGAACCGCACAAGGGACGCCGACGCGCCGGCTCCACTACGGTGAGCCCGATGTCCCCCGCGCCGCTCGCCGATCTGATCGCCCCCGACTGGGCCGAGGCCCTCGCCCCCGTCGAGGACCAGATCCACGCCATGGGCGACTTCCTGCGCGGTGAGGTGGCGGCCGGGCGCGGCTACCTCCCGGCCGGCGGCCAGGTGCTGCGGGCCTTCACGCGGCCGCTCGCCGACGTGCGGGTGCTCCTCGTCGGCCAGGACCCGTACCCGACCGTCGGCCACCCCGTGGGCCTGTCGTTCTCGGTGGCCCCGCACGTGCGGCCCCTGCCGGGGTCCCTACGGAACATGTTCGCCGAACTCAGCCGCGACTGCGGCATCCCGCCCGCGGCGTCCGGCGACCTGACCCCGTGGTTCGCCCAAGGGGTGCTGCTGCTCAACCGGGTGCTCACCGTCGAGCCCGGCCGGGCGGGGTCGCACCGCGGCAAGGGCTGGGAGGCGGTGACCTCCCGCGCCATCGAGGCCCTCGTCGAGCGCGGCGGCCCCCTGGTAGCGATCCTGTGGGGCCGGGACGCCCAGAGCCTCGCCCCCGCCCTGGGCCGGACGCCGATCGTCGCCTCCGCGCATCCGTCGCCGCTCTCGGCGCACGCCGGGTTCTTCGGCTCGCGGCCCTTCTCGCGGACGAACGCGGCCCTCATCGAGCAGGGCGCCGAACCCATCGACTGGGACCTGAACCGGACCTGAGCGACGCCGACCGCCGCCCGGACGCCGGGGCGGCGGCGTTGCAGTCGCGTCACGGCGGGGCCGCCCGATCCGGGCGGCGGCGCCATCGGCTTGCCGGATGAGTCACACTGGAGCGGGGCGGGCGCCGCTCGGGTCGGGCCGCCGCGTCCCCTCGCCACCATGACGGACCACGACTACTGGGGCGCCACCGGCGCCGATCTTCCCCGCGTTCGGCTGACCGATGACGCCGGGGACGGGGCCGGCGCGCCCACCGTCGCGGCGGCAGGCCCCGGAACCGCGACCGACCCGCTGTTCCGCGCCACCGTCCGGCTGCCCCGGGTGAGCCCCGTCGAGCCGCCCCCGCTGCCGGCCGAGCCGGCGGCGTCCGAACCCACCATGCCGGCGGCGCTGGACGTGCCGAGCGGCGGGCCGACGACTCAGCAGCACCGCCGGCTGGCGCTCGTCCTCGGGCTCGCCGTCGCCGCCGTCGGCGGCCTCGTCGGCTGGCGACTGCTGGCCCACGAGGCCGCGCCGCGGGCGATCCCGGCGCCGGTGCCGACCGTCGCCACGCCGGCCCCCACCCCCGCCCCGCCACCCACCCTCGCGACGACCCGCAGGACACCCGTCCCGGTCGTGGAGACCTCGGTGGGGTACGGCCCTCCTCCCCCGCCGCAGTACTCCCCCGTCCCCGTCCGGACGATCACGCACACGGTGCTGGTCAGCGTGCCCGCCCCGCACGAGGCGACCGCCACGCCCACCCCGAGCCCCACCGCTTCGAGCCCGGCCACGCCGACGCCGACCACGCCGCTGCCCACGATCCCGACCGCGGGCTGGCGGTTCGACCCCACCGGGGTCGGCCCGATCACCCTCGGCATGCCGGTGGCGGTCGCCGCCCAGGAGGGGTTCCTGGTGCCCGACGCGGCGGCGGCCGAGGGCTTCGTGACCTCCCCCGCACTGCAGGGGGTCCGCCTGTGGCTCGCGGACGGCCTCGTGATCGGCGTCGTGGTGACCGACCCGGGCATCAGGTCCGCCGAGGGGCTGGGCGTCGGCACGCCGCTGGCGGACCTGGAACGGCTGTTCGGGGACGCGCTGGTGATGGTGACGCTCCGCGACACCGCGGGGCAGACGTCGCCGCTGCCCGGCCTGGAGTATCCGACGAGCTTCCTCGCGTTCGTGCCGGCCGCGGAGCCCACCCCCACCGCGTCCGGCTCACCCTCCCCGACGCCGCCCGTCGGCGGAACGCCCGTTTCGCCTGCCGACCCGACGCCGACCGACCCGACGCCGACCGATCCGACGCCGACCGACCCGACGCCGACCGCACCGACGCCGACCGCACCGACGGCGTCCGGGCCCACCCCGAGCCCCACCCCGACCGGCACGGTGCAGGCCGTCATCGTCGCCCTCAAGCAACCCGCTCCGACGCCGTCGACGCCGCCCGGCTCTCCCTCCCCGCCCACGGCGACCGCTCCCTGAGCGGCCGCCTTCCGCCCTGCCGAACACGGCGGGCGGACGCGGCCGGTCCCCGTAGCGTCGGGGCCACGCGATCGAAGGAGCGACCATGGCCCGCCCGACCCTCACGGAACTGCTGAACCTCGTGCTCGATCCGGGCTCCTTCACCAGCTGGGACGCCGCACCCGCCGCGCTGCCCGGCATCTCGGAGGCCTACGCGGCCGACCTGGCCGCGGCCCGCGCCAGCACCGGGCGCGACGAGTCCGTCGTCACGGGGTGCGGACGGGTGCGCGGCCGCCGGGTCGCCGTCCTGGCGGGCGACCCCGCGTTCCTCGGCGGTTCGATCGGCGTGGCGTCCGCCGAGCGGCTCACCGCGGCGCTCGAACGGGCCACCCGCGAGCAGCTGCCGGTGGTCGCGTTCCCCGTCGGCGGCGGCACCCGCATGCAGGAGGGCACCGTCGCGTTCCTGCAGATGGCGAAGATCACCCAGGCGGTCATGCAGCACAAGGCCGCCAACCTGCCCTACCTGGTGTACCTGCGGCACCCGACGATGGGGGGCGTGTTCGCGTCCTGGGGCTCGCTGGGTCACGTCCAACTGGCCGAGCCCGGCGCGATGATCGGGTTCCTCGGCCCCCGGGTCTACGAGGCGTTGTACGGGCAGCCGTTCCCCCCGGGCGTCCAGGTCGCGGAGAACCTGCAGGAGTGCGGGATCGTCGACGCCGTCGTCGCGCCCGAGCGGCTGGCCGAGGTGCTGGGCCGCATCCTCGGCGTCCTGATGGCGCGGCGCGAACGAGGGCTCACCTCCGCGGCCGACCGGCCGATCCCGGACGCCGCCCCGCAGCCCCCGCTGGCCGACGTCCCGGCCTGGACCTCCATCGAGATCACCCGCCGCCCCGACCGGCCCGGCGTGCGGGATCTGCTCGACCGCACCGCGTCCGAGGTGACGATGCTGAGCGGCACCGGCGACGGGCAACTCCATCCCGGCTCGGTCCTGGCCCTGGCCCGGTTCGGCGGCGCGCCGTGCGTCGTGCTCGGGCAATGCCGGCAGGCCCAGTCGCTGGACAACCCGCTCGACCCCGCCGCGCTGCGCGAGGCCCGGCGGGGGATGCGGCTGTCGCGGGAACTGCGCCTGCCGCTGGTGACCGTCATCGACACGCCGGGCGCGGCCCTCTCGCGGCAGGCGGAAGAACGCGGGCTGGCGGGCGAGATCGCACGCTCGCTCGCCGACCTGGTCACGCTGCCCACCCCGACGCTCAGCGTGCTGCTGGGCCAGGGCAGCGGCGGGATCGCGCTGGCGCTCCCGTGCGACCGGGTGCTGGCCTCCGAGCACGCCTGGCTGGCGCCCCTGCCGCCGGAGGGCGCGTCGGCGATCGTGCACCGCGACACCGCCCACGCCGCCGAGCTCGCGGCCGCCCAGGGGGTCCGGGCCGCCGATCTGCTGGCGCACGGCATCGTCGACCGGGTGATCCCCGAACCCGAGGACGCCGCCGGCGAGGTGGATCGCTTCTGCGCGGGGATCGCGGACGCCCTCGGTGCGGAGCTCACCGCGCTGATGCTCGTCCCCCGACGCGAACGGCTCCGGGCGCGGACCGAGCGGCTGCGGTCGCTGGGGCTGCGGGGCGGCCGCTGACCCGGCTTCCGCGACGCCGAGGCGATCGAAGGCGGCAGACGTGCGCTGCGCGCCGCCGATGGGACATGATGTCTCTGCCGGTCCATGCGGACGGACCGGGGGGTTGTCCGTCCGCGCCGCTCGGGTCCGCGGCGTCGCTCGCCCCGCAGACAGCAGCGGCGACCGGCTTTAATGGCGCCATGAACCTTCCCCGCGCCGTGGTCTTCGACCTGGACGGCACCCTGACCGACACCGAGGTGACCTGGGCCGCGGTCCGGCGCGGCATCGCGGAGGCCGAGGGGCTGACCTACCCCGAGCGGGCCACCACCGCGATGATGGGGATGAGCACGCCGGAGTGGGCGCGTTACTGCGCCGAGGAGATCGGCTACCCCGGCACCCTGGAGGAGATCGCCGCCCGGGTCATCGGTGAGGTGGCGGACGCCTACCGCGCCGGCCGGGTGCGGCTGCTGCCCGGCGCCGAGCAGGCGGTGCGCCGGATGGCCGCGCTCGGCCCCGTCGCGGTGGCGTCCTCCTCGCCCCCGATCCTGATCGACGCCGGCCTGGCGGCGCTCGGCGTCTCGGCGCTCGTGGAGGTGCGCGTCTCCTCCGAGTCCGTCGGCGTCGGCAAGCCCGACCCCGCGGTCTACCTGGAAGCCTGCCGCCGCCTCGGCGTCCGGCCCGCCGAGGCCGTCGCGGTCGAGGACTCCACCAACGGCATCCGGTCGGCCCACGCGGCGGGGATGAAGGTCGTGGCCGTCCCCCCGGCGGAGCCGGCCCCCGCCCCGGATGCCCTGGCGCTCGCCGACCGGGTGATCGGCACCCTGGACGCCCTCGACGAGACGCTCGTGCGGGGGCTGTTCGCCTGAACGAGGTGGGCGGCCGGTAGATTGGGGGCCGCCCGATGGGGCCGCCCCGGCGGCGCCGGAGGCGTCCACCCGATCGAAAGGTTCGCGGATGATCACCACGACGACCTGGATTCTCACCGTTGCGTTCGTGGTGGGCCTGCTCCTGTTCGACTTCGTCTTCCACGTCCGCAAGGCGCACGCCCCGACCATCCGGGAGGCGGCGCTGTGGACGAGCATCTACGTGTCCGTCGCCCTGAGCTTCGGCGCGTTCGTCTGGCTGACGATGGGCGCCAAATCGGGGATGGAGTACTACGCCGGCTACATCACCGAGATGAGCCTCAGTGTCGACAACCTGTTCGTCTTCCTCATCATCATGGCCAGCTTCAAGGTGCCCCGGGCCGACCAGCAGAAGGTGCTGATGTTCGGCATCGTGGTGTCGCTGATCATGCGGTCGCTCTTCATCTTCCTCGGTGTCGCCCTGATCAACGCCTTCTCGTGGGTCTTCTACATCTTCGGGCTGATCCTGCTGTGGACGGCGGTGAAGCTCCTGAAGCCCGAGAGCGGGAACGAGGAGGACGAGGCCAACAACGTCGTCATCAAGCTGGCCCGGCGGTTCATCCACATCTCCGACCACTACGACGGCGACAAGCTCTTCACGATCGTCGACGGCAAGAAGGCCATGACGCCGATGCTCCTGGTGATGGTGGCGATCGGGGGCACCGACGTCATGTTCGCCCTCGACTCCATCCCGGCGATCTTCGGGCTGACGCAGAACGGCTACATCGTGTTCACGGCCGTGGCGTTCTCCCTCATGGGGCTGCGGCAGCTGTACTTCCTGCTCGACGGACTGCTCGACCGGCTGATCTACCTCAAGTACGGGCTCGCGGTGATCCTCGGGTTCATCGGCGTGAAGCTGATCCTGCACGCCCTGCACGAGAACTCGCTGCCGTTCATCAACGGCGGGCAGCACCTGCCCGTCCCCGAGATCTCGACGCAACTGTCGCTGGGCGTGATCGTCGCCTCGCTGCTCGTCACCGTGGTGGCCTCCCTGCTGTCCCCCAAGGGCAAGGTGCTCACCCTGATCAACAACACCCGGCGGCACGCGATCCAGTACCTCGACCTGGAGTTCGAGGAGGAGCCGGCCATCCGCGAGCAGACCTACGGCCGGCTCATGGCCGAGGAGCAGCTGCTCAAGGAGATCCCCGAGCGCTACGCCCACCTGCTGGGCCAGGAACAGGAGCTGATCCGGCTGCTCGACGAGTCCCACCGGCGCCACGGGGACTACCGGGAGTACAACCCGGCCGAGTTCGTGGACAAGAAGCCCCACCACCTGGGCGAGCCCCTGGACACCACCCCCTTCCGCCGCGAGGACAGCCTGGGCTATCGGGAGGGCATGCCCCCCGAGCTGGTCAAGCGGCCGCCGCAGGCCTCGGAGGGAGCCGCCCCCGGGGTCCCCGCACGATCCCACGAGCCGGACGGTGCGCAGCCTCCGCCGCAGCAGCCCTGATCGTGCTCCCACTAGGCTGGCGGCATGCGAACCGGAGAGAACACGAGGATCCTGCGGTCCACTCTGCTGGCGGTGTCCCGTAACGACGCCGTGCGCCGCGCGATGGTGGCCTTCCCTCCCACCCGGCACGTGGTCGAGCGCTTCGTCGCCGGGGAGACGGTCGACGACTGCCTCCGCGCGGTGCGGGGGCTCGCGGACGCGGGGCTGCTGGCCACGATCGACCACCTCGGCGAGGACACCACCACCGAGGCGCAGGCGACCGCGACGACCGAGGCCTACCTCACCCTCCTGGAGCGGCTTTCCGCCGAGGGCCCCACCGGCGTGGCCGAGGTCTCCGTCAAGCTGACGGCGGTCGGCCTGGCCCTGCCCGGCGGGGCGGAGATCGCGACCCGCAACGTGCAGCGCATCTGCGCCGCGGCCGGGGCGGTCGGGACGACGGTGACCATCGACATGGAGGACCACACCACCACCGACGCAACCCTGGCCCTCGTCGACCGGGTGCGGGTGGATTACCCGGAGACCGGGACGGTGCTGCAGGCCTACCTGCACCGGACGCCCGCCGATTGCCGGCGGTACGCGACCGCGGGCTCCCGCATCCGCCTCTGCAAGGGCGCCTACGACGAGCCCGCCTCCGTCGCGATCCGCGACCGGGCGGGGGTGGACGCGGCGTACCTCGCGTGCCTGCGGATCCTCATGAAGGGCGAGGGGTACCCGATGGTGGCCTCCCACGACCCCCACATGATCGAGGCCGCGCTGGGCTACGCCGAGCTGGTCGGCCGGGGCCCCGACGAGTACGAACTGCAGATGCTCTACGGCATTCGCGCCGACGAGCAGCGGCGTCTGGCCGCCCTCGGGCACCGCGTCCGCGTCTACGTTCCCTACGGCACCGACTGGTACGGCTACTTCACCCGGCGCCTCGCCGAGCGGCCGGCCAACCTGCTGTTCTTCGGCCGCGCGCTCGTGGGGCACTGACTGCTGGTTTGAGACGCAATCCTTATCGGGCTCGCCTGGCCGACCGGCCGCCCGGCTGGCAGCATCGAGACCGGCCGCGCATCGAGACCCGGAGAGGCTAGCCATGGGACTGTTCGACATCTTCCGCCGCCAGGACATCGCCACCGCACGGAGCGCCCTGCAGGAGGCCCACGACCCGCAGGGCAAGACGGACGCCATCACCGCGACGATCCAGCGCATCCTGGCGCTCGGGCTGGACGGCAAGGCCTTCCTCAAGGGCGCCCACACGGTGGCCGACGACGCGCTGCGGGCCGCCGACGGTGACACCGAGCGGGCCATCGACGCCCTCGCGCGGGGCGGCGTCCGGCTGGCCGCCGGCGGAGGGTTCGTGACGGGCCTGGGCGGTTTCGTCACGATGCCGGTCGCGCTCCCGGCGAACCTCCTGGGGTTCTACGTGGTGGCCACCCGCACGGTCGGCGCCATCGCCAAGCTGCGCGGGTACGACATCGACGACCCAACGATCCGCTCGGCCATCCTGCTCGCCCTCGTGGGCGCGAGGTCCACCGACATCCTGAACAAGGCCGGCATCTCGATCGGCACGAACGCGCTCGGCGGGCTGGCGTCCAGCCGGCTCCCGGCGGCCGCGTTGATGATGATCAACAAGGCCGTCGGCTTCCGCCTGCTGAGGTCGATCGGGGCAAAGACCTTCGCCCGCTTCGGGCGGGCGGTGCCCCTCATCGGCGGCATCGTGGGCGCCGTGGTCGACGGCGCCATGCTGTCCCGGATCGCCGAACACGCCCGGGTCGAGTTCCCCACCTCCACCGCGGAGGCACGCCGCGCGTGGGGCGTCCGCTGATCCGCCCGGACGCCCCAGGAGTCACCCCGAGGCCCGGTCCAGCCCGGCCAGGAGATCGGCGACCAGGTCGGCGGGGTCCTCGATGCCCACGCTGAGCCGCAGCAGGCCCGGCGTGATCCCGGCGCCCGCCTGCACGTCGGGTGGCATCGCGGCGTGGGTCATCGTGGCGGGATGCGCGACGAGCGACTCCACGCCGCCCAGCGACTCCGCCAGGCTGAAGCAGGTCAGCCCCGCCAGGAACGCCCGGACCGCCGTCTCCCCGCCCGCCAACTCCAGCGTCACGATGGCCCCCGGCGCCGACTGCTGCCGCCGGCACAACGCGTGATCGGGGTGGGTCGGCAGCCCTGGGTAGTGCAGGGCGGCCAGCGCGCGATGACCGGCGGCCGCCTCGACGAGCGCCTGAGCGTTCGCGACGTGCCGGGCCATCCGCACCTCGAGCGTCCGCAGGCCGCGCAACGTGAGGTGGGCGTCGACCGCGGAACCCGTCAGGCCGAGGCAGTTCGCCCACCACGCGGCCCGTTCGGCCAGTTCGGCGGTGGCCCCCACCACGACGCCCCCGACGACGTCGCTGTGCCCGTTGAGGTACTTGGTGGTCGAGTGCACCACCGCGTCGGCACCCAGCTCCAGCGGCCGCTGGAGCAGCGGCGAACAGAAGGTGTTGTCGGCCACCACCACGGCGCCGGCGGCGTGCGCGGCCGCGGCCACCGCGGGCAGGTCCGTCAGGCGCAGCAGCGGGTTCGACGGCGTCTCGACCCACACCAGCGCCGGCCGCGCGGCGGCGACGCGCGCGGCGGAGTCCGGGCCGGTGAGGTCGAGGATCTCGAGCTGGAACCCGCCCCGCCGCGCCAGCGCGTCGAACAGCCGCCAGGAGCCGCCGTAGCAGTCGTGGGGCACGACCAGCGTGCCGCCCGCCGGCAGGAAGGCGTGGACGCAGGTCGCCACCGCTGCCATCCCGGACGCCGTGACGACGGCCCCCGCCCCGTCCTCGAGATCGGCCAGCGCGTCCGCCAGGAGCGTCCGGGTCGGGTTGCCGGCGCGGCTGTAGTCGTAGGCCGGCTGGTCGCCCAGGCCGGCGAACGCGTAGTTCGTCGAGACGTAGACCGGGGGCACGACTGATCCGTGCGCGGCGTCCGTCTCGATGCCGGCGCGGACGAGGCGCGTGGTCCGGGAGCGACTCATCGGGTCTCCTTCCTGTGCGCGCAGCTTAGGTGGCGGGTGCCCCCCGCGGACCCGCGCCCCCCACGCGAGACCCGCGGCGCCCGGCAGTGGCGCATCGGCGCGGGTCACGGTACCTTGCGCGCATGAGGATCGAAGACGTCATCAGGACCAAGGGCAGCACCGAGGTCGTGACCATCGCGCCGGACGCGACCGTGACCGACCTGGTGAATCTGCTCGCCGAGCGCAACATCGGCGCCGTCGTGGTGTCGGTGGACGGCGTCCACATCGATGGCATCGTGAGCGAGCGCGACGTCGTCCGCGGGCTCGCGCAGCACGGTGGCGGCATCGTCGACCAGACCGTGCGGCAACTGATGACCTCCGAGGTGTACACCGTCGAACCGGACTCCCTCCTCGAGGACACCGCCCAGTCGATGACGGTGCACCGCATCCGGCACATGCCGGTGCTGGTGAACGGCCAGATGGTGGGCCTGGTGTCGATCGGCGACGTCGTGAAGCACCGCATCGATCAGCTGACCGACGAGCGCGACCACCTGATCGGTTACCTGCACTCCTGAACGGCGGCCGGCCGTGAAACGGGTCGCGGTGTGGGTGGACGGCCACGTCCAGGGCGTCGGCTTCCGCTGGTGGGGTCAGGGGCTCGCCCAGCGGCTCGGTCTCACCGGGAGCGTCCGTAACCTCGCCGACGGCCGCGTCGAATTCCATCTTCAAGGGCCCCCGGAGCGGGTCGACGAGATGGTGGCCCGGCTGAGCGAACGGTCCTCGTGGCCGCGCCGGCCGGGACACGTCACGTCCGTCGAGGTGACGGCGGAGCCCGTCGTGCCCGGCGAGCAGTCGTTCGATCTCCGCTGAGCCGCCGTGCGGCGCCACGACGGCTAAGGGGTCGCCATCCCGGTGAGCTGGGTGGGCAAGCATTGGTTGTTCAGCGCCGTGCCCGACAGTTCGGGGAACTGCTTCGCGCACCAGGCCACGATCGTGTCCGCCGATCCGAACGACGGGTCGACCGCGACCGTGACCCAGTAGGGCTCGCCCTCGAAGCTGCGCCGGTTGCCGAACGTCCGGCTGTCGAGCAACAGCACCTTGGCTCCGGTCACCCGTGCCTCCAGCGCGGCGTGCTCGGCGTAGATGTCGCGGGCGGTGAAGCGGTGCTCACCGGAGGAGGTGACCTGCTGCGGATCGACGATGCCGACGTACTTGGACGCCAGTTGCGCCACCCACTGCCCCTCGAGTCGCGCCAGGGCCGGCCCGGTGACGTGCTCCGCCTCGAGGAGCGCCACGGCCTGCTCCTCGGAGGGGCCGGTGGCCGTCCCGTCCGAGACGACTCCCCGCGACGGCGACGCGACCGGCGGCGCCAAGGCCGACGTCATCGTGGCGCCCGGCCCCGCGGTCCGGGCGGCGGTCCTGTTAGCTGCCGCCTGCATGGCGGACGGCTCGTGGCTCGCCCAGGCGCCGGGCCCGAAGGTGACGTACCAACCGAAGAACAGGGAGACGACCAGTGCGGACACCACGACGGCGTACAGCGTGCGGCGGCTGGGTCCACCGAACTCCATCACTGCCTGACCACCCCCGTGATCGATCCAAGATGCCCCGCGCGATGGGGACGCGGCACCCGTCCTGGCCGAGGGGCACCCCCGCCATTGTGCCTCGCCCCGCCCCCGAGGGACAGCCTGGGAGCAGGATCAACCCGTCACGGCACCTCCCGCGGTCGCCCGAGACACAGCCGGCGCACAGGATTCTCCCAGCCGGCACTCACAGCGAACTGACAGAGTTCGGTCATGACCAGCAACGCCCCCCGCGGCCAGGGCGCCGCGCTCACCCGCCCCGACGGCACCCCGATCCGCATCCTCGCCGTCGACGACGAGCCGAGCCTGACCGAGTTGCTGTCGATGGCGATGCGGTACGAGGGCTGGGAGGTGACGACGGCGGCCTCCGGGCTGGCGGCCGTCCAGGCCGCCCGCGAGGTGCGCCCCGACGCCCTCGTCCTCGACATGATGCTGCCCGACTTCGACGGCCTCGAGGTGATGCGCCGGGTGCGGGCCGAACTGCCCGACGTCCCGGTGATCTTCCTCACGGCCAAGGACGCCGTGCAGGACCGGGTCCATGGGCTCACCGCCGGCGGCGACGACTACGTCACGAAGCCCTTCTCCCTGGAGGAGTTGATCGCGCGGCTCCGTGGGCTGCTGCGCCGCGCCGGCGCGATGACGGTGCGCCCCGGCTCCCAGCTCGTCGTGGGCGACCTGGTCCTCGACGAGGACTCCCACGAGGTCACCCGGGGCGGCGACGAGATCACCCTGACCGCCACCGAGTTCGAGCTGCTGCGCTTCCTGATGCGCAATCCCCGGCGGGTGCTGTCGAAGGCGCAGATCCTCGACCGGGTGTGGAACTACGACTTCGGCGGGCAGGCGAACGTCGTCGAGCTCTACATCTCCTACCTGCGGAAGAAGATCGACGCCGGACGGGAGCCGATGATTCACACGCTGCGCGGCGCCGGCTATCTGCTGAAGCCGGCGGGCGCATGACCCCGCCGGGCGGCGCGCCGGCGTCCGTGCGGCCGCTGGCCAAGGGCACCTTGTCGCGGACATTGGTGCTCCGGGTGACGAGCCTGGTGGCCCTCGTCGCGATCGCACTGTCCGGCCTGACCCTCGTGGTGCTCGACCGGATCCTCGAAGCGCAACTCGACGCCCAGGTGCTGGCCGCGGCCGGCCGGGTCCGGAGCAACACCGACGAACGCCGGGGGGGTCTCGTGCCGCTGGAGGAACTGCGCTGCGGAGGCCCCGAGCGCGGCGGCCCCGGCCAGCAGCAGGGGCTGCTCATGGCCTGCTCGGAGTTCACCGCGCTGAACGGACTGGTGCCGGCCAACGGCCGGGTGCAGACCGGCACCGTGAGCCAGCCGCTCACCGCCGCCCAGGTGGCCGGACTGATCGCCCTGGCACCGACGGCCGGCCCGGTGACGGTCGCCGTCGAGGGCCTGGGCCTCTACCGGGTGACGGTCGGCGTCGACCAGTTCGACCGGACCGTCGTCATCGGCCTGCCGGCCACCACGGTGACCGAGCCCCTGACCAAGGCCGCTCTCGCCGCCGGCGTCCTGACCGTCGCCGCGATCGCGCTCGCGTTCGCGGCCGCGCGGACGGTGGTGCGCAACGCCCTGCGCCCCCTCCAGCGCCTCGCCAACACCGCCCATCAGGTGAGCTCGCTCGAGCTGCACTCGGGAGAGGTGGCCGTCCCCGTTCGGGTGCCGCCCCAGGACACCGACCCGCGGTCGGAGGTCGGGCAGGTGGGGCTGGCCTTCAACCGCATGCTCGACAACGTGGAGTCCGCGCTGGCGGCCCGGCAGCGCTCGGAGACGAAGGTGCGCCAGTTCGTGGCGGACGCCTCCCACGAGCTGCGCAACCCGCTGGCATCGATCCGGGGGTACGCCGAGCTGACGCGGCGCGAGCGCGGGCAGACCCCGCCCGACACGGCGCACGCGCTGAGCCGCATCGAGTCCGAGTCGGCCCGGATGTCGGCCCTCGTCGAGGACCTCCTGCTGCTCGCCCGCCTCGACGCGGGCCCGAGCCTCGACCGGACGCCGACGGTGCTGAACGAACTGGTCGCGAACGCCGTCTCGGACGCCCAGGCCGCCGGCCCCGACCACGACTGGGAGCTCAGCCTGCCCGAGCAGGACATCGTCGCCGTCGTGGACCCCTTCCGCCTGCACCAGGCGGTCACGAACCTGTTGGCCAACGCCCGGACCCACACCCCGGCCGGCACCCACGTGCTCACCACCCTCGCCGCCGAGGCCGGGGACGCCGTCATCCGGGTCGCCGACGACGGGCCCGGCCTCCCCGACAGCGTCCGCGACAGGGTCTTCGAGCGGTTCACCCGCGCGGACGCCGCCCGCGCCCGGTCCGGCGGCGGCAGCCAGTCGACCGGCCTCGGCCTCGCGATCGTGTCGGCGGTGCTGCAGGCCCACCACGGCTCGGCGACGGTCGAGTCGTCGCCCGGCGGGACGACGTTCACGCTGCGCGTCCCGTTGGCGCCGCGCTGACCGCGGGGGGAGGATGGCGGGGACGACCCGACGAGAGGATCCCCCGTGCCCGAGGTGCTGGCCTACGCCTGCGACGACAAGACCGCCCAGTTCCACCCCACCACGATCACCCGGCGCGAGCCCGGCCCCACCGAGGTGTACTTCGACATCGTCTACGCCGGGATCTGCCACTCCGACATCCACACGGCGCGCGGGGAGTGGGGCTCGGTCCTGTACCCGCTCGTGCCGGGCCATGAACTGGCGGGCGTCGTGCGGCAGGTCGGGAGCGAAGTGACCCGGTTCGCCGTCGGCGACCACGTCGGGGTCGGCTGTTTCGTCGACTCCTGCGGGCACTGCCCGGAGTGCGAGCGCGGCGAGGAGCAGTTCTGCTCCGGCGAGGGCGGCACGATCTGGACCTACAACTGCGTGGGCCGCGACGGCGTCCCGACGGCCGGCGGCTACAGCCAGGGCATCACCGTCGAGCAGGACTACGTCTGCCGCATCCCCGACGCCATCGATCTCAAGGTAGCGGCTCCGCTCATGTGCGCCGGCATCACGCTGTACTCGCCGTTGAAGCGGTGGGGGGCCGGCCCCGGCAAGCGCGTCGCGATCGTGGGGATGGGCGGCCTGGGGCACGTCGGCGTCCAGATCGCGTCGGCGCTGGGCGCCGAGGTTGCGGTGATCTCCCACACGCGCAGCAAGGAGGCGGACGGCCGCCGGTTCGGGGCGGTCGAGTTCCACGCGCTCTCCGAGCCGGGGACCCTCAAGAGGCTGGCCAAGAGCTTCGACCTGATCGTCAGCACGGTGTCCGCCGACTCCGACCTCGACGCCCTGCTGGGCTGCCTCAAGGTCGGCGGTGTCCTCGTCGACGTCGGGCTGCCCGAGCACCCGACGACGTTCCGGCTCGGGTCGCTGGTGGGCACCAACCGGGTGCTCGCCGGGTCGAACATCGGCGGCATCCCGCAGACCCAGGAGATGCTCGACTTCTGCGCCGAGCACGGCATCGCGCCGCAGGTCGAGGTCATCTCGGGCGACGACATCACCGCGGCCTACGACCGGGTCGTCAACTCGCAGGTGCGGTACCGCTACGTGATCGACACCGCCACCTTCGCCCGGTAACCGTTCGCCGCGCACCGGGTCGGCACCGCCGATCCGGACGCCCCCGGCGCGGCTCAGCTGAGGATGCCGTGCTCCAGGTTCCAGCGCTGGGCGCCCTGGTAGGCGTCCACCATGCCCCAGACCCAGAGGCCGAGGGCCACGAGCCCCGGGAGGAGCAGCCAGACGAGCAGCAGGCTGACGATGTAGCCGACCAGGATGCCGATCCCCTTGCCGACCTGCCCGTTGATCATGGAGCCCAGACCGGGGACGAAGAACGACGCCAGCAACGCGACGCCCGGGCTCTTGGGGGCCACAACTGGTTGGCCGTACGGGGAATGACCGTACGGTGCGACGGCGTAGCCGGGCTGCTGGTAGCCCGGCTGCCCCAGGTAGGGCTGGGGCGTCGAGCCGAAGCCCGGGGCGGGCGGCCCGAAGCTCGGCTGGCGATACTGCGGGTACGGCGCGTCGTAGGGGGTGGCGGGGCCACCGGCCTGGGGCGACGTGCCGCCCGACGGCCACGCCGCCCCCGGAGACCAGTCGCCCTGCGCCCGCCGCCAACCCGCGGGATCCGATCGCCCCGAGTCCGGCTGGGTCCAGTTGTCGTTCCCGCTCATCGGCTCCTCCTCGCCTCGCGGCCCAGCGTAGTCGTCGCCGCCGGGGCCGCCGACGCGCACCTCCCGGGACCCGGGCCGCCGAAGTCTCAACCTTCGGTTCGCGTCCGGTTCGCCGTCCCGCCAGGATGCTGCCCGTGCCGCTCCTCACCCGCCTCGCCCGTCCGCTCACGTCCCTGGCCGCGATCGTTGCCATCGGCGGCAGCGCCCTCGTCGCCACAGCGCCCGAGGCGGACGCCGCCGACACCCGGCAGGCGTTCATCAGCCGGGTCGCCCCCGCCGCGCTGGCGTCCCAGCAGCGGACCGGGGTGCCGGCGTCGGTGACCATCGCGCAGGCGATCCTGGAATCCGGCTGGGGGCAGTCGCAGCTCACCCGTCGGGCCAACAACTACTTCGGCATCAAGTGCACCGCCAAGGCCAGCCCCACCCAGCGCGGCTGCGTCGCGCTGTCGACGGCCGAGTACGTGCGCGGCCGCCGGGTCACCGTGGTCGCCCGCTTCCGCGCCTACGCCAACGCGCAGGGGTCGTTCGAGGATCACGCCCGCCTCCTGGCCAGTCGCTACCGCAGTGCGATGGCCGTCACCCACCACCCCGAGACCTTCGCCCGGCGACTCCAGTCGGCCGGCTACGCCACCGACCCCCGCTACGCCACCCGCCTCATCGCGCTGATGCGGCAGTACCGCCTCGACCGCTACGACACGACGGCCCGCGTCGCCACCCCGTCCGTCGGCGCCAGCACCGTGCCGGCGGCGGCCCGCGGCTGGATCGTGGACCGGCACGCGCCGGCGGCGCGGGTCCGCGTCCTCCAGAGCGCCCTGCGCGCCCACGGCCTCCCCGTCGCCGTCACCGGCCGCTGGGACGCGGCGACCCTGCGGGCCGTCCAGCAGTTCCAGCGCTCCCACGGGCTGCGCGCGGACGGAGTCGCCGGGCCCCGCACCTGGGCGCTGCTCTGATCCGACTAGGGTAGGGCCGTCCTCTCATCAGCCCTCCAGGAGTCACCGTGCCGCTCACCCGCGCCGAACTGGCCCGTTACGTCGACCACACCCTGCTCTCCCCCACGGCGACCCTGGCCGACGTGCGGGCCCTGCTGGACGAGGCTCAGGCGCTGGGCGCCTACTCGATCTGCGTGAGCCCGTCGATGCTGCCGCTCCCCTGGCCCACGGGCGACGTGAAGGTGGCCACCGTCTGCGGCTTCCCCTCCGGGAAGCACACCGCCGAGGTCAAGGCGTTCGAGGCCGCCAGGGCGGTCGAGGCCGGCGCCGACGAGGTCGACATGGTCATCGACATCGGACGCCTCAAGGCCGGCGACGCGGCGCACACCGAGGCCGAGATCCGGGCGGTGCGCTCCGCGGTCGGCGCGGCCGTCCTCAAGGTCATCATCGAGTCGGCGGCCCTCACCGACGACGAGATCGTGACCGCCTGCCGCGCCGCCGAGGCCGCGGGCGCCGACTTCGTCAAGACCTCCACGGGCTTCCACCCGGCGGGCGGGGCGTCCGAGCACGCCGTGGCGCTGATGGCCCGGACGGTCGGCGGCCGTCTCGGGGTCAAGGCGTCCGGCGGCATCCGCACCCACGAGGCGGCCCTGGCGATGATCGCCGCCGGCGCCACCCGGCTGGGGCTGTCCGGCACCCGGGGCGTCCTGGACGGGGCCGCCCCCGCCGCGGCCGACTACTGACGCCTCCCCCGCTCACAACGCCGGACGGCCCGTCCCCTCGGGGACGGGCCGTCCTGTTCGGTGTGGGCTCAGCCGTGGATCACGTCGCCCTTCAGCGCCGACTGCGCCGCCGCGAGCCGGGCGATCGGCACCCGGAACGGCGAGCAGGAGACGTAGTCCAGGCCGACCTGGTGGCAGAACTCGATCGAGGACGGGTCGCCGCCGTGCTCGCCACAGATGCCCAGCTTGATGTCGGGACGGGTCGACCGACCCAGCTCGACGGCCATCTTGACCAGCTTGCCGACGCCCACGGTGTCGAGGCGCGCGAACGGGTCGTTCTCGTAGATCTTCTTCTCGTAGTAGGCGTCCAGGAACTTGCCCGCGTCGTCGCGGCTGAAGCCGAACGTCATCTGGGTCAGGTCGTTGGTGCCGAAGGAGAAGAACTGGGCCTCCTTGGCGATCTCGTCGGCGGTGAGCGCCGCGCGCGGGATCTCGATCATGGTGCCGACCAGGTACTTCAGGTCGACGCCGGACTCGGCGATGATCGCGTCCGCGGTGGAGGTCACGACCTGCTTGACGTAGGCGAGTTCCTTCACCTCACCGACCAGCGGGATCATGATCTCCGGGACCAGGTTCCACTCGGGGTGACGCTTGGCCACGTTGATCGCGGCCTCGATGATCGCCCGCGTCTGCATGGCGCCGATCTCGGGGTAGGTCACGTCGAGTCGGCAGCCGCGGTGGCCCATCATCGGGTTGAACTCGTGCAGCGAGGCGATGACGTTCTTCAGCTCGCCGACGCTGAGGTCCATGTCCGCGGCGAGGGCGACGATGTCGTCCTCCTCGGTGGGCAGGAACTCGTGCAGCGGCGGGTCCAGCAGCCGGATGGTGACCGGGAAGCCCTCCATGGCCTCGTAGATGCCCTCGAAGTCGCCGCGCTGCATCGGCAGCAGCTTCGCCAGGGCGGCCTCGCGCTGCGCGACGGTCTTGGAGACGATCATCTCGCGGATGGCGGCGATGCGGTCGGCCTCGAAGAACATGTGCTCGGTGCGGCACAGGCCGATGCCCTCGGCGCCGAACTGGCGGGCGGTCTTGGCGTCGTGCGGGGTATCGGCGTTGGTGCGCACCTTCATCGTCCGGTACTCGTCGGCCCACTTCATGATCCGGCCGAAGTAGCCGCTGATCTCGGCCGGAACGGTCTTGATCGCCGCGCCGTACACGTTGCCGGTCGAGCCGTCGAGGGAGATCCAGTCATCCTCGGTGAACAGCTGGCCGCCCAGCGAGAAGCTCTTGCCGTCCGCGCCGAACTCGATCTCGCCCAGGCCGGACACGCAGCAGGTGCCCATGCCGCGGGCCACCACGGCCGCGTGCGACGTCATGCCGCCGCGAGCGGTGAGGATGCCCTGGGCGTAGTGCATGCCCTCGATGTCCTCGGGGGTGGTCTCCAGGCGCACCAGGATGACCGGCTCACCCTTGCGGCCGCGCTCGGCGGCGTCCTCGGCGGTGAACGAGACCTTGCCGGACGCGGCACCCGGGGACGCCGGCAGGCCCTTGCCGATCGGCTCGGCGGCGGCCAGCGCGAGGGTGTCGAACTGCGGGTGGAGCAGCGCGTCGATCTGCTTGGGGTCGATCATGGCGACGGCCCGCTCGGGGGTGATCATGCCCTCGTCGACGAGGTCGCAGGCGATCTTGAACGCGGCGGCCGCCGTGCGCTTGCCGTTGCGGGTCTGCAGCATGTAGAGCTTGCCATCCTCGATGGTGAACTCCATGTCCTGCATGTCGCGGTAGTGCTTCTCGAGCTTGCCGACGATCTCGACGAACTGCTCGTAGACCGCGGGGTTCTCGTCGCGCAGCTGGTCGATCGTCTCCGGGGTGCGGATGCCCGCGACGACGTCCTCGCCCTGGGCGTTCATCAGGAACTCGCCGTAGAGGCCCTTCTCGCCGGTGGCGGGGTTGCGGGAGAACGCGACGCCGGTGCCGGAGGTGTCGCCGAGGTTGCCGAACACCATCGACTGCACGTTGACGGCGGTGCCCCAGTCGGACGGGATGTCGTTCATGCGGCGGTAGTAGACGGCGCGCGGGTTGTTCCAGGACCGGAACACCGCCCGGATGGCGCCGAACAGCTGCTCGACGGGATCGGACGGGAAGTCGCTGCCGATCTTGGCCTTGTACTCGGCCTTGAACTGCTCGGCGAGCTCGGCCAGGTCATCGGCGGTGAGGTCGAGGTCGGCCTTGACGCCGCGCTTGGTCTTCATCTCGTCGATGAGTTCCTCGAAGTACGCCTTGCCGACCTCCATGACGACGTCGGAGTACATCTGGATGAAGCGGCGGTACGAGTCGTAGACGAACCGCGGGTTGCCGGTCTTGCGGGCCATCGTCTGGACGACCGTCTCGTTCATGCCGAGGTTGAGGATCGTGTCCATCATGCCGGGCATCGAGGCACGCGAACCGGACCGCACCGACACCAGCAGCGGGTTCTCGGGATCGCCGAACTTCTTGCCCGTGACCTGCTCGAGCTTGCCGACGTACTCCAGGATCTCGGCGCGGATCTGGTCGTTGATCGTCTCGCCGTCCGCGTAGTACTGAGTGCAGGCCTCGGTCGTGATCGTGAAGCCCTGCGGGACGGGCATCCCGAGCCCGGTCATCTCGGCGAGGTTCGCGCCCTTGCCGCCCAACAGGTTGCGCATCGAGGCGTCGCCCTCGCTGAACTCGTAGACGTACTTGTGATCAGCCATCGGTGATGATCTCCTTGTGGTGCTCTGTGGGAAGTCCGCACCCCACCGTAGTGCTTCGCCCCCGGCGTGCCGACACCCGTCCCGCCTGTGGGAGCATCACCCCATGAATCCGGACGCCGTCGCTCGCCTCATGCTCGACGAGGCGGGCGACCTGGCAGGTCGGGTGCTCGTCCTCGACGACGCGGACGCCGCCCTCACCCACGCCGCGCTCGCCGCCGGCTGCGAGGTGCGGGCGTTCTGCGACGACGTGCGCGCTGCGGCCGCGCTGCCCCCCGGAACCCGCCTCGACTCCCCGGCCGACCCCTACGTGCGCTCCGCGGACCTCGTGCTGCTCCGGCTGCCGAAGTCGCTCGGGGCGCTGGAGGACCACTGCCAGACGGTGGCGGGGGCCGCGGCGTCCGCCACCGTCCCCGGGCTGCGGCTGGTGGCCGGAGGCCGCACCAAGCACATGACGCCCACGCAGAACCAGGTGCTCGGGCGCTACTTCACTCAGGTGCGCCCCAGCCGCGGCCGCGACAAGGCGCGGGTGCTGACGGCGTCCGGCCCGACGGGCGCGGCGCCGCGCTGGCCGCGCTCGCGCCACCTGCCCGAAGTCGGCCTCACCGTGTGGGCGCACGGCGGGGTCTTCGCCGGCACGCGCCTGGACGCCGGCACGGCCCTGCTGCTGCGGGCCCTGGCCGAGGGGCTGCGGGACGCCCCCGGCCGGGCCGCTGACCTCGGCTGCGGCTCGGGGATTCTGGCGTGCTGGCTCGCCCGTCGCGGCTGGGCGGTGACCGCCTCCGACGTGTCGTGGGCCGCGGTCGACTCGACCCGGCGCACCGCGGCGGCGAACGGCCTGACCGTCGCCGTCGAGCAGCGGGACGGCTTCACCGGAGTGCCGCCGGCCTCGCTGGACCTGATCGTGTCGAACCCGCCGTTCCACCAGGGCGCCGCCAAGGACTCCACACCCACGCTGGCCGCGCTCACCACCGCCGGCGCCGTCCTGGCCCCCGGGGGCGAGTTCTGGTGCGTGTTCAACAGCCACCTGCCCTACCTCCAGGTGCTGGCGTCCGCCGTCGGGCCCACGCGCATCGTCGCGCGCGACCGGCACTACACCGTGACGCGGAGCGTCGCGACGGCCCGGTGATCGCGCACCTGCCGGCGAGCACGTCGTAGGGTGACCCGATGGCGCACAAGCACACCGGGTGGCTGCCCGCCCAACACGGAGCCTGGGCCATGCTGATCGTCCCGTTCGTGGTCGGGGTCGCGCTCCGGGCTCACGACGGGCTGGCGCTCCCCTGGTTCCTGCTGCCGCTGTTCGCGTTCTGGCTGATCGGCTACTTCGCCTTCAACGCGGCCTCGTTGTGGCTCAAGTCCCCCCCTGCGCGTCGGCGTCCGTTCGTCGCTCCCCTGGCGACGTACGTGGCGGCGTCCGCGGTGTTCGGGCTGCTGACCCTGGCCGGGGCCGGCCCCGGGATCCTCGGCTGGGTGCCCGCCTACCTCGTGCTGCTCGTGCCGGCCCTGATCCTGGCCGCCAACCGCCGGGAACGGGCGACCCTGGGCGGCGGCCTCACCACCGCGGCGGCCTCCCTGATGGTGCTCGTCGTGCGGTTCCCGCACGTGACCGACCTGATCGCCTGGACTCCCGCGGCCCGGGCCTCCGCGGCCGCCGCGGCGTTGGTCTTCGCCTACTTCTTCGGGACGGTCTTCTATGTGAAGACGAACATCCGCGAGCGCGGGAATCCGCGGTTCTACGCGTTGTCGGTCGGCTGGCACGCGACCGCCACGGTCGCGGCGGCGGGGCTCATGGCCGCGGGGGCGGCGTCCGTGGGCTGGGTGGCGCTGTTCGCGGCGGCGCTGGCGCGGGCCGTGGTGGTGCCCCGCGTGCGGCCACCGGTGACGCCGCTGCGGATCGGACTGCTGGAGATCGCCCTGTCCGTCTCGATCATCGTGATCGCCGCCGTCGCGTAGGCTCGCAGCCGTGGCGTATACCGACCCCGGATTCGACCTCGCGTGCGAGTTGGGTGTGGCGACGGCTGCCACGCAGATCGAAGGTGGCCGCGCGGACACCATCTGGCACCGCTGGGCGGCGACCGGCGCCGCCCGCGACGGCTCTGGCCCCGACGTGGCGTGCGACCACTGGAACCGGATCGAGGAGGACGCCGACCTGCTGGCGTCCCTCGGCATCCGGCACTACCGGATGGGACTGGAGTGGGCCCGCATCGAGCCCGAACCGGGCCGGTTCGACGCCGAGGCCCTCGGCCATTACCGCCGGGAACTGCGGTTGCTGCGCGAGCGCGGCATCACGCCGCTGGTCACGCTGCACCACTTCAACGACCCGGGCTGGCTCTCCGAGGAGGGCGGGTTCCTCACCGCGGATGCCCTACCCCACTTCACCGCCTACACCGAGCGGGTGGTGTCCGAGCTGGGCGACCTCGTCGACGAGTGGATCACGGTCAACGAGCCCAACATCTTCGCCTACTACGGCCACCTCACCGGCACCTGGCCGCCCGGACGCCGCTCGTACCGCGACCTGCTGGCGGTGTACACGCACCTGGCGCACGCGCACCTGCTCGCCTACGGCCTGATCCATCGGCTGCAGCCGCGAGCCCGGGTCGGGGTTGCGATGCACCTGCGCGTCTTCGACCCGGTGCACCAGTCCAACCCGCTCGACCGCGCGGCGGCATCCTCGGCCGAGTACCTCTTCCAGGGGGCGCTGATGCGGGCCCTGTGCCGGGGGCGGTTCCTGGCGCCGCTCAAGCAGCCGAAGGGGGTCCGGCCGGGGCGCTACTACGACTTCCTCGGCATCAACTACTACAGCCGCAGCATCGTCTCGGGCCCGAACCAGCTCACGGCGTCGCGGGTTCCCGTCAACGATCTCGGCTGGGAGATCTACCCCGAGGGCCTGGTCCGGCTGGCCCGGCACTACTCGACCCTGTACCCGGGACCGATCTACGTCACCGAGAACGGCACGGCGGACGCCGCCGACGCGTTCAGGTCGCGCTTCCTCTACGACCACCTCCGAGCCATCGCGACCTCCGACCTGCCGATCGAGCGGTACTACCACTGGACCTTCACCGACAACTGGGAGTGGGCCGAAGGCGAGACCGCCCGCTTCGGCCTCGTCGAACTCGACTTCCGCACGCAGCAGCGGACGGTGCGCGAGTCCGGCCGGTTCTACGCCGACATCATCGCGAACCGCGGCGTCACGCCGGCCGCCCACGCGCGTTGGGTGGCCCAGCAGCGCTACCGCACCAACGCCTGAGCGTCTACTGCGCCGAGTGTTCACTTTCCGGGGTCGATCGGCCGCTCAGGAGGCGGTTGAACGTTCTGAACCGCCGATCACCCCGGGGAAGTGAACACCGGCTGACAGAGCCCACCCATTGTGCGTGCGTGAACGATCGAGACTTGCTCTCCGCCGGTTTGGCCCACCGCACGCGGCACAACAGTGGCCTGATCACGCGTGCGGTCAAGCGCGGACACCTCATGCGGCTGCTGCCCGGCGTTTACTGCGCGGCCGGCGAGCCACCGGGCCTCGACCTCCGCGCGGCTGCCGTGATGCACAAGGACCCGGGCGCCGTCGTCCTTGGAGCCGGCGCTGCGGCGCTGGGTTGGTGGCCCGACCTCGCCGTCCACGATCTCCTCGTCGCTCGCACCGGTGCACCCGAGCCCGCGCCCATGTTCCGGTGGACTCAGGCCATGCCACCCCCTGAGCACATCGTCTCGTACCACGGCATCAGGCTCACCGACCCGCCACTCACCGTGCTCGACCTCGTCCCCGAACTCGGCGGGGAACCCATCGACCAAGCACTCCGCCGGCGGGTGGCCACGCTCGGCGACCTGTGGGGTGCGCTGCGGAACACCCCGAACCGCCCCGCCAACAAGCTCCGACGTCGGCTCCTGCTCGACTCGGCCGACGAGCCCTGGTCGGAGGCGGAGCGCCGGTTCCATCAGTTGCTCCGCGCAATGCGGCTCCCGTGGCGTTATCGCACCAACCACGAGATCCGCACCTCGCTCGGTCGCTGCTTCGTCGACGTGGGCCTCGGGCAGCTGAAGCTGGCCTTCGAGGTCGACGGCTACTCCTACCACTCGGCACCACGGACGTTCGCCGCCGACCGAACCCGGGACCTGGGACTGGCGCTGGCCGGCTGGGAGGTCCATCACATCGCCGCCGTCACGGTCACCGACGAGCCTTCCTTCGTGACTGAGGCGGTCAGTCAGCTCGCCCACCGCCGGGCGAAGCTGCTCGGCCTCACCCCGCCGCGCGGTGGACAGTGCGCCCGACCTGTCACGTCGGAATGGCCAGGTAGTACGTTGCTCGGGTGACCGCCCCGCTGGCAGCCGTGCCAAACGTGAGAAGCAACCGCTGGTCCTTCGCGATCGGGACGCTCGGCCGCGACATGGTCTACGCGCTGCAGAGCATGTTCCTGGTCGTCTACCTGACCGAGGCGATGCACGTCTCGAACTGGGTGCTGGGCACGATCACGATCGGGATCCTGGTGATCCGGATCCTGGACTCCTTCAACGATCTGCTCATCGGCGCGATCGTCGACAACACGCGGACCCGCTGGGGACCCTACAAGCCGTGGATCCTGGCCGGCGTGCTCGTGTCGGCCGCGATGACCGTGGTGCTGTTCCACGACTTCGGGCTCTCCGACGCGGCGTTCGTCGTGGCGTTCTGCTTCACCTACGTCCTGTGGACCATCTCGTTCTCGTTCAACGACATCCCGTACTGGAGCCTCGTCCCCGCGCTCAGCCTCGACCAGAAGGAACGCGAGCGGATGAGCTCGCTGGCGAAGGTGTTCGCCACGATCGGGCTCTTCACCGTGGTCGTCGGGGTGATCCCGATCACGAACGCCCTGGGCGGCGGGGTACCGGCCTGGACGACGTTCGCGGCCGCCATCGGCGTGCTGATGGTGCTCGGGCAGCTGGTGACGCTGTTCGGCGTCCGGCAGGAGCGGCTCTTCGTCCCCCGGGAGCACCTACGGCCTCGCGAGATCTTCGCGGCGGTGCTCCGCAATGACCAGTTGCTCTGGACGGCGTTCGCGATGGCGCTGTTCCAGACCGGCTACGTGACGACGACCAGCTTCGGGGTCTACTTCTTCAAGTACGCCTACGGCGACGAAACCATGTACTCGCCGTTCGCGGCCGTGCTGGGGCTGGGGATGATCCTCGGGTTCGTGCTGTTCCCCATCGCCCGGAGGCGGTTCACCCGCAAGCAGCTGTACACCGGCTCGATGGCGACGATCGTCGCGGCCTACGGGCTGTTCTTCTTCTCGCCGATGAACATCGTGCTGCTGTGCCTGTGC
Organism: Propionibacterium sp.; assembly: GCA_012517965.1. GTDB lineage: Bacteria > Actinomycetota > Actinomycetes > Propionibacteriales > Propionibacteriaceae > Propioniciclava. Next base: position 37,708 of record JAAYTZ010000126.1, on the reverse strand, counting down.
GGGCTGATGCTGTTCATCGCCGACAGCTTCATCGTGATCCTGATGATCGGCTTCATCACCGACTGCGTCGAGTACGGGCAATGGAAGCTCGGCCACCGCAACAACGCGGTGACGTTCGCGGTCCAGCCGTTCATCAACCAGGTCGGCGGGGCCCTGGCGCAGGCGATCCTGGGTGTCACGCTCATCCTCACGGGCATCAACGGCGCCCGGACGCCCGCCGACGTCACCCCGGCCGGCCTGTGGGGCATGAAGGTCATGATGATGGTGTTCCCGGCCGTGCTGATCGTGGCCAGCTACCTGATCTACCGCAAGATGTTCGTCATCGACGAGGCCATGCACGCCCGGATCGTCGCCGATCTGAAGGAGCGCGGCGAACTCACGGACGCCTGACCCCGGACCACGCGCCCCCACCCGGGGGTGTCAGCAGCCGGGGTCGAGCTGGGCCTGCACCCAGCCGCCGCTCTGGTGGACGAACTCGGCCAGCCAGCCCTTCACCGAGCGGTCGACCGGATAGTCCCAGACCAGCACCTCACCCGGGACGCAGCGCTCCAGCAGCATCCGGGCCCGCTCGGCCTGGGGGGTGCTGGCCAGCACGCCCACCCTCGTCCAGCCGCGCTCGCGCATCAGGGCGGCGACGAGCCGGGCCTCGCCGCGGGTGGTGTTGGGGTCGGGCAGGACGCACTCGATGCGGTACGTCTCGGTCGTCCGGCCGCAGTACTGGGTGAAGTACGGCCGCCCGGCCGGGTCGATCGAGGTGGTGGCGACCATGACGGGCGCGACGCCGGCGTCCATCAGCGCCAGCGCGGGCTCGATCCGGGTCTCCAGCGGGCCCAACACGTACAGGGCGTCCACCTGCTCGCGGGGATCGATCCGCGGGTTCGCGACATAGCGGACGCACACGCTCACCCACGCCGCCCCGAGCAGCGCCAGCGTCACCCCGAGGACGACCAGGAAGAGCCACGGCCGCCGGGTTCGCTCCCCGCGGCCGGGGTCGACCGGACGCCGGCGCCTCACCTCGACGCGACCACGCCCTCGGCGGACGCTCCCTCGGCTTCGCCCTCGGGCCCGTCGGAGGCCTCGGCCAGTTGCTCCCGCATCTGCTCCACCAGGTCCGTGATCGCCCCGGCCCCGATCACGGGGCCGCCGGCCAGCCGGCCGTCCGCCCCGAGCAGGACGCCCATGGGCACCCCCCACGAGTCGAACAGGCGCGCGACGCGGCTCTCCGGATCGACCAGAGCGCTGGACGCCAAAGCCGGCGCCCGCTCGTCCAGGCCGGCCCGCGAGGACAGCACGGGCCGCACCTCGACCGGGGCCAGCGCCTCCTGCCAGGCCGGGATCTCGGCGATCACGTCCGAGCACGAGCCACAGGTCGTCGAGACCCAGAGCAGCAGCACGGCCCGTTGCCGGGCGAGTTGCCGCAGGGTCACGTCCTGGTCTCCGTCGACCAGGGCGCCGTACGGGATCGGCAGCCGGACGTAGTCGAGGTCACCGGCCTCGGCATCGGCGGGCATCGCCGGCGGCGTCTCCGACGGGGTCTCGCCGCCCCGCTCGCCGACGATCGTGACCACCAGGGCGGCGGTGAGCGCCACCGCCGCCAGCCAACCGACCGACGCCGCGTCGAGCCGCAGCAGCGGCGTCCCCGAGAAGGAGTCGGCCAGGGCGACAGCGGCGATGACGACGAGGAGGGCGTTGCGGGCGAGTGTCCGTCGCCCCACCCGACCCTCGGTGAGGGCGCCGAAGCAGTGGCAGTCGACCGGGTCGGGTCGCCGGACGGCGGCCGCCACCAGGGCCAGGTAGGCGCCCGTCAAGCCGAGCGCGGCGATCGCGGCCAGGACGTTGACCGGAACGGGCGCGGCGACCAGCAGGACGCCGAGGGCCACCTCGGCCCACGGGAAGGCGCGGCGGAGCCAGGGCCGGTTCAGGGCGGCCGGCACGCGCAACGACCGGAACGCGGCATCCACGCCGGGGGCGTCCCGCAGTTTGGCGACGCCGCTGGTGAGCAGCACGGCGGCCAGCAGGAACGGTGCGAGCACGGCAGCTTCGGGCATCAGACTCCTCTGGTGGCGACGCCCCCAGCTTACGGAGGCGCACCGACAGTGCCGCAGCGCGTCCGCGGCACCTGCGCCGCGGTCAGAACAGCAGCGCGACGAGGCGGACCCGCCGCCGCAACCACGCCAGGGTCGCGGCCAACCCGAAGACGAGCGCGATGCTCACCGCGAACCGGCCCACCGGGCTCAGTGGCACGGGAGCCAGCACCTCCCGCAGGACGACCAGCGCGGGCCAGTGCACCAGGTAGTACACGAGCGAATCCCGGCCCACGCGCGCCAACGCGTCGGCACGGGGCAGCGACCCGGCTCGGGCCACAACGTCGTGGACCCCGAGCAGCAGCGCAGCCACGATCGGCGCGAGCCACGGGTCGTACCAGCCCCCCGGCCCCGAGGCGACCAGGGGCCGCACCAGCAGGGCGGCCGCGGCGACCACGAAGACGACTCGGGCCGCGGGACGGGACCACAGCGAGGCCCAGGTGGTACCGAACGTCGCGACGTCGACCCCGAGCATGAAGAACGCCGCGAGGAGCAGCAACTCCTTGGGTTCACCGCTCACCTGTGCCAGGACCAGCGCTGCCCCCAGGGCGGCCGCCGCCACGACCAGCGGCCGGATCCGTGTTGTGGCAAGGGCGAGCAGGTAGTAGAGGAACAGGAAGTAGAGGTACCACAGGTGGTCGAAGGGCTGCCAGAGCACTCGGAGCACCACCTGCGGCTCGAACGTCATCAGCGCCAGCGGTCCGCACCAGAGCGCGATCATCACGCCCGACCACAGCAGGTAGGGCCGCAGCACGTGTCGCAGCTTGCCCCGCAGGTAGCGGCGCGGCCCCTTGGCCAGCGATCGCGGCACGAGCCATCCCGACAGGAAGGCCAGCAGCGGCATCCGAAGCGGCGCGGCGAGATCGTTCAGTCGGCGGAGGGCAGCGCCGAGCAGGGTGGCCTCGTCCAGACTGGTCAGGGAGGCGTGGTACAGGACCACGAGGCAGACGGCAAGGCCGCGCAGTTGGTCGACCCATACGAGCCGGGCCGCGCCGGCGGCGTCCGACCCCCGCGGCGCCCCCTCAACCAGGACGCCCTCGCGCCGGCCACGTGGCCGGCTGGACAGACTGAGCCGCGGCTCCCCCACGAGCCAGTGAGCCTAGGGGCGAGTCCCCGGCAGGGTGCCGCTCATGCCCGCATCCGAATGTGACGCGGCGGCGGTTCGCCCCCCGACCCGGGCTGGCTTCCTGCCGCCCCGTACGATGAAGCCTTGTCCGGCCGCAGGTCAAGCGGGCCGGTGGTCCAGGGAGGGCGCGATGCGGGTGGCGTTGGTCTCCTCCAGCTACGACCCCCACCCCGGCGGCGTGGAGGAGCACACCCGCGCGGTGGCCCGGATCCTGCGCGAACGCGGCGTTCCGGTCGAGGTGTGGACGGTCGATCGCGGCGAGCATCTGCCGACCCGACTCCTGGACGGCGTGGTGGTCCGGTCGCTGCCCACCCCCTTGCCGGCCCGGACGCCGCGGGCGCTGGCGTCCTTCGCGCTGCGGGCGCTGCCCGCGTGGCGGGCGTGGGCGGCCGCGCGGCGGGCTTTCCGGCCGGACGTGCTGCACGTGCAGTGCTTCGGACCCAACGGCCTGTACGCCCTCGCCCTCCACGCCGTCCATCGGACGCCGTTGATCGTGAGCAGCCACGGCGAAACGTTCGTGGACGACCACCAGGCCTTCGACCGCTCGGCCCTGCTGCGCGCCGGGCTCCGGGCCGCCGGCCGGCTGAGCGCGTCGGTGACCGGGTGCAGCACGGTCGTCACCGAGGACCTGGCCCGGCGGTTCGGCATCGCGGACGCCGTGGTCGTCCCGAACGGCATCGACCTCGACCGTCCTCCGGCATCGGACGCGCCGGTCTTCGATGCCGGCCAGCCGACCGTCTTCGCCGTCGGGCGCTTCGAACGGGTCAAGGGCTTCGACCTGCTCGTGCGAGCCTTCGCACGAGCGGCGCTTCCGCAGGAAACCCGCCTCGTCGTCGGTGGCGACGGCGGCGCCCTGGCGGAGGTGCGGGCCCTCGCCCGCACGCTGGGCGTCGCCGACCGAGTCGACTTCCCCGGCCGCCTCAGCGGCACGCAGGTGGCGGCGTCCATGGCGGCGGCCACGGTCAACGTGGTCCCGAGCCGGAGCGAGGCGTTCGGGATCGTCGTCCTGGAGGCGTGGCGCAGCGGGCGTCCGCTCGTCGCCACCAGCCGCGGCGGGCCGGGCACGCTCGTGACCGACGGCGTCGACGGACTGCTCGTCGACCCCGACGACACCGCGGCCTTCGAGATTGCGCTGGAGCGCATCGTCGGGGACCACGACCTCGCGGGACGCCTCGCCGCGGGGGGATCGGTGGCGGTTCGCGCCTACACGTGGGAGTCCGTCGTGGACGCCTACGAGCGGCTCTACCGGCAGGCAGTCGCCCGGCCTCAGGCCAGGGACGCCCAGACCCGCGCGTGACCCTCGGCGCTGCGCTCCCAGGTGAACTCGGACGCCCGCGCCCGGCCGCGCGCCACGAGAGCCGCGACCTCGGCGTCCCCGGAGGTGGCCCAGAGCGTGCCGGCGGCGAGGGCGTCCGGGGTCGGCTCGACGAGGACGCCGCCGTCGCCGACGACCTCCGGTAGCGAGCTGGTGTCGGCCGCGACGACGGGGACGCCCGCGGCCATGCCCTCCAGGGCCGGCAGCCCGAACCCCTCGTACAGCGAGGGCACGACCACCGCGGACGCCGCCGCGATCAGCCCGGGCACGAGGTCGTCGGCGACGCGGCCGACCAGGCGGACGCCCGGGAGGTCCTTGAACAAGGCGGTGCGGCGGGGGTGCTCCGGGCCGGACAGCACCAGCGTCAGGTCGGGGCGGCTGCTGCGGATCTTCGGCCAGGCCACCGCGAGGCCCTCGAGGTTCTTCCGGCGGGACGCGCCGCCGGCGGTGAGCACGTAAGGCCCGGTGATCCCCAGTCGGCTCAGCGCCGCGGGCGGCAACGGTGCGGCGTCGAAGAAGCGCTCGTGGACGCCGTTGTGGACGACGTGCGGTTCGGAGATCCCCAGCAGGTTCACCGCCTCCTCCGCGCTGAACCGGGAGACGCAGATGACCGCCGCCGCACGCCTGGCCTCCTCGGCCGCGGCGGGCACCGGAGGCGACTCGTCGTCGAACTTCCAGGCGACGACGTCGTGCAGCGTGATCACGTCGGCAGCGGGGGCGGGCGGCAACTCCAGGTTCATCCGGTGCACGACCGCCCCGCGCGGGTAGAGCAGGCGCCCGACGGCCGCCCGCGCCCCCGGGCCGGCGCCGGCCAGGTAGCCCATGGGGAGTCGCCGGTTTCCCGGCAGCGGGGACCTCAGGGAACGGGCGACGATCCGCTCGACCCGCCAGTCGTGGCCCGCGACGGCCGCCAGCGCCGCGGACGCCCGAGCCGCCACCTCCTCCTGGTACACCTGGGCGCCCATCGGCGTCCCGGTAGCGCTGGTGGCGATGACCAAAGTCGACACGTGGACCTCAACAGTGTGGGGAGGCTGGCGACTCATGATGGCACGCCCCCCGTTGCCCCTGGCGACCTCCACCGCGCTCCAGGGGGAGTGCCCCCCGGGGATCCCGGGAGGAAGGGATCGTCGACCGGACTCCCCCGCCGCCGCATCCTCCGCAGCACGGCCAGGCAGATGAAGACCAGGCATGCGTCCCGAACCACGGCCGAGACCAGGAACCACGTGGCATCGCCCGCCCCGGCCACCGGCCCCAGGAGAGGCGTCAACGTCAGCCAGACCGTGATCTCGGTCGCCTGCCACGCGAGCAGCGGCCGCAGGGTGTCGACCGCAAGGAACACGAAGGGGAGCAGCCACAGCGAGTACTGGGGTGACCAGACCTTGTTGGAGAGCAGGAAGGCCGCGAGCACGAGCACCATCAACTCCGACACCTGCGGCACCGCTCGTGCGCGAAGAGCGACCCACAGTATCGCCAGACAGAGCCCGGCGAACAGCACCAGCGAGACGAGGTTGACGACCGGGAACGTCCGTCCGGCGACCCGGGACGCGATGAAGTAGATCGAGTTCCACTCGGGTGGACGTTCCGAGTTCATCCGGAAGAACTCGCCCCACGCAGCGGGATACAGCACAAGCACGGGCAGATTCGCCGCGAGCCAGGTCGCCAGCGCCGAACCGGCGATCGCGGCCCACTGCCGAAGCGGGATCGTCCGGCGCACGGCCAGGACGAGGAGCGGCCCGAGCACCAGGATCGAGAACAGTTTGGCGGCCGTTCCCAGGCCGATGAACACGCCGGTCAGGACGGGGCGGCCGGACCGGAAGGCGACCAGTGCGGCGACGACCAGACCCATCGGCAGCAGGTCCCAGTTGGTGAACGCGTGGACGACCAACAGGGGGGAGGTGGCCAACAGGAGGGTCGCGCCAGGTCCGACGACGGACCGGTACGCGCGCACGGCGCCCAGCCACAGCCCACCCAGCAGGAGGCAGGTCACGGTGAAGTAGAGCGCGACTGATGCCACCCCGCCACCGACGAGCCGGGCCAGCGACGCTGCCAGCCACATGAAGACCCCGGTGATCACCGGGTACTCCATGAAGCGAGGTGTGCCGTCGACCTCCCACACCGACGCGTAGGGGAACGTCCAGCTGTCCAGCTGGTGGCTGCGGTAGAGGAGGACGATGTCGTTGTAGCAGGTGCTGACGATCGGTCGCTGGTCGAAGCCGACCCATCCCGCCGACACCGGTTGGGCGTCCATGCAGGGGGACTTGACCAGCCAGGCGGCCACCAGCACCACCCCCGCCAGCAGCAGCGCCGGCCAGGCACCCGAGGCACCGGTGAGCCGGGAGAGATCACGCCACCGGGTCATCATGACGGACCACCGCCCTGCCAGCAGGCCCCGCACACGCCGCCACCCAATCGCGCAGTGGCCTCGACGCCTCCGCCCACGAGCACTTCGTGAGCACCTGGCTGCGCGCCCGGAGGGCCTGGGCGCGCAGTTCAGGATCGTGATTGAGGCAGTTGACGAGTGCTCGGACCCACTCCCCGGGCTCGTCGGTCACCGTGGCACCGAAGGACGCCGAGCCGTGCGCGGCCTCGGAGGTCGCCACCACGGGGATCCCCGACGCGAGCGCCTCGGCGAACTTGAGGGGCGCGCCAACGCCGGCTTTGACGGGTACCGCGATGGCGGCCGCATCGGAGCAGAACTCGTCCAGGCGAGGCACTCTGCCCATGGCCCTGCTCCCCTCGGGCCAACACAGCCCAGGCGGCACCGTCCCCGCGACCTCCACGATCGCTTCCGGCGCCTCGGCTCGAACCAGGGGCCAGACCACGCTCAGGAACCACTCGAGCCCGGCCTGGTTCGGGGGCCAGCCCCAGTTGCCGAACATCTTGATCGTCGCGGTCGGGCGCACCGGCGGGGTGGTCCACTCGTCCGGGGCGACGCCGTGCGGCAGCACGATGACACGAGAGGCGTCACCCGACTGCTCGAGGAAGCCGCGTTCGCGGTCGGCGCACACGGTGACGGCGTCCGCCCCGCGAAGGATCGAGCGCTCGGTCCGCCTTGCCGCGGACGCCCCCACCGAATCTCCTGCGGTGCTCAGCCAGTGCGAGTTGACGTTGTGCAGGTCCACCAGGACGGGGCGGCGGGCGCATCGACCGAGCAACCTCCCGAACGGCCACGATTCGGCGTGGGCGATCACGACGCAATCCCAGGGCCGAGCGGCGGCAAGGAGGAGGGCCCCGATCACTGCAGCCGCCCTCCGCACCGGGTTGCGGGCGAAGCGATCGATGCGGGTGACCGGGCACAGCCGACGGATCGACGAGTCGTCCTGGGGCCCCGTCCAGCTCAGGACGTGCACCGGATGACCGTCCGCCACCAGCGCGGCGATCTGGAAGTACTGGCGGCGCTGCCCACCCTGGCCGAAACGATCGGGCGTCTCGTTGCTGAACCACAGGACTCCCGCGTGTCCTCTCACCGATCCCCCTCCCCAGTTCAGATCAGATCGGCGAACTCGCGTTCCCGTGCCTGGAAGAACACCAGGCCAAGACCGAAGACGGCCAGGCTCACCAGCGGCGCGGCGACCGCCTGCCACCACGGCACGGCCCCGACACCCAGGAAGGCCGCCCGGAAGCCCTCCACGACCCAGGCCAGTGGGTTCACGTCGAAGAACCACCGCAGGTTGGCCGGCGCGGCCGCGGAGGCGTAGGCAACAGGAGTGGCGTACAGCCCCACCTGGACCACCCAGGGAACCACGTAGGCCACGTCCCGGTACTTCACCATGACCGCGGCCGCCCACAGCCCGATCCCGAGGGCGAGCAGCACCGCGCAGAGCAGCCAGAAGGGCACCAGTAGCAACGACCAGCCGGGCGACACCCCGAACGCCACCAGCAGAGCGAGGCCGAGCACGCTCGCCACCGCGAAGTCGAGCAACACCGAAAGCGTCGTGGACAGCGGCACCAGTGCGCGCGGGAAGAAGACCTTGGCCACCAGGGCCTGGTTCGCCACCAGCGAGGACGAGGCCCGGCTGACCACGTTGGCGAAGGCGTTCCAGACCAGCATCCCTACGAAGCTGAACAGGAAGTACGGCACCCCCCCGCTCGGTAGCTTCGCGACACCGCCGAAGATGATGGAGAAGATCCCTGCGGCTACCAGCGGCTGGAGCACGACCCACAGCACACCCACCGCCGTTTGGCGGTACCGGAGCACGACATCGCGTTGTCCGAAGGTGAGCGCAACCTCACGCGCCTCCCACAGTTCACGGAGCGGGGGCAGGTTCAGGCGGCCCGGCGGCTCGATGACGATCCGGCTCATGTCGCCTCCTCCTCGTAGCCGAAGTCGCACAGGACGAGCGCGCCCACGATGGCCTCGTCGTTGAGAGTTTCCGCGTAGGGCAACTCGGGGAGCACCTCGAAGGTCGTGGCCGCCTCCCAGGCGTCCAGGATGCCCATCTGGCACAGGTAGACGTCGATCGAGTACCGGCCGGGCGGGAGCCACAACCCGGAGATCGACAGCTTCAACCGCGTTTCGCGGGCAGGGTCGAACCACCCCTCCACCAGTCGCGAGTCGCACTTGGTGACGTCGATGCCGTTGCGGTCACGGACGTGGCAGGAGACGAAGTAGGGGCCGGTCAACCGGTCGGAGGCCGGAATCCTGAGGTGGATCACCTTGTCCTGGGCCACCTCGAAACTGCCCGACTCGGCGGTCACCTCCGCTGTGCGCAGTTCGCCCGTCCCCGGGCGGCGGGCTGCCTGACGCGCGGTCTCGGCGGCCTGCTCGAAGCTGTTCCGGTACAGGTCCAGCCCGCCCTGGACGGGCCCCTGATAGGCCAGCCGTCCCGCGTCGAGGTAGAGCGCGCTGGTGCACAGCGCCTTGACGGTCGACATCTGGTGACTCACGTAGAGCACGGTCCGTCCGTCCTGCGCGACGCTGCGCATCTTCTCCAGCGACCGTCGTTTGAACTCCGCGTCGCCGACGGCGAGCACCTCGTCGATCGCCAGGATCTCCGTTTCCAGGTGCGCCGCGACCGAGAAGGCCAAGCGGACGTACATGCCGGAGGAGTAGCGCTTGACCGGGGTGTCCAAGAACCGGTGCACTCCCGCGAACTCGACGATCTCGTCGAAGCGCCGCTTGATCTCCCGGCGGCGCATCCCGAGCAGCGTGCCGTTGAGGTAGATGTTCTCCCGGCCGGTCAGTTCCGGGTGGAAGCCGGTGCCGACTTCGAGCAGGCTCCCGACGCGGCCGGCCAATTCGATCCGCCCCGCAGTCGGGGCGGTGATCCGGGTGAGGATCTTGAGCAGCGTGGACTTGCCGGCGCCGTTTCGGCCGATGATCCCGACGGCCTCACCGAAGGGAATCTCGAACGAGATGTCCTTCAGGGCCTGGAACTCCTCGTACACCGGACGCCGCAGGGGGTGTCTGACGGCCTGGACGATCGCCTCCGTAGCCCGCGTGGGGCCGGGACCGGCCGAGCGGATGCGGTAGGTCTTCCCGAGTCCCTGAACCGAGACCGCGAGTTCGGACATGCCGGGCGGCTCCTTCGGGACGATCGCAACTGGATTGCTCGACCGTAGCAGCAGCGGCGGGACGCCCCACGCCCTGTTCGGCCGGGTCAAGAGCCGGCAGGCCTGGCCACGATCACGAACTGCTGCCACTCGAGGTCGGGGCGAAGACCGATGAGCGGGCGACGCACTGCCGCGTAGGCGGTTCGCCGAGCCAGGGCTGCAACGGGGCAGGCGGAACCTCGGATCACCCCCCGCCACTCCTTCGACCAGGCCGAGTTGATGCCCGTGCAGCGTTCCACCGCGTACCCCGCGTGGGCGAACATGGCGAGCATGGAGGCGCGGGTGAAGAACCGAAGGTGCGTGCGGTCGAGGATGCCGGTGTCGGTGTACTCCCATCGCCCGGCGAGGACCGCCTGCAGGTGAGGTCCGTACTGCACGTTCGGGATCGAGGCGAGCACGGTCCCCGACGGGCTCAACCACTGGTGCGCCAGGGCCAGCGCGTCCCAGGGGTCGACCATGTGTTCCAGCACGTCGTTGAAGCAGATCAGGTCGTAGCGCTCGACCCGTCCCTCGAGCGCGGTCGGGAAGAAGCCTTCGATCACGTCGTCCAGTTCAGCGCGTGCCCGTCGCGCCGCGGCGGGAACGGCCTCGACCCCGACGATGCGGACACCCTCCCCGAGGACACCCCGCAGCGTGCGGGCGAAGCCCCCGGAGGCGCAGCCCACATCCAGGACCGTCCGCGCCCCCGGCGGGACGAAGGGTGCGAGATCGGGACGCTCACCCCGCCCGTAGACGTCCTGCTGCCCGCCGGTCATCGTCCACTTCCCCGGAGCCGCCTCGTGCCCGCAGCGTCCGTCATCGGACGAGTTCCTCACGCAGGACCTCGAGCCGGGCACGTCCCGTCTCCTGATCCGGCTCCAGGTAGTTGCCCTCCGCCCACTCGTTCCACGACTTGACCCAGAGCAGTCGCTCCTCGGCCGGCCGGGAGGCGAGCCGCTCGATCGCGTCGCGCACGTGCACCCGGAAGTGCTCGGGCCGCGCGTCCGTCAGCACGATGCCGTCACGGCCGCAGCGAGGCGTGTTGTCCCAGTTGGGCACGACGCAGGGCTGCACCCCCGCCCCCTCGGGCCAGGGCCAGTGAAGCGGCTCGCTCGCGTACCGGTAGATCACCGGCTGTCGCAACAGCTTGTGCCGGACGCGGGCGACCCACAGGTTCCTCCGGCTGTTGACGAAGGGGAGGCGCTGGTAGTAGCCCGCGTCGAATCCGTCCGACGTCGCCCGAAGATGGTCGTAGTCCTCGCCGAGCGCGGCCACGAGGTAGAGGCCGGGCAGCCCCGCTCGGCGGGCCATGTCCTGCCACAGGTCCACGAAGGAGCGGGCGTTCGGTAGATTCCCCGGGCGGTACACCTGAAGGATCGGGCGTCCGCCGACCGTCAGGTAACGCGCGTCGCGAAACGCCGGCAGCAACGCCTCGAAATGGGCTCGGGCATCGGCCACCCCCGGGTAGGTCTGCTCGACGAGGATCCGCTCGGACGCGCCGTGCCAGACGCCGGACCAGGTCTCGTTCGCCCAACCCACGCAGAACCCGATGGCCGGCCGTCCCGAACGCACGACCTCGGTCAAAGGACGCTCGAGGAGCCGCCGTCCGTTGCCGAACCAGTAGTGCCAGTAGCAGAAGCCCTCGATGCCGTGGGCGGCGGCCAGCTCCGCCTGCGCCTCGCGCGCCTCGGGCAACCGCAGGTCGTAGAACCCCAGGTCCGCCGGCAGGTGCGGCTGGCGATGACCCGGGAACAGGCGACGAGCCCGCGTGACGTTGGTCCACTCGGTGAAGCCGGTGCCCCACCAGGCATCATTCTCCGGGATCGGGTGGTACTGAGGCAGGTACAACGCGATCGCCCGTGCACGGAACTCCGTCATCCGACACTCCCCCCACGACCCGCCGGTCCTTACTCCGAGTGTCTCGCACGATCGGCCGGTGGCGTCAGAGGCTTAGCACTCGGTAGCGGAGGGAGCCGTGCAGGCGTCCCGCCCGCCGGGCCAATCGTCCGACCCAGTCCCGTCGCAGCCGGGGGATTGCGATGCCTGCGGGGGCCATCACCAGCAGCGCCACCCAGCGGAGCAGCGCCCCCGCCACGGACGGCCGCGGCGCCCCCCGGTCTCGGAACAGGGCGTACAACTGGGCTGCCCCCACCCCCCAGGCGAACTGCTGCCGAGCCAGGCCCCGCAGCGAGCCGCGCATCGAGTAGGACACGACTGCGTCCGGCACGTGCACGAGGTCGTGCCCGGCCAACTGCACATCCCAGCAGAACGCGGTGTCCTCGTTGGCGGCCATGTCTTCCCGGAACCCCCCCACGGCCTCCCAGACGTCCCGGCGGACGCCCAGATTGCTGGACGCCGCAGCGTCCAGGAAGCCCGCCGAGGGGGCGATCCGAGACCAGGCGGACGGCCGGCCGAGCCCTGCCTCGGCGTCTCCCGGACCCTCACGCCGCGCCCGCGTCACGCCGGCGATCAGGGCCGCCGAGGCGGCGGCGTCCGCCATGGCTTGGAGCCAGCCCTCGGACGCCTCATCGTCGGCGTCCAGAAAGAGCAGATAGGGCGCTCGGGCCGCCCGGGCACCGACGTTGCGGGCGTGGCTGGCACCGCGGCGGTCCGAGGCATCGACGACGCGCAGGGACGGCAGCGTGTCCACGAAGTCGAGCGCGCGGGCGGCGGTGTCGTCGGTCGACCCGTTGTCCGCGACCACCACCTCCCACGGCCCCGCCCAGTTCTGTCGGCCCAGCGCCGCCAGTTGACGACCGATCGTCCTCGCGGCGTTGTGGGCGGGGATCACGACCGAGAAGTCCGTGCGGTCAGCCATCGAGCCCCGCCAGCACCTCGTGGAACCGGGCGCTCGAGACCGCCCAGTCCTGACGCGCCGCCCGCGCCTGGCACTCAGCGGCCAGGCGGTCGAGCAGTTGCTCGTCGTCGAGCAGCGCGGCCAGCGCCTCGGCCACCGAGCGGGGATTTCCCGGCTCGACCAGGATGCCCGCCCCACCCATCGCCTCGGGGATCCCCCCGATCCTCGCTCCGACCACGACGTTATGAGAGGCCATCGCCTCCAGCACGGTCAAGCCGAAGGGCTCCTCGAACCGCGAGGGCACGACGACGACGTCCGAGTCCGCAAGCAACGCCGGGACCTGCGCGCGGGGCACGAAGGGCACGAAGCGCACCCGAGCCGCCATGCCCGCGGCCGCCCTCCGGAGGTCGCGCTCGTAGGGGCTGAGCGGGTCGTCGGCCGTGAAACCGCGTGACCCGATCAGCGTGAGTTCCAGGTCGGCCCGGCCGAGCAGGCGCACCGCTTCGATGAGGAGGTCGGGCCCCTTCTCGGGCGTCACCCGACCGATGAACGCAACCCGCAGCATTCCCGACCGCCGGTGCGGACCCGCCGCACGGAACCGCTCGAAGTCCACCCCGTTGGGAACGACGTGCACCCTGGACCGAAGCCGCAGCGGGAGTTCCGCGGCTGTCCGCTCTGCCATGAACGCGCTCACCGTCAGCACGGCAGCCACGCGGTCGAGCACCCGGCCCGCCTCGCCTCGGCTGTAGGTGCGCAACAGGTCGTTGTGGACGTACAGCACCGGGCGGTGCCGCTGCGCGTCCACCGTCGGCACCAGCTGGGGCATGTTGTGCCCGATCACCCACCCGGGGGGCCAGCCGCCCTGCCCACCCACGCTCGGCCGCAGAACCCGACGCGTGTCCAGTCGGGGCAACCCCAACCGGCCGAGGACCGGCTCGGCGACGCGGACCGCCCTCGCCGCCCATCCCGCCAGCGGGGCGGCGGCCTGGTACTCGACGATGGCGGCACTGTCGTAGCGGTCGGCGTACGTCCCGCGCGCCACCGCCACGGCAGCGCTGGGGGCGCCGGGCGGGGCGAACCGGCACAATCCATCGACCACGGTGGGGATGGCGCTGCCGGTCCGGGGCGAGAAGTGGTCCCCCGGGGTGAGGACATGCACGACTGGCACCGCGCCAGGGTATCGGGTGGCCAAGGCCCATCCTGCGGATGCGACACTGGGGCAATGGCCCGTTCCGTCCGCCTGCGGATCCTCGCCCTGGGGCACACCGCGACGCTGGGGGGCGCCGAACTGGCGCTGGCGCGCCTCCTGGACGCCGTCGACCCCGACCGGTTCGAGGTGCGCACGCTCCTGTTCGGGGACGGCCCGTTGGCGGCCCGCCTGCGCGAAGGCGGCCATCCCGTCGACGTCCTCGCCCTCGGCGACCTCGCGGCGGCCGGACGGCACGCGGTCGGCCGGACACCGCTGGCCCTGGTCCGCAACGCCGCGCGGACCCTGCCGTTCGGCGTCCGGCTGGGCCGGGAGTTGCGCCGCCTGCGGCCCGACGTGGTGTACCCCAACACCCTCAAGGCCGGCCTCATCGGAGTCCCGCTGGCCCGGCTCCTGGGCCTCCCCGTCGTGTGGCACCTCCACGACCGGATCAGCCCCGACTACCTGCCGCCCCTGATGGTGCGACTGATCCGGTTCGTGGCTCGATCCGCCGCGGCCGTCGTCGTCAACTCGGACGCCACCGCGGCCACCCTGCCCGGCCACCCGCGGCTCGACGTCGCCCCCCCGGGCTTCGGGCGCGACCAGGTCGGGCCGCCGCCGGGCACCCGAGTCCCGCCGTGCCCGCCGGTCGTGGGCCTCCTGGGCCGGATCAGCCCCACCAAGGGGCAGTTGGTGTTCGTGCGGGCCGCCGCGCGGGTCCTCCAGCGGCAGCCGGACGTTCGCTTCCGCATCATCGGCTCGGCGATGTTCGGCGCGGAGCGCTACGCCGACGAGGTCCACGCCGAAGCGCTGCGTCTCGGCGTGGGCGACGCGGTCGAGTTCACCGGCTTCACGCCCTCCCCGGCGTCCGCCCTCGACGACCTGACCCTGTGCGTCCACGCCTCCCCCACCCCCGAGCCCTTCGGGCAGGTGATCGTCGAGGCGATGATCCGCGGCGTGCCCGTCGTCGCGACGGCCGGCGGCGGGGCCACCGAGATCATGCGATCGGCGCCTGGGGCCGAACTCGGGTGGCTGGTTCCGCCCGGCGACGACGAGGCGCTCGCCACGGCCATCTCGGACGCCCTCGCTCACCCTGACATGGCCTTGGCTCGCGCCGAGCGGGCCTACGCCTCGGCTCTGGAGCGCTTCCCGATCGAGCGCACCGCCGACGTCGTCACCGGGGTGTGGCGCCGCGCCGCACGCGCTCGATGACCTCGGCCATCTCCGCCGACCGCTCCGTCCACGACGGCACCGGCCCGTCGGCCCCCGCGGGGAACGCGGACGCCGCGGGCACGGCGGTCCGGACGGCCGCCGCGAAGGCGTCCCCGGAGGCCACGGTGACGCGGGGGTCCCCCTCGACGAAACCGGTGACCGGGGTGCTCACCACCGGACGCCCCACCGCCGCGTACTCGTAGCGCTTGATCGGGTCGAGGCTCAGCGTGAACGGCGTCACCACGTGCGGCACGACCAGCACGTCGGCGTGCTGCAGGTAGCCGGGCACCTCGGCGGCCGGCTTCGGCCCCACCAGCAGGACGCCGGCGTGGCGCAGCCGCTCCAGGTCGGCGGCCGCGAGCGGATGCGGCCCCACCAGCACCAGCGTTCCGGCCGGCCCGAGTTCCCGCGCCGTCGCGACGCACAGGTCGAGGTCGATCCGGTCGGTGTGCACCGTTCCGACGTACACGGCCACCGGCCCGGACGGCAGGTCGGCCGGCCGCGGTTGCGGCCGGCGGTAGAGGTCGACGTCGACCGCGTTCGGGATCAGCGTGACCGGCCGGACGGCCCCCTTGGCCGCAGCCAGGGTGGGGCTGCAGACGACCACCTCGGCGCACCGCGCCAGCAGCAGCGCCTCGTCGCGCACCAGGCGGGCGTGCGCAGCGGGCGTCCGGTCGGCCTCCAGCCAGTCGTCGGTGATGTCGTAGAGCGCCGGCCAGTCGGTCACCCGGAGGAGTTCGGCCGCCGACGGATCGTTGATCCAGCACACCGGGACCGCGAACCCCAGCCGACGGGCGGCGCGCACGGTCGCGGCGGCCAGCCGACGGTCGGCGCCCGGGTCGAGGCGGCGCGGCAGTATCTTGGTCGGCCGGAACGTCCACAGCCGGCCCTCGGCCCCGCTCAGGGCCACCGGCCGGACGCCGTGCCCGCGCCGCGGCCGGTGCCCGGTCGCGACGTCGTGCAGCGGGTCGACCGGGGGCTCGACGAACAGCACCCGCAGGCCCGGGTCGCGGCCCAGCAGCCCGGCGACCAGGTGCTGGTTGCGCCGCCACACCTCGTCCCACGGCTCCAGGGACAGCACCACCAGGTCGGTCACCACAGCCTCCGATAGACGTCCTCGACGGCGTCCGCCTGCCGCTCGACGGTGAAGTCCCGCCGCTGGACGGCGCGCAGCCGTTCCCCGTAGTCGCGGCGCAGGTCGGCGTCCTGGGCGAGTCGCCGTAGCTGCGCCGCCGCGGCCGCCGCGTCACCGGGGGCGTAGAGGGCGGCGTCCGAGACCCGGCCGACCGTCTCGAGATGGCCGCCGGCGCCGGCCGCGACGACCGGCAGCCCGGCTGCCATGGCCTCCAGGGCCGTCAGGCCGAGGCCCTCGATCGGGCACGGCGCGATCAGCACGCCGGCCCGCAGCATCAGCTCGCCCACGTCGCCCCGCTGCCCGAGGAACCGGACCCCTCCGGCAACCCCCAGCGCCCCGGCCAGCCGTTCCAGCGCGGGACGTTGCGCGCCGTCGCCTGCGACCAGCAGCGACCAGCCCTCGCCGAGCAGCCCGGACGCGGCGAACGCGCGAACGGCGTCCGCCCCGCCCTTCTCGGGCTCGAGTCGCTGGGCGAGCAGGATCGTCCGGTCACGTTCGCCGGCCTCCTCCTCCACGATCGGGACGCCGCTGCGCACGACCACGCTGGCCCCGTCGATGTGGGCGGCCACGTAGTCGCTGATCGCGATCTGAACGGCCAGCCGCCGCCGGATCAGGGGGGCCATCAGCCTTCCCCCCAGCCCCCGCCCGCGACGCGCGGCGAAGTGCCGGGTCGCCACGACGGGCACCCGCCACGCCCGCACGGCCAGGACGGCCGCGGCCTCCGCGGCGGTCATGTGCACGTGGAGGACGTCGGCGTCCGCGAGCGTGTTCAGGTGCCGCACCACCTGCGGCGTGGTGACGGCCGGGTGGAGACGCACCCCGACGCCGGCGACGGTGGCGGCCATCGCCGCCTGCCCCCCGCCGATCACGGTCACCCGGTGGCCGCGTCGGGCCTGCTCGGCGGCCAACAGGGCCACGTAGCGCTCCACGCCGGCGAAGCCGTCGGAGCGGACCGCGTGCACGATCCGCCGCGGCTCAGCCCCGGGCACGCAGCACGTCCTCGAACAGGGCGAGGTACTCCTGGGCAACCCGGGCCCACGACCGGTCCTCCGCGGAGGCGCGGGCGGCCGCCGTCCAGGCGCCCGGGCCTCGGTCGAGCACCCGGCCCAGCGCGGCGGCGATCGCGTCGGCGTCGAAGCCCACGGCGTAGCCGTTGACCCCGTCGACGACCACCTCGGGCACGCAGCCGACCGGGGAGGCGACCACCGGCACCCCGGACGCCAACGCCTCCAGGATGACCAGGCCGTACGACTCGTAGGCGCTCGGGAAGGCGAACACGTCGGCGGCGTGGAAGAAACGTCGCGGGTCGGCCTGCTGCCCGACGTAGTGCACCCGGCCGTCCAGCCCCCGGGCGGCGGCGTCGCGGCGTCCGGCGGCGACCAGGTCGGGCGTCCCCCCCACGACCACCAGGTGCGCCCGGTCGAGGCGCGCGACGGCGTCCAGCACCAGCGGGAGGCCCTTGCGTTCGAACTCGTGGCCCACGAACAGCACCACCGGCTCGTCGGTCAGCCCCAGTTCGGCGCGGGCGGCGGCCCGCGAGTCCGGGTCGGGGCGGTAGCGCTCGGTGTCGACGCCGTTGCCGATCACCACCGTGCGCGGCGCGAAGCCGGGGTAGGTGCGCCGCAGGTCGGCGTCCTCCTGGGCGGTGAGGTTCACGACGACCCGGTGCAGGTGGCTGCGGTACCGGACGCCGTCGCGCGCCCACGTGAACAGGTGCAGCGGGTTGCGGGCCATCCGCCACGCGAAGCCGCCCCGGCGCCGCATGGCCTCGACGAGGTTGCCGTGGTTCACGTAGACGTCGCCGACGAGGGCGTCGTTGTGGCAGATCACCACGGTGTCGCGCGGCTGCCGCGCGATCACCCGCCGGGCCAGCGCCGTGCCGACGGTCGTGAACCACACCACCCGCCCCAGCAGGCCCAGCTTGCGGATCGGCAGCGGCCCCCGCTGCCCGATCCAGTCGCCGTGCGCCTCGGCGAGGGTGAACTGTGCCGTCGGGACGCCGAGGGCCCGCCACTCCCGCTCGAGGTGATAGGCCACCGCCTCGACCCCGCTGCCGGTGTGAACGGCCGGCACCACCTGCAACACCCTCATGCCGCGATCCTCCCCCCGGCCGCCACGGGTGCGGCGCCCGGCCGCGTCCCGGACGCTGTCTGCCACGGCGACGCGGCCAGCTCGTCGCGCGCCAGCGCCCCGATGGCGACGCCGACCAGCGCGAACGGCACCGACACCTGGATCGTGATCCAGAACAGGTCGAGCTGGGACTGCACCAGCCGGGAGGCCACCGCCGCGACCCCCAGCGTCCCGTAAGCGGGCGCCAGGCGCCACAGCTGACGCAGCGTGCCCACCATGAGCAGCAGGAAGGCCGCCAGGCCGATGACGCCGGCGGACGCCAGCACCTCCAGTTCGGCGTTGGGGGGCTGGAAGGCCACGGCCGTGCGACCGGTGGTCCAGAACCGCAGCCCCTGACCCACCCACGGCGAGGCCGCCCACACCTCGACGGTGTCGCCGAACCAGTTCAGCCGCTGGAAGACGCTGTTGAACTGGTTGCCGGACTGCACCTGGTCTCGGACGAGCGTCGCCACCAGCGCCAGGGCCGGCACGACGCCGAGCAGCACCAGCGACCAGCGCTGCCGCTGCCTTCGGTCGCGGAAGGCGACGATCACCAGCGCGACACCCAGGGCGATGATCGCCTGGCGGGACTGGGTGAACAGCATCGCCACGGCGAACAGGGCCAGGGCCGAGCGCGCCCAGCCCTGGGTCCAGCCCAACCAGCCGGGGCGGGCGTAGACGACGACGGCCGCGAACCCGAGCAGCGTCCCCACGAAGTTCTTGTGCATCGCATAGGGCCAGGACACGTACACCGGCCCGAAGTCACCCCGGGCCCACTGCGCCGCCGCCTGCACCACGGTCACCGCCGCGATCGCCAGGCACGCGAGCAGGAACAGCGTCAGCGCCGACCGCGCGAAGCCCTGCCGGCCGACGGTCCAGCCCACGATCAGCGCGCCCGACACCAGCATCCACGCGTGGAACCACTCGACGACGTTCGCCTGGTACGGGTTCACCAGCACCGTGAACAGCGTGGCGAACTGGTAGGCGGCGTTGAGCCACAGCAGGTTGCGCAGCGCGGGATGAAAGGGGCGCGGGGCGAACACCAGGGCCGTCAGCGTGGCCAGTGCGAGGACGACGTCCGACAGCGACAGGTCGACCCCCGCGGCCTCCACCCGATACACCACGACGAGGAGCGGAAACGCGACCAGCGGGATCGCGGCGGGCTCGGCGGCCGTGATGCCGAGCATCAGCACGGCCGCGGCCGCCCCCAGCGCGAGTTCGGGGTGGGCCGGGGCCAGGTAGCCGATGCCGAGGCCCAGCACCACGAGCACGACCGCCCCGACGGCCAGCACCAGGCGCCTGCCCATCCCGGTCATGCGGCTGCCCCCCGGTGGTGGGCCTCGGCGCGCACGGGCCCGCGGGCGTAGAGCCGCGCCCGGCGCCGCGCCGTCCGTCCGCGCTCCCCCGGCAACACGGCCGAGCGGACGCCCGCGCCCACCACCTGGCCCACCCGGGCCACCTGCCAGCCGACCGACCCGAAGTGCTTGCGCAGGTAGCGCTCCTGCGACGCGTGGAAGTGCGCCTCCCGGCGCTGGGGATCGCCGCTCGTCGCCGCCCCCAGGTGCACCGCGGTGACCGAGTCGACGATCCGGTGCCGCCAGCCCAGCAGCGCCGCCCGCCGCGCCCAGTCCGTCTCCTCCGCGTACAGGAAGAACCGCTCGTCGAGCCTGCCAACCTGGTCCAGGGCCTCGGCCCGCAGCAGCAGCACCGACCCGATCACGAAGTCGACCCGGCGCCGGAGACGTCCGAGCCCGAGGGCCTCCACCCACGTGCCCCACGGCGACGGGAACGGCCAGCCCACCCGCGCGGGGACGCCGTCGGCGTCCACCTGGGCGGGGGCGACGCTGGCGAGATCCGGCGCGGCGAGCAGGGCGTGTTGCAGCGCGCGCAAGCCCGCGGCGGAGATCACGGCGTCCGGGTTGAGCAGCAGCACGTCGGCGCCCGGCACCAGCCGGTCCCGCAGCGCGACGTTGACCCCGAAGGCGAACCCCCCGTTGCGCCCCGGATCGACATAGCGACACCCGAGCTCCCGGCACAGCGCCTCGATCGCGGGCAGCGACGAGTTGTCCACCACCGTCACCGGCAGGGATGCCACCGGTTCCAGCGCCCGCCGCACCAGCTCGGGCGCCCCATAGGCCACCAGCACCACCTCCAGCGGCCGCTCCGCGCCGTCCGCCGGCCGCTTCGGCATCGACGCGTACAGCGCGTCGTAGTCGTCGGCGACCCGCTCCCAGTCGCAGGACGCCGCCCGCGCCAGCCCCGCTTGCCGCAGCCGCTCCGCCTGCGCGGGTTCGAGCGCCGTCAGCAGGGCCGCGCGCAGGGCGTCCGGATCGCCGGGCGGCACCAGCAAGCCTGCGCCGCCCACGACGTCCGGCAGCGCGCCGCTGTCACTGGCCACCACCGGCGTCCCGCACGCCATCGCCTCCACCGCGACGCGCCCGAACTGCTCCAGCCACCCCGGCGTCGGCAGCGACGGGATCGCCAACACGTCGAGACCCCGGTAGAACTCCGGCAGGTCGCCCTGGGCGAGCGGGCCCCTGAACGTCACCCGGTCGCCGAGCCCCAACTCGGACGCCTTCGCCCGCAGTTCCGCTTCCTGCGGCCCCGCCCCGGCGATGCGCAGCTGCAGCCCGGGGGCGGCGGCGACGGCGTCCAGCAGCACCTCGACGCCCTTGTGGGGCGCCAGCCGACCGGCGTAGCCGACGACCCCGCGCCCGGGGCGCGCAGCGGCGTCCGGGGTGAAGAGCGAGCGGTCCACGCCGAGCGGGATCAGCCGGGGCGCCCCGGGGAAGCCCTTGTCGACGCAGATCTGCCCGGCCTCGGCGTTGCAGACGCTGAGCCCCGCCGCGTGCCGCAGGGCCCACCGCTCGAGCCACCGGAACGGCACCGGATACCGCTTGCGGATGTTCTGCGCCGAGTACAGCGAGTACGGCGCGCGCTGGCGACGCAGGGCACGCAGCAGCAGAATCTCGGCCGTGGCCAGCGCGAACGGCTCCTCGTGCACCTCCAGCACGTCCCACCGCTCGCCCAGCGCCACCCACAGCGGCCGCGGATCGTAGAGGAACAGGGCCGGGTGCGTGCCGAGGGTCCGGACGCCGCGCACCGGCTCGCCCGGCCGCGGGCGCAGCAGGACGTCGCTGCCCGCCTCGTTCCAGCGCCGGGCGCCGAGCACCGTGATCTCGTCGCCCCGGGCCCGGTGGCGGCGCTCCCGCTCCCGCCAGGCATCGACCACCGCGCTGTGTGAGACACGCAGGACGCGCACGGCGGACTCCTCGGGCCGAGAGAACAGCGGTCAGTCTAACGTCGCGTTCCGGGGACCCCGGCCGCCCGCTGGGGCTCAGGAGCCGCTGTGAGAGGATGGCACCAGTCCACCGCCACCGACCCCGGAGTTTCCCCGTGCAACTGCGTGACGTCCGCGATATCCTATGCGCCCGCTGGAAGACCCTGCTGGTGTGCCTGCTCCTCGTGCTCGGGGCCACGGCCGCCGTCACGGCCAATACCACACCCGACTACGAGGCGCGGGCGCGCGTCTTCTTCACCTCCGACGTCAAGGGGTACATGCTCACCCAGAGCGACCTCGGCACCTTCACCGAACTGCTCGGCACCCCGCTGATCGTGAACCCCATTCGGGAGCAGCTCGAGCTGGCGCCGGGCACCACCCTCGGGCTGCGGGGCAGCCTGTCGGCCAACGGCAGCTTCGTCGACATCATCGCCCACTCGACCGACCCCCGGGTCGCGGCCGACGCCGCGAACGCCGCCGGGCCCGCCGTGGCCGCGGTCGGCAGCAAGTTCGCCAAGAGCCTGGGGGGCGGCACCGTCTCGGTCACGACGGTCATGCCCGCCTCGCCGCCCGCAACCCCCACCACGCCCGACGTCACCCGCAACGCCTTGGTGGGCGTCCTGGCCGGCCTCGGCCTGGGCGTCGGCGTCGTCCTGCTGCGGCACTTCCTCGACTCGAAGGTGCGTACGGACGCCGACCTGCGGGCCGTGTCCCCGCGGCCGATCCTCGCCCATCTGCGGAAGATCCGGGACATGACCGCGGACCGGCTCGTCGTCGAGACCGACCCGCACAGCCTGGCGGCCGAGGAGTTCCGCCGACTGCGGACCAACCTCCAGTTCGTCGACGTGACCACGGGCGGGAAGCACTCGTTCGTGGTGACCTCACCGATGGCCGGCGAAGGCAAGACCACGGTGGCCGCGAACCTCGCCCTCGCCGTGGCCAGCACCGACACGCGGGTGCTCCTGGTGGACGGCGACCTCCGCAACCCGTCGGTGGCGGACACCCTGGGGCTGGAAGGGGGTGCCGGCCTGACCACGATCCTGCTGGGGCGAGCCGCCCCGAGCGACGTGATCCAGCAGTGGCGCGACACCAGCCTCTACGTCCTCACCGCGGGCGAGGTGCCACCCAATCCGAGCGAACTGCTCGGCTCGGCGGCGATGAAGAGCCTGATGAGCTCGCTCCTCGACGCGTACGACTTCGTGATCGTCGACAGCCCGCCGGTGGGCCCGGTCATCGACCCGGTCCTCATCAATCGGCTCGTCGGGGGCATGCTGCTGGTCGTCACCGCGGGGCAGACCACCAAGCGTGACCTGGGCGCCGCGCTGCGCGCGCTCGACACGGTCGACAGCGAGGTGGCCGGATTCGCGCTCAACCAACTGGAGGGCGGGGGCACCTACTACGCCTACGGCTCGAAGGAGGGCTACGGCCACAACCAGGGCCTGGCCGCGAAGCGTCGCACCCGGCGGGGGACGCCGGCCCGCCGGGTGCGACGCCCGGTCGGCACCGACGCCCCCGCGGGCCCCTGACCGGATCGCGGCCGATGAGAGACCTTCCCCCGGGCCGGGTGCGCATCCTCACGGTCTGCAGCGGCAACATCTGCCGCTCGCCCGCGGCCGCCTTGCTGCTGGCCGACGCCTTCGGTGAGGCTGTGGACGTCGCCAGCGCCGGCACCATCGCCCGGCCCGGGCTGCCGGTGTCCCCGGAGATGGCGCAACTGCTGGCGGACGACCTGGTGCCGTCCCACGCGTTCCGCTCCCGACGCCTCGGCGAGCGGGCGATCGAGGACGCCGACCTGGTGCTCGCCCTGACGCGCGAGCACCGCAGTCGGGTCGTCGCCCTGGTCCCGACGGCGCTGCGGCGGGCGTACACGCTGAAGGAGTTCGCCCGGCTGGCGGAGTCGGTGCCCGCGGACGCGTTCGCGGACACCCCGCGCACGGTGGCCGAGCGGCTCAGAACGCTCACCGCGGTCGCCGGGCGTCACCGCCGGCCGGTTCCCCCCCAGGAGGACGACATCGCCGACCCCTACGGCCTCGGCCCGGCCGCGTACCAGGCGGCCTACGACGAGATCAGGGACGCCGTCCGCCGGCTCGCGGCGATTCTCACCCCGTGAGGTCACCGGGGTCGGACTCCAGCAGTCCCAAGGTGACCAACTGGGCCACGAAGGCCTCGACGTCGGGCCGGACCTCGACCGGCGACCCCCCGGTCGCCGCCAACACCTCGGCGACCGTCCCGTCGAGGTTGCGACCCTGGGCCGCCTCCCAGATCAGGGCGGCGGAACCAGTGAGCACCCTGATCGGGCCTGCCGGGAGGCTGGCCAGATAGACGGCGTCCGCCTGCACGACGGCGGCGATCCCACGCGGCCTGCGGAACATCACGACGCCGTCTTCCGGGCGGCGCGCTCCTCGGCCAGGACGCGCCGACCTCGCCGGAAGAACTCGCCGATGACCTCGGCCCTGGTGGGCTCGCGGTTCAGGACCGCAGCCAGGTGGTCGGTGTTGACGAGCAAGGCCCGCAGCACCAGCCGCACCCGCGCCCGCAGGGTCCGCGCGGCCCGCATCCGGGCCCGCCACTCCTCCACCCGCGTCCCGCCGCGCAGGGAGACCCGCCACAGGTCGTAGTCGGGGCGATCCCGGTAGTCGTCCAGGCCACCCACCGCGGCCGCGAAACCCACGTGGGCTCCGAGCCGGTCGACGAGGCGGCGCACCGACGCCTGCCGGGCGGGGTCCGCCGCCTCCCACACCTGGGCGATGTCGCGTTGCGTCCGCGGGCTCGGCTGCGAGCGGCCGGCGTGCAGCAGCACCATCAGCACCTGCGCATCCAGGCTGGGCACCGGGCACGCGACGCCCCCCAGTTCCGTCGAACCCCGCTCGGCCCAGACCGCGTCGAACGCCCGCACGGGGTCGTCGCCGAGGCCGGGGTAGAAGCGATGCACATCGACGTAGCCGAAGTCCTCGTGCACCCAGGTCGCTGCGTGCTCGAACGCCGACCCCGTCTCGAAGCTCGTCTGGCGACGCCAGCCGGCCCGCGCCAGCCCGTCGAGGACGGCGGACACGTCCGCCGGATGCACCAACACGTCGACGTCGGTGCCGACGCGGCCAGGCCAACGCAGGCTCTCGTCCAGCGCGTACCCCTTGACGTGCAGGGCCCGCGCGCCGACGGCGTCCACCACGCTCTGCACCGCGGCGTGCCCCAGCTGCACGCGGACGGCGAGCGGCACGGGCAGCTGGGTGGCGATCACGCACGGGATCGTAGCGCCCGGCCGTCGGCCCATCCGCGGCGTGGGCTAGCCTCGAGCGGGGGGAAGGAGGCTCGATGGGGTTACGGCCGCGCGTCGCGATCGCGCACGACTACCTGACGCAGCGGGGCGGCGCCGAGCGGGTGGTGCTCACGCTGCTCAAGGCGTTCCCGGACGCCCCCCTCTACACGACGCTCTACGAGCCCGACAACACGTTCCCCGAGTTCCGTGACGCCCGGATCGTCACGTCCTGGCTCAACAAGGTGCCCCTGTTCCGCCGTGACCACCGGGCCGCGCTGCCGCTGCTCCCACTGGCGGTGGACTCGCTGCGGATCGACGCCGACATCGTGGTGGCCTCGAGTTCAGGCTGGGCCCACGGCTTCCCGACGACCGGTCGGACCCTCGTCTACTGCCATTCGCCGGCCCGCTTCGTCTACCTGACCGACGAGTACCTCGGCGCGCCGGCCCACACGTCGGCCAAGGGCCTGGCCCTGCTCGCGCTGCGGCCCGCGCTGGCCCGCTGGGACCGGCGCCACGCGCACCGGGCGGCGGCCTACCTGGCCAACTCGACCGTCGTGCGGAATCGGCTGCGCGAGGTGTACGGGATCGAGGCCGAGGTGCTCTCCCCGCCCGCCGGCGTCGACCCGGAGGGCCCCCAGTCGCCCGTGCCCGACCTGGCCGACTGGCGGGCCGGCTACCACCTCGTGGTCTCCCGGCTGCTGCCGTACAAGAACGTGCGGCAGGTCGTGGACGCCTTTCGAGAGCTCGACGAACGGCTCGTCATCGTCGGGCGTGGCCCGCTGCGCGACGAGATCGCCGCCACGCTCCCGCCCAACGCCCGCCTCCTCAGCGGCCTCGACGACGCCCAGCTGCGGTGGGTCTACGCGCACGCCCAGGCCCTGATCGCCCCCAGCTTCGAGGACTTCGGCCTGACCCCGCTGGAGGCGGGCTGCTACGGGAAACCCACGCTGGCCCTGCGGGGCGGCGGGTATCTCGACACCGTCACCCCGGGACAAAACGGCTCATTCTTCGAGACGCCGGACGCCGCGGCGATCGCCGCGGCCGTGCGCGTCAACCGGGGCGCCACGTGGGACCCGGTCACGGTCCGAGCCTGCGCCGACGCGTTCAGTGAGGCGCGATTCGTCGAGCGACTACGGGAGATCGTGGATCGGCTCGCCGAGCAGGCGTAAGGGTGGTCGCCACCCCGGGGGAAATCTCCCCCCGCCGAAATGACGCGAAAAAGTCACGGAAATGCCGGTTCTCCTTCGATGGCGGCGCAGGCATACTGGCATCTCCAGATCAATCACCGGGTGGACCAGCACCAAGGGCGACGGTCTGAGGTCGGGGGGCGCGCGCACATGACGGTTCTGCAGGAGGCGGGGCAGGGCGTGGCTCAGTCGCGCCCCCGTTGGTCGGTGCGCAACCACCGCGACCGCCTGCTGGCGGCGGGACTCGTCGCCGCCGACGCCGTCGTCGTCCTGACCACCGCGGTGGTGGCGGTCTTCCTGCGCGACGAACTGCCCGTCTTCCGGCCCACCCTCGACGTGGCCGAGAACGTGCTGCCATGGGCGGCGGCCCTCGTGGGCGTCTGGATGCTCAGCCTGTTCATCGGCGGCGCCTACCGCGCTCGCTCGACCGGGGTCGGCACCCGCGAGTACACCACCGTGCTCGTCTGGTCGCTCATCGCGGCCGGGGCGGTCGCGATCGCGCTGTACCTCTCGTCCTACAACCTGTCCCGCGGCTTCTTCCTGCTGTTCTTCGGCTTCGGCACCCCGGCGCTGATCCTCGAACGGTTCCTGATCCGCCGGGTGGTCAACGCCACCCGGGCTCGCGGGCACTTCCCGGCACTCCTCCTCATCGCCGGCGCGACGGCGAACATCGAGGGCATCTCGAAGGTGCTGCAGCGGGAGCGCTGGCTCGGCTACCGCGTCGTCGGTGCCCTGCCCAGCGAGGGCGGCGACGCGATCGAGACCCCTTCGGGCATTCCCGTGGTCGGCGTGCCGGTGGACGCCCTGGCCGCCGTCGAGTCGACCGGCGCTCACGCCGTGCTGTTCGCCGAGGGCTCGTTCAGCCAGCCGGCCGACTTCAACGAGATGGCCCGCCAACTCGAGGCCCACAACGTCCAGATGATCGTCGTGCCGACCCTGACCGACATCGCGGCCGGACGGCTCGCCGTGCGCCCGGTCGCCGGCATGCCGCTGGTGTTCGTCGAGGAGCCGCGTGCTCGCCGGGCCGGCAGTTGGGCCAAGCGGGCGTTCGACGTGGTGGGGGCCAGCCTGCTCATCGTCCTGTCGGCCCCCGTCATGTTGGCGGTCGCCTGGGCCATCTCTGTGGAGGACGGCGGGCCGGTGCTCTTCCGGCAGCGGCGCATCGGGCTCAAGGGTGAGGAATTCGACTGCTACAAGTTCCGCTCGATGTCGGTGGACGCCGAGCGGCACCTCGCGGAGCTCCAGGAGGCGAACGTGGGCGCGGGCGTCCTGTTCAAGGTCAAGGACGACCCGCGCGTCACGCGGGTGGGCCGGGTCCTCCGGCGGTTCTCACTGGACGAACTCCCCCAGTTCTTCAACGTCCTGTCCGGCCGGATGAGCCTCGTCGGGCCGCGCCCGGCGCTGCCGAGCGAGGTGGCGCGCTACCCGAGGCACGTCCTGCGGCGCCTCGACGTCCGCCCCGGCATCACCGGCCTGTGGCAGGTGTCGGGACGCTCGGACCTGTCCTGGGACGAGACCGTGCGCCTCGACCTCTACTACGTGGACAACTGGTCGATGCTCCAGGACCTCAACATCCTGGGCCGAACGTTCGGCGCCGTGGTGCGGTCGCGGGGCGCCTACTGACGGCGACCGCCGCCGCGCCCGGCCGATAGGATGCCCCCCGTGGGTCACTATCTGGTCACCGGCGGCGCCGGGTTCATCGGCAGCAACTACGTTCGGCACGTCGTCGGCACCACGGAGCACAGCGTCACGGTCCTCGACAAGTTGACCTACGCCGGCAACCGGGCCTCCCTGGAGGGGCTGCCGACGGACCGCGTCGACCTGGTCGTCGGGGACATCTGCGACGCCCCCGTGGTCGACCGGCTCGTCGCGGACGCCGACGTGGTCGTCCACTTCGCCGCCGAGTCCCACAACGACAACTCCCTCAACGATCCGTCGCCGTTCGTTCAGACGAACCTGGTCGGCACCTTCACGCTGCTCCAGGCGGTCCGGAAGAGCGACAAGCGGTACCACCACATCTCGACCGACGAGGTGTACGGCGACCTCGAGCTCGACGACCCCGAGCGCTTCCACGAGACCACCCCGTACAACCCCAGCTCGCCGTACTCCGCCACGAAGGCGGGCTCCGATCTGCTGGTGCGCGCCTGGGTCCGCAGCTTCGGCGTCCGGGCGACGATCAGCAACTGCTCGAACAACTACGGGCCCTACCAGCACGTCGAGAAATTCATCCCGCGCCAGATCACCAACCTGATCGACGGGGTGCACCCCAGGCTCTACGGCGCCGGCCTCAACGTGCGCGACTGGATCCACGTCGACGACCACAACGCCGCCGTCCAGACGATCATCGAGCGCGGCACCATCGGCGAGACCTACCTCATCGGCGCCGACGGCGAGAAGAACAACAAGGAGGTCGTGGAGCTCATCCTCACCCTCATGGGGCACCCGAAGGACGCCTACGACCACGTGAACGATCGCCCCGGCCACGACCTGCGCTACGCCATCGACTCGACCCGGCTGCGCACCGAGTTGGGCTGGGCGCCGCGCTACACCTCGTTCGAGGAGGGGCTGGCCGCCACCATCGACTGGTACCGCAACCACGAGGCGTGGTGGCGTCCGATGAAGGCCGCGACGGAGGCCAAGTACGCCAAGACGGGTCAGTGACGATGGGTGAACTGGCCGTCCACACGACCCCGATCCCCGGCCTGCTGGTCTTCGACCTGCCCGTCTACGGCGACGACCGCGGCTGGTTCAAGGAGAACTGGCAGCGGGAGAAGATGCTGGCGCTGGGCCTGCCCGACCTGGAACCGGTCCAGAACAACATGTCGTTCAACGCCGAACGGGGGGCGACCCGCGGGCTGCACGCCGAGCCGTGGGACAAGCTGATCGGCCTCGCCCACGGCCGCATCATGGGCGCGTGGGTCGACCTGCGCGAGGGCCCCAGCTTCGGCACGACGTTCACGCTCGACATGGGCATCGACAAGGCCGTCTACGTGCCGCGCGGGGTGGCGAACGGCTATCAGGCCCTCGAGGACGACACCGTCTACAGCTACCTCGTCAACGACCACTGGTCGCCGGAGGCCCGGAGCCAGTACACCTACCTCAACCTGGCCGACGAGACCGTGAACGTGCCCTGGCCGATCCCGTTGGCCGAGGCGACGATCTCGGCCGCCGACGCCGCCCACCCGCGGCTGGCCGACGTGGTTCCCATGAAGCCGCGCCCGACCCTCATCGTGGGCGCGAACGGCCAACTGGGGCTCGCCCTGCGCGCCGTTTATCCGGACGCGGACGCGGTCGACGTCGCCGAGCTCGACCTCACGGACGCCGCCGCGGTGGCCGCCTTCCCGTGGGGCCGCTACGGCACGATCATCAACGCCGCCGCCTACACGGCGGTGGACGCCGCGGAGACCGCCGAGGGTCGGGTGGCCTGCTGGGCCATCAACGTCACGGCCGTGGGGCGGCTGGTCGAGGCCGCCCGGGCCCACCGCGCCACCCTGGTGCACGTGTCGTCGGACTACGTCTTCGACGGCACCGCCGAGGTGCACGGCGAGGACGAGCCGCTCTCCCCGCTGGGCGTCTACGGCCAGACCAAGGCCGCCGGCGACGCGCTCGTCGGCCTGCTGCCCCGCCACTACCTCATCCGGACCAGCTGGGTGATCGGCGAGGGCCGCAACTTCGTGCGGACGATGGCCGACCTCGCCGCGCGCGGCGTCGCGCCGTCGGTGGTCGCCGACCAGTACGGACGCCTCACGTTCACCTCCGACCTGGCCGCCGCCATCCGGCACCTGCTCGACACCGGCGCCCCCTTCGGCACCTACAACGTCACCTGCGACGGTCCGGTGCTGTCGTGGCACCAGATCGCCCAGCGCGTGTTCGAACTGTCGGGCCGGTCGGCGTCCGACGTGGCGGCGACGACCACCGAGGCCTACGGGGCGGGCAAGGTGCTGGCGCCGCGTCCGCGGCACTCCGCCCTCAGGCTGGACCGGATCAAGGCCGTCGGCTTCACCCCGCCGACCACGGACGAGGCCCTCGTCGCCTACCTGGCGGCCGAGCGGGCGGCGTCCCGGGGCTGAGACCGTCGCCGTGAGCGTGCTGCTGGTCGGCGGCCTGGCGTGCCGCACCCCGGTGCGGCTCACCGGCAGCCGCGCCGCCGAACTGGACGCCGCCGCGCGGGTCGCGTGGGCGCGCTGCCTGCTGGACGTGGGCGACGCCGCCGACCCGGAGAGCGACGCCGTGGTGGCCTGCCTGCACGGCCCCGGCGAGGAGCCGGACGGGGCGTCCGCCACCGGAACCGAGCTGGCTTCCGTGCTGCAGCAGCTGACCCAACAGGTCACCTACGCGAAGATCGCCGCCCAGACCGGCCGCCTGCTGATGCTGCACGCCGGGGCGGTGGCCGGCGCGGACGGCGACGCGATCGCCTTCGTCGCCCCCGGCGGCACGGGCAAGACGACGCTGGTGCGGCGGCTGGGCCGCCGGTTCGGCTACCTCACCGACGAGACGGTCGCAGTGGACGCCGACGCGCGGGTCCACCCGTACCCCAAGCCGCTGTCGCTCCGGGGGGACGCCGCAGGGCCGAAGGCGGAGACGTCGCCCGACGACCTGGGCCTCGTCCGGCCGCCGGCGTTCTGCCGGCTGCGCCGCCTCGTCCTCCTGGCCCGCAGCGACGATCACGCCGGCCCCCCGCGCCAGGAGGCCCTGACCCGGTTCGAGGCGATCGCGGCCCTGGCCCCCGAAACGTCGGCGCTGTCGGCGCTGCCGCGGCCGCTGCACTGGCTGGACGATCTCCTGGCGGGCCTGGCGCCGGTCGTCCGCCTGCACTACCGCGAGGTGGACACCGTGCTGGACACCGTGGCCGGCTGGCTGGAGCGGTCGTGAGCGACGGCGTCCGGCTGGTCCCCCCCGTCGACCGTCTCGACTTCGAGGAGGGCAGCCTGCTGCTCTACGAACGGCGGCTGGTCAGCCTGAGCGTCCTCGGGGCGGCCGTGGCCGACCTCAGCGCCACCCCGACCACGGTCGCCGCACTCGCCGAGGGCCTCCGGGAGGCGTTCGGCGATCCCGCCGACGGGTCGGCCGACGAGGCGACCGCCGCCGTGGTGGCGGCCCTGCTCGCTCTGGGCGTGCTGGAGGCGGCCCCGACTCCAGACCCCTGACCCTACGGCTTGTTGACCCAACCTTCTGCAAGGTATCGGCACGCCCCCGTAAACTAGACCCAGAATCGACCTCACAGGAGAGGCTCCGCTATGTCCACCAACCCGATCGGCGTCGCCGTCCCGACCGTGCTGCTGCCGAAGGCGTCCATCGACCCCGCCACCTGGGCCGTGATCGCGTGCGACCAGTTCACCTCCGAGCCGGAGTACTGGGAGCAGGTCGAGCGGATCGTCGACGACAAGCCCTCGACGTTCCGGATCATCCTGCCGGAGCTCTACCTCACCGCCCCCGACGTCGAACAGCGGATCGCCGCCTGCCAGGCCGCCATGAAGCAGTACCTGGCCGAGGACGTGTTCGAGGAGCACGACGCCTTCGTGTACGTCGAGCGGCAGGTCGGCTCGGGCACCCAGCAGGGGCTCATCGTCGCGCTCGACCTGGAGACCTACGACTACAACAAGGGTTCCCAGACGCTGGTCCGGGCGACCGAGGGGACCGTCCTCGACCGCCTGCCACCCCGCATGAAGGTGCGTCGCGGCGCCGACCTCGAGTCCCCGCACATCCTGGTGCTCTACGACGACCCCGAGGGCACCGTCCTCAAGCCCGTCCACGCCCAGCTCGACCGGCTGCCCGTGGCCTACGACTTCGACACCATGCTCGACTCCGGCCACCTGACCGGCCGCCTCATCGAGGACCCGGCGCTGCAGGCCACGATCCTGGACGCCCTCGCGGGACTGATCTCCCCCGAGGCCTACCGGGCGAAGTACGACCTGCCCAACGACGCCCCGCTCCTGTTCGCGATGGGCGACGGGAACCACTCCCTGGCCACCGCCAAGGCGATCTGGACCGAGCTCAAGGAGCAGGGCGCCCCGGACGACCACCCCGCCCGCTACGCCCTGGTCGAACTGGTGAACCTGCACGACCCGTCGCTCATCTTCGAGCCGATCCACCGCGTGATCTTCGAGTGCGGCGACCTCGTCGAGCAGCTCGAGGCCACGTTCACCGACGCGACGTACGCGCAGGCGTCCGACATCAACGAACTGAACGCCGAGGTGCGCCTGCCAGTGGCCCCCAAGCAGCGGTTCGGGATGGTGACGCCCGACGGCTACACGCTCGTCGAACTGAACCACCCCACCCACGAACTGGCGGTGGGGTCGCTGCAGGACTTCCTCGACCGTTTCCTCTCCGACCACCCCACCGCCGAGATCGACTATGTGCACGGCGAGGAGCCGGTGGATCGGCTGGCGCGGCGCCGGGGGAACTGCGGCTTCATCCTGCCGGCGATCGGCAAGGACACCTTCTTCAAGTCGATCGCGGTGGACGGCTCGTTCCCGCGCAAGACGTTCTCGATGGGGCACGCGAAGGACAAGCGCTTCTACCTGGAGTGCCGCCGAATCTCCCAGTAGCGGACGCCCCGCCCCCCGTCCAGATTGCCTCCAAGGGGTGTTTCCGTCTCAGCCGGGGACTAGGGTGACGGGGCAGGAGCGAAGTCCGTCAGGAGCGGCACCGCCGCCCGGCGTGGAAGACCCAGGGAGGGGTATTCATGACGTATGAGGAGACCACCAACCCACTTCGGGGCATCGAGGCCCACCCCGGCTCGGGGCACTATGGCATCTACGACCACGGTGCGCACGTGTGGGCCTACCAGCCGGACGGCCAGCAGCCCGTGCTGTGGATGAGCGAGAAGTCGGCGTTCGCCGACGGGCAGCCGATCCGCGGCGGCGTCCCGGTCGTCTTCCCGTGGTTCGGCACCGGCCCCGAGGGCAAGCTCACCCCACCCCACGGCTTCGCCCGGCTCGGCACCTGGCACCGCAGCGACATCAAGGACACGCTCGCGCAGGACGGCCGGCTGCTCGTGGAGTACCGCCTGGACGACGCGATGACGCTCGACCACGAGGGCTTCACAGGCCGCTACACGGCCTACCTGCTGGCCAAGTTCACCCCCGAGTACCTGCAGTTGGGCATGAAGGTGACCAACGAGGGCGACGAGCCCTTCACCTTCGAGTCGGCCTTCCACACGTACCTCACCGTCGGCGACGTGCGCCAGATCACGATCGAGGGGCTGGAGGGCTGCGACTACCTCGACCGCGCCGCGGGTGCCGAGAAGCTCGAGTGCCGCCAGGAAGGCCCGGTCACCATCACCGCCGAGACCGACCGGCTCTACTTCCACAAGGACACCGTCGTGCTGAACGATCCGGTGCTCGGCCGCAAGCTCGAGATCAGCAAGCTCGGCTCGGCCAACACTGTGGTCTGGAACCCGTGGGTCGCCAAGTCGGCCGCGATGCCCGACTTCGGTGACGACGAATGGACCGGCATGATCTGCATCGAGGCGGCGAACGCCCTCGACAACGCGATCCGGCTCCTTCCCGGTCAGACCCACACGCTGCGGCAGCGCATCTCCCTGGTCTGACCCGCCGATCCCGGACGCCCACCTGCCGGCCGTCGCTCCCGCGGAGCGGCGGCCGGCTCGTCTCGGCCGCGGTCAGGCGACCGGGCCGGGGGGCCACACCCGAGCGATCACCTTGCCCGTGACCTGATCGACCCGGACGAAGCGGGCGCAGGCGTCGGGGCGGGCGTCGGCGCTGCGGCAGTTCGCGACGGAATCCGCCGAGTTCGACCGGTGGTCGCCGAGGACCAGCAGCCGGTCGGCCGGCACCTGCACCGGGCCGAAGCAGCGGGCCGAGCGTGGCTCGGTGGTGCAGTCGAGCTCACCCGGGCGAAAGGCGATGTCGCGGTACACGTACGGCTCGGTCAGCGCCTCGCCGTTGACGCGGACCCGCCCGTCGGCGTCGCAGCAGTCCACGGTGTCGCCGGCCACCCCGATCACCCGCTTCACGGTGAAAGCCTGGCTGGACAGCCCGATGCCGGTGAGGTCCCCGAACGCGCGCAGCGCCTGGACCACCGGGCTCGGATCGGGCGAGCGCCGGTCGGTCTCCCAGCTGTCGCCGTGTGCGAAGACCACGATGTCGCCGCGCGCCGGCCCGGCGCCGACGTACGCCAGCTTGAACGTCAGCACCCGGTCGGTGACCCCCAGGGTCTCCCGCATCGAGCCCGACGAGACGTTGTGCACGCGGACGACGAACGCCTGCACCAGCGACACCACCGCCAAGGCGACCACGACGTTGATCAGCACGGACCGCCACAGCGGACGCTCGGCCCGGGCCGGCACGGGTTTGGCCTCATCCGCCATGCCCGACTCCTTCGCGTTTCCGGTTCTGGTGGGCGGAACGCAGGACCTCCCGGCGCCCGAAAGAACCTGGATTTGTAGGAGCCGCCGCCCGCGGCGTCCCGCTACCCTACGACTAACCGTAAAGCTTCCAAGGGAGGAACCCGATGTCGCGCATCTTGAGCGAGAAGTACCGCAGCAAGGTGACCACCGCTGAAGAGGCGGCCAAGCTCATCAAGAATGGCGACACCCTGGGTTTCGCCGGCTTCACCGGCTCGGGCTACCCGAAGGCGCTGCCGGTCGCGCTGGCCGCCCAGATCAAGGCCGCCCACGCCCGCGGCGAGGAGTTCAAGGTCAACGTCCTGACCGGCGCCTCCACCGCCCCCGAGCTCGACGGCGCCCTCGCGGAGGCCGGCGGCGTCAACATGCGGATGCCCTACCAGTCCGATCCGTACATGCGCAACGCGATCAACACGGGCGTCTCCCAGTACCACGACGTGCACCTGTCCCACTCGGGGCCCCAGGTCCGCGCCGGGTACTGGGGCAGGCTGGACTTCGCGGTCATCGAGGTCACGAAGATCAAGGCCGACGGGTCGATCGTCCCGTCGTCCTCGGTCGGGAACAACAACGTGTACCTGGAGAAGGCCGACAAGATCATCCTCGAGGTGAACTCCTGGCAGTCCGAGGACCTCGAGGGCATGCACGACATCTACTCGATGCACGTCCCGCCGCACAACAACCCCATCCCGATCCTCAACGCCGGCGACCGGATCGGCGACACCTGCTACCACATCGACTCCGACAAGGTCGTCGCGGTCATCGAGACCGACTCCCCCGACCGCAACACCCCGTTCAAGGACCTCGACGAGGACAGCAAGGCCATCGCCGGCCACCTCCTCGACTTCTTCGCCAGCGAGGTCAAGGCGGGCCGCATCCCGAAGCACCTGCTGCCGCTGCAGTCGGGCGTCGGCAACATCGCGAACGCCGTGCTCGTGGGCCTGCTGGAGGGCCCCTTCGAGCAGTTCGTTTCCTACACCGAGGTCATCCAGGACGGCATGGTCGACCTGATCGACTCCGGCAAGCTGCTCGTGGCGTCCGCGACCGCGTTCTCGCTGTCGCCGACCGCCGCCGAGAAGATGAACGACCGCGCGTCGTTCTACCGCGAGAAGATCGTGCTGCGCCCCCAGGAGATCTCCAACAACCCGGAGGTCATCCGGCGACTCGGCGTCATCTCCTGCAACGGCCTGCTCGAGGCCGACATCTACGGCAACGTGAACTCGACCAACGTGATGGGCACCAAGATGCAGAACGGCATCGGCGGCTCCGGCGACTTCACGCGCAACGCCTACATCTCGACGTTCGTGACCCCGTCGACGGCCAAGAACGGCGACATCTCCTGCATCGTGCCGATGGTGTCGCACCACGACCACACCGAGCACGACGTCATGGTGATCATCACCGAGCAGGGCCTCGCCGACCTGCGCGGCCTGTCGCCCAAGCAGCGGGCCAAGACCATCATCGAGAAGTGCGCGCACCCCGACTTCAAGCCGATGCTGCAGGACTACTACGACCGCGCGGTGGCGTCCGCCAAGGGGATCCACACCCCGCACCTCCTCACCGAGGCGCTCAGCTGGCACCAGCGCATGCTCGACACGGGCAGCATGCGGGTGTAACACCGCGAGACAGGAGTGGGGGGCGTCGGCTGCGGCCGGCGCCCCCCACTCGTCCCCGGTCGGGCCTCAGCCGAGGAGCATGGTCCGGAGCGCGTCGACCGTGTCCACGACCGCGACCGGGTTCTCCGCCGCCAGCTCGGCGGGGCTCCCCGCCCCCCAGGTGACGGCGATGGCGTCCGCTCCCGCCGCGGCGGCGCACCGAACGTCGTAGATCGCGTCCCCCACGTACACGCACTCCTCCGGACGCCGGTCCAGCAGGGTCAGGGCGTGCAGCAGGGGGTCGGCGGCCGGCTTGTGCCGGCTGGTGTCCTCCATCGCCGTCAGCAACCGGACGCTGTCGCCGAGCCCGACGCCGCTGAGCGTCGCCTCCGCCGGATTTCGCCGCTTGGACGTCACGATGCCGGTCGCCAGGCCGGCGTCCGAGAGGTCGGCGAGCAGTTCGGCCATGCCGTCGTACCGGCGGATGAGCCGCTCCAGGTTCGCCTCGTTCCAGGTGCGGTAGGCGTCCAGTAACTCGTCGCTCACCGCCGGGTAGCGCGCGTCGAAGGTGTCCCGCAGCGTTCGACCGATCCAATTCCGGGTTTCCTCGGCGGGCGCCGGACGCCCCAGGACGGTGCGCGTAGCATGAGCGTACGACTCCAGGATGAGTGGGATCGTGTTCGCCACAGTCCCGTCGAGGTCGAAGAGCACTACCGGCCAGCGCGCGAGGGTCACTCGCTCAGGCTAGGCCACACCGACGAAGGACGAACGTCATGACCATGCAGAGCGTGCGCCCCCGCGGTCGTCGTCCCGGCCACGACGACACGCGAGGCGCCATCGCCGCAGCCGCCCTCGCCTTGTTCGACGAGCTCGGGTACGACGGTGCCTCCCTGCGCGCCATCGCCCGAGACGCCGCTGTGGACCCCGCGCTCGTTCACCACTACTTCTCCTCGAAGGCGCACCTGTTCACCAGCGTGCTGGTTCACCCCGATCTCGACCTCGTCGCACGGTTCGAGCAGGCGGCCGAGGGCGACTCCGACACCCTTGGGCATCGGCTCGCCAAGGCCTTCTTCGACCTGTGGGAGCACCCGCAGCACCGTGCGCGGCTGATCGCGTTCCTGCAGGAGCGCACGCTCGCCCGGCGCCGCCTGCTGGCCGAGTTCCTCGGCCGGGAGGTCTTCGGACGCCTGGCGTCCCGGCTCGGTCACGGCAACGCCCTCCTGAGGGGCCAACTGGCGGCCAGCACCCTGATCGGGCTGATGGCCGGACGGCACGTGCTCGAGCTGGGTGCACTCTCGACCGCGAGCGCCCGCAGCCTCGTCGAGCCCGTCGGCCGTTCCCTGCAGCACTACCTGGTGGACGCCTGGTGAGACCCGCGCCGAGGGGTGCCGCCTAGATGAGTAAGTCCAAGGGTTCGCGGCGTGGCCGCTGTTAATCCTGGGCGAGGGTCTCCAGCATCGGAGTTGCGACCCAACTTCGAACCGGGAGGTTCTCGTGGACTCCGATCTGGAAACCCTCGCCACCGCACT
>JAAYTZ010000125.1 GCA_012517965.1 Propionibacterium sp. | reverse complement strand
CGTCCGAGCCGGCGCGACGTTCCACAACGGCAAACTCGTCGAACGCCCCGACGACCACACCGAGCACGACCAGGACCGCCCCACGACCCACCAGGAGGAAGCCGCCTAAACGACCTCATCCACAGGTCTTGACAATATCTCTCCGAGGGGATCGCCTCGGAGAAGATGTCTTTCTGGGCCACCCCCAGCCGGTGGAGAACCTGCCGCACCTGCTTGTCCAGGTACCGGTCGGGTGTGATCACGAAGTAGCGCACCTGGTTCCAGGTGCTCCCGGACTGGCGCTCGATCACGACGTTGTTGACGCTGTTGCTGAGGCTGTTGAAGGCGCCGATGCGCTCGGTGTTGCGGGGGATCTCATGGAAGAAGATCTCTTTGGCGCCGAGCGCGTTGAGGAATTCGTAGGTGGGGTTGTCTGTCGCGTAGTCGCCCTTGCGGCTGAACGAGTAGCTCTGCATCCCGAAGTACGCGGCCTCCGGCGGGAGCGTGCCGAACACCAGGATCGCCTCGTTCGGGTCGAGGCGGTAGACCGAGCCGACACCGTTCTCGTCCAGCCCGAAGGCGCCCTCGGTGGCGGGGTCGGTGTACTCGTCGGTCCAGGGTGGGACCACGGCGAAGTCGTAGGGTGCGGTGGGGTTGTTGAAGTAACACGACCCCATCAGCTCGAAGGAGCCGGGGCACTGGTCGATGCCCCACAGCGTGAAATCGCCTTCCAGAACCTCGAAGCCGCGCTTCTCCAGGGCGGTCACGTAGGGATCGACGGCCGCGATTCGCTGCCCCGGCGGCAGTGACCCCGGACCGTTGGTCGGGACGGCGAAAGCCTGCATCGTCGTGGTCGCCGCCATGATGGAGCCCAACAGCGCCGTGAAGAACGTCTTTGTCCTGCGCATCGAAGCCTCCTTGCTTGAACGCGTTCCGATCAGCCTACGCTCGGTGGTTCCGGGCAGCGTCTGCTCGGCGAGGTTGCCTCCACCACCCCTTCCAGCCAGACGACCGGTGGCGCTACGTCGACACGGCGTCCTCACGGCCGGCTCCGTGGCGGGTCGCGGAGGACCGCCGGAACGCGCTGGTGGAGCTCGACGCGCTCGCGAGGCCGACCTGCGCGTCGCCTGCGCCGCGTTCGAGCGGCGGCTGTGGGACCGTGCCCCCAACGGACAGTAATCGAACTTGTGATCGTTTTGTGATCTGTTGTGGGCTGTCCGGGTCGGGTTGCTGCCCCGGAACTGTCGGTGCGGGTTCGTAGGGTGTCGGGTATGGAAACGGGGGTGCGGTCGGCGCGGGAGGTGGCGGAGGCGTTGCGGTTGGCGGTGATCGCCGAGCGCCGGGCCGAGGCTGCCAAGTTGGCGTTGGTGTGCGAGTTGGCGGACGTGTACCGCAGCGTGGTGCCGGTGTTGGAGCGGCCGGGTGGGCCGCGGCTGGTGCCGGCGGGGGCGGACGGCACGGTGGAGGTCGACGACTTCCTGGTCGAGGAGCTGCATCCGTTGTTGGGGGTGGGGCCGGCGGCGGCGTGGTCGCTGTTGCGGCAGGCGACGAATCTGCGGGACCGGCATCCCCGGGTGTGGGGGTTGGTGCAGGCCGGGGCGGTGCCGGCGTGGCAGGGCCGGCAGGTGGCCGAGTTGTGTCGGCATCTGGGCTGGGAGACGGCCGCCGCGGTGGATGTCCGGATCGCGGCGGCGTTGGGCCGGTTGGCGTGGCCGCGGGCCAGGCGGCGGTTGGTGGGGTTGATCGCGGCGGTCGACACCGAGGCGGCGGCGGAGCGGGTGGCGCAGGCCCGGCGGGACCGGTTCGTGCGCATCGAGCACACCGACGACGGCACGTCGTGGCTGACGGCGCGGTTGAAGACGGCCGACGCGGTGCTGCTCGCCGAGGCGGTCGGGGCGATCGCCCGGTCGATCCTGGCCGAGCCGGGTTATCCGGGCAGCCTGGACGAGGCCCGGGCGGACGCCGTCGGCGTCCTGGTCACCCCCACCCGGCCGGGCGCCGGGCTGGTGCGGCCGGGGGCGGCGACGTTGGTGGTGCACCTGGACCGGGCCGACGTCACCCAACCCGACTCGATCGCGGCGGTGGGCCGGGTGCAGGGCGGTGGCGGGTTGGACGCGATCGGTCCGGTGTTGTTGGACCAGGTGCGGGAGTTGGTGGCCCACCGTCGGGTGCGGGTGCTGCCGGTGATCGATCTGGCCGACGATCCGGCGGTGGATGCCTACGAGATCCCCGAACGGCTCCAGACCCAGGTCGATCTGCGGGACGGGTTCTCGGTGTTCCCGTTCGCCACGGCGGCGGCGCGGGGCTGTGACCACGACCACACCGTGCCGTGGCGGGCCGGTGGGCCGCCCGGGCAGACCCGGCCCTCGAACCTGGCCGTGCTGGACCGGGCGGCGCACCGGGCCAAGACCCACGGCGGCTGGCGGGTCCGACAACCCGAACCCGGCGTGTTCGACTGGACCTCCCCCCTCGGCTACCGGTACCGCGTCGACCACCACGGCACCCACCGCCTCGACGACCACCAAACCGCCCGCACCGGCTAGCCGCTCCGCGGCCCTCGAGGAGTGGCCAGCCCGGCCGGGTGCGTCGG
Organism: Propionibacterium sp.; assembly: GCA_012517965.1. Classification (GTDB taxonomy): domain Bacteria; phylum Actinomycetota; class Actinomycetes; order Propionibacteriales; family Propionibacteriaceae; genus Propioniciclava. The sequence goes on along the minus strand of JAAYTZ010000125.1, from coordinate 2,666 downwards.
GGCGACTTGACCGAGGGCTGCCCCCAGGGAGACACTTCGATTGTGGTTGTATCAACACGGCCTGAATCCACTCGGGTGGGCCGGCCCGGTCGCGACGGGGCGCCACGCAACACGGAGGAGGAGTCACCGCGATGAACATCAAGATCCTGGGCCCCGGGTGCGCGAACTGCGTGCGGCTGGAGAAGATCACCCGTGAGGTCGTGGCCGAACTGGGCCTGGACGCCACCATCGAGAAGGTCACCGACTACGCCGACATCATGACCTACGACATTCTGAGCACCCCCGGGCTCGTGGTCGACGATCAGGTGCTGGTTTCCGGGCGGGTGCCGACCAAGTCGCACGTCAAGGAACTGCTCGCCCCGCTGGCTCGCTGAGCCCACCCCCGCTCGATCGGAGACTCCCATGACCGGCCGGAGCGACGTCCGGACGCCGACCTCCCTGTGGCTGCGCCTCGCCGGTGCCGCGGTGGCGTGGGTGGCCCTCTACCAACTCAACGAGCGGCTGTGGACGTGGCTGTTCCGCGACATCGCCGGACTCGACCTCGCCGCACCCCTGGGCGGGGCGGTGCACTTCTTCTTCTACGACGTCGGCAAGCTGTTCCTGCTGCTGACCGGGCTCATGTTCGTGATCGGCATGCTGCGGGCGAGCTTCAACCTCGAGCGGGCGCGGGCCTACCTGGAGGGCAAGGGCCTGTTCGTCGGGCTGTTCCTGGCCGTGGTGCTGGGGGTGGTGACCCCGTTCTGTTCGTGCAGTTCGATCCCGCTGTTCATGGGGTTCGTCGCCGCCGGGATCCCCCTGTCGATCACCCTGACGTTCCTCCTGGCCTCACCGCTGGTCAGCGAGATCGCCGCGATCATGATCGGCGACCAGTTCGGCTGGCACATCGCCGCCGCCTACGTCCTGTCGGGCTCCGTTCTCGCCATGGTGGTCGGCTGGGTCTTCTCGCGGTTCAAGCTCGACCGGTGGGTCGAGGACATGGTGTTCGCCACCAAGATCGGCCAGCTTCGGGCCGGGGGTCACGTGCCCACCCTGGCCGAGCGGGTGGACGCGGCCCTCGCGGAGACCAAGGACATCCTCGGCCGCATCTGGAAGTGGGTCCTGCTGGGGGTCGGCATCGGCGCCGCGATCCACGGCTGGGTGCCCGCCGAGTTCTTCGCCGCCTGGGCCGGGCCCGACAACCCCCTGGCCGTCCCGATCGTCACCGTCCTCGCCATCCCCCTGTACGTCAACGGCGCCGGCGTCGTCCCGATCGCTGAGGCGCTGTGGGCCAAGGGGATGAGCCTGGGCACCGTGATGGCGTTCATGATGAGTGCGATCTCGCTGTCCATCCCCGAGGCCATCATGCTGCGCCGCGTCCTCAAGCCCCCGCTGCTGATCTTGTTCTTCACCGCCGTCGCCCTCGGCATCATGATCATCGGCTTCACGCTCAACCTGATCTTCGCCTGATCCACGCGCGGCCCGGCACGCCGTTATCGTCGGGCCAGGAGGTCATCATGAGCTATGCACTGAGCATCGACCTGACCCAGCCGTTCGACGAGGTCGTCCCGTTGGTCCGGGAAGCGCTGGCGGCGAACGGCTTCGGCATCGTCGCGGAGATCGACATGCAGCAGACCCTCAAGAGCAAGATCGGCGCCGAGATCGAGCCCTACCTGATCCTCGGCGCCTGCAATCCTCGCTTTGCCCAGCGGGCTCTCCAGGTGGAACCGTCCGTCGGGCTGCTGCTGCCGTGCAACGTCGTCGTCCGGCGGACCGGCGAGGTCACCGTCGTCGAGGCGATCAACCCCGAGACGCTGGTGACCCTCACCGAGAACCGGGCGATGGCCGCGTTGGCGCCCGAACTCACCGCCGCACTGAACGCGGCGCTCGACAGGCTCCGCGACACCGCCTGAGCGCAGCGGGCCCGGGTCGCTCCCCGGGCCCGACGACCCACTCAAGCCTGCGGAGGCGTCCCCTCGGCGTTCGAGACCACCGCGTCGACCTGCACCAGGGCGCCGCCGGGCAGCGCCGAAACGCCGACGATGCGGCCCGCCGGCTTGTAGCCGGGGAAGGCCGCCGTGTGCGCCTCACCGACGGCGTCCGCGTCCGCGAGGTTCGTCAGGTAGTAGTTCACGCGCACCACGTCGTCCATCACGTGGTCGACGCTCTCGACGATCGCCTTCACGTTGGCCAGGCACTGCGCGGCCTGCTCCTTCGCGTCGCCGGCCACCAGCGCCCCCGACGCGTCCAGCGGCAGCTGCGCGGAGATGTGGTTGTAGTGGGAGAACGCCACGGTCTGCGTCGAGAACGGATCCTGCGGGGCGGTGTCCGTGTTGTGCGGCTCGATGACGAGCTTGGCGGCGTCCTCGGGGGGCTGCGGGGGCGTCCCGTCGCCGTGCGAGACGACCGCCTCGATCTGCACGAGGGCACCCAGCGGCAGATCCGCGACGGGGACGACGCTGCGCGCGGGCAGGTAGCCGGGGAAGAAGGTCGGGTAGACCTCGTTCACGGCGTCGAGGTCCGAGAGGTCCTTCAGGAACACGGTGATCCGGACGACGTCGTCCATCGCGTGGCCGATGCTCTCGAGGATCGCCTTGATGTTCGTCAGGCACTGCGCGGCCTGCTCCTTGGCGCCGCCGGCGACGAGCGCGCCGGTCGCGGGATCGATCGGGAGTTGCGCGGACAGGTTG
>JAAYTZ010000124.1 GCA_012517965.1 Propionibacterium sp. | reverse complement strand
GCCGGCAACAGATGCCCCGCGACCGACGACACATCGAACAAGTCCCGCTGCTTGCCAGCCTCACCCTGCACCACCCAACAATTTCAGGTGCCGCCCAAGATCAGCCCTCGACGCGCAGATTGTTCAGCGCCCTCCTAGCCGGCCAGTTCGGGCACGGCGAGGCCGTGCTGGTCGGACGCCGCGACGAACCGGTCCGGCCGCACCGCGACGACCCTGGCGCCGAAGCGGCGCAGCCAGGCCGTCAGGTTGCCGTCGATGTCGACGAGTTCGTCGTGGCCCTCGCCGTGGGTGTCCGGGGCGCGCACGGTCAGGTAGCTCGCGCCGAGGGCGTCCCAGCCAGCCTTCTCGTCGGCGGTGAGCACGTCCAGCGGGGAGACCCCGTCGCCGAGCAGCACGAAGCCGGTGCCGAGGGCGTCGTCCAGCCGCGCCATGGTGCCGCGGGAGGTGACCACGGTCGGCTGGGGCAGCATCTTGCCGACCACGCTGTCCGGCGTCGGCGCGCCGCGCAGCCACCCGCCGGCCAGGAACGGCGGCCACAGCAGCGGCGGCAGCTCGCCGGGCGGGGGCGCGGTCGCGGCGACCTCCTCCAAGGTGAGCTCCTGCTTGATGATCTTGCCGAGCCCCACCGCGACCTCGGTGTAGAAGGCCACGTTCGGACGCCGCTCGGCCTCGTACGTGTCGAGCAGGGTCTCGGGCAGGCGTCCGGCCAGCACCTCGCGGATCTTCCAGGAGAGGTCGAACGCGTCCCGGATCGCCGACTGCATGCCGGCACCGGCCCACGGCGGCATCAGGTGCCCGGCGTCACCGACCAGGAACACCCGGCCGTCGCGCCACCGTTCGGCCATCCGGATGTGGTGGTTGTAGAACGCCCACTGGTGGATGTCGACGTCGTCGTGGCTGACGCCGAGCGACTCCAGCAGCGGCCACACCTGCTCGGGGGTGGCGAAGTCGGCGTCCGTCTCGCCGGGGGCCAGCGGGATCTCCCAGCGGTGGTTCCCGACCCCCAGGGCGATGTCGACGACCGGCCGCTCCTTGTCGGACCAGAAGGTGAGGATGTGCCGGTTGGGCCACCAGCGCTTGACCTTGGCGTCGATGATGATCCACCGGACGCCGAGGGTGTCGCCCAGCATCTTGATGCCGAGCGCCGCCCGGGTCTTGCTGGAGCCGCCGTCGCAGGCCAGCGCGTACCGGGCGCGGTACGAGCCCTCGACGCCGGTCTCGACGTCGCGGGTGTGCACCGTGACGCCGTCGGCGTCCTGCTCGAGGCCGGTGACGGCGACGCCGAGGTGCACGCGCACCTGGTCGAAGCGGGCGGCGCCGTCGCGCAGCCGCTGCTCCATCAGGGGCTGGTAGATGGAGTACCCGGTGGCGTGCCCGAGCTCGCCGGGCGGGAAGCCGAGGCGCAGGATCTCCTGGCCGTCGTAGGTCACCCAACGCAGCGCGTAGGTCGGGTCCATGACCTCTTTGACCGTGGCGTCCAGGCCGACCGACTGGAACAGGCGCATCGTCCAGTCGTTGACGGTGACGGCGCGGGCCCGCTGGTAGAGGTCCTTGTCGCGCTCGAAGGCGATCGCCGAGAGCCCGTAGCTGCCCAGGGCGTTGGCGGCCGCGACCCCGGCCGGGCCGTAGCCGATGATGGCGACATCTGCGTCGTAGGTCATGGGGGCTCCTCAGGACTCGGTGAAGAAGGTGGCGGCTTGGGCGCGGAACCGGTCGACCTGTTCGATCTGGACCCAGTGGCCGGCGTGGGGCAGGACGTGCAGCTGCGCGTTGGGCAGATGCGCGCTCAGGTAGTGCGAGGCGGCGACGGGGATCATCCGGTCCTCGCGGCCGTGGACGACGAGCACCTCATGGGTGATCGCCGCCAGTTCGTCGGGGGTGAAGACCGGCGGGGGGGCGTCCGGGGCGAAGGTGGCCAGGTGCGCCCGCCGCACCTCCGGGCGTGTGGCGACGGCCACCCGGTCGGCCGCGATCTCCTCGACCGTGTCGCCGAACAGGGCGGTGTCGTGGACGAAGCGGCCGATCAGGTCGGTCATCCGCGCCGGGGTGGGATCGTCGTAGAAGGTGATCATCGAGATCAGGTCGTCGGTCGGCGGCAGCGGCGCCCCGCCGCTGCCCATCAGGATCACCCGGTCGAAGGTGGCCGGCGCGGCCTGCAGCAGCCGCACGGTGATCATGCCGCCCATCGAGTTGCCCACGACGTGGGTGCGCTCGACGCCCAGTTCGCGCAGGAGCGCCAGCAAGGCGCCGGCCCGGAACGCGGCGGACGCCTCGATCCCCCGCGGCGCCGGGTCGGGGTACGTGCTGGCGCCGAACCCGGGCACGTCGGGTGCCAGGTGGAAGTAGCCCGGCATGGTCGACATCAGCGCCCGCCAGTTGCTCAGCGCGCTCACCCCCGGGCCGGAGCCGTGCAACCACAGGATCGGCGGGTCGCCGCGGTCGCCGGCCGTGTGCACGCGGACGGTGAGCCCGTCCACCGGCACGTCGAAGGTGTCGATGCCGGTCGGGCCGACGTGGGACGGGGTCTCGATCATGGGTGCTGCCTCCCAGCGGTGGGTTCTGGATCAAATAGTCCATGGAACGTTTGATCCAGACTAGCGGCGTTGGCACCCCACCGCCAGAGGCAATCTCCGGGGCGTCTACCGCCGAGCCGCGACGGCCATCCCGGTCAGCGCCGCCGCCAACAGCCGGGCGTCGGCGTCCTCGATTCGACCCAGCCGCACCTGCGTGTCGAGGAAGGCGCCGTCGAACAGCATCAGCGCGGGTCCCACGATCGCGGCGGCGACCTCCGCGGCCTGCTCCTCGCCCCAGGGCCGCAGCGCCTCGGCGAGCCCGCGGGTCAGGTTCCGCAGGGCCTGGGCACGCACCCGCCCGACGACGCCGGCCTCGCCGCGGTCGTAGTCGTTGCGCAACAGCCCCTGCAGGATGAACAACCGCAGGAACTGCGGGGCCTGAAGCGTCAGCGCCATCGACTCGCGCAGGAACCACTCCAGGCGGCTTCGGACGTCGTCGTCGTCGGGGAAGCGCAGCAGCGCGGCGCGCTCGAAGAACCGGTCCACCGCGCGCTCCAGGACGGCGGCGAGCACCCCCTCCTTGGACTCGAAGTGCCAGTAGATCGAGCTCGACGAGTGGCCGGAGACCTTGATCAGGGACGCCATCCGCATCGACCCGAACCCGTGCTCCGAGATCAGTCGCTCGGCGGCGTCCAGAATCTCCGCACGCGAGTCCACTCCGTCGTGGGTGGCCCTGCTGCCCCGCCCGTTCATGCACTTCACCTCCGACCCGGTTTCGGCGCCAAGGTATCCCACCCGCCGCCGACGCGTCGGGGCGCTGCCGCCGGGTCGGCCGCCCGGTACGCTGACCAGCAGCCTGCCCGAGGAGGACGCCGTGGCCCCCCTGCCCCGCCTCACCCGGCGCGCGCTGATCGCCGGCGCCGGCGCCGGGCTGCTGAGCGCGTGCGCCTCCCCCGGCCCCACGCCCGCCGGCCCCTCGTCCGCCCCCCACTCGCCCTCCCCCTCGTGCGCCACGCCGTCCGCCACCGAGGAGCCCCCCGTCTGCGGCGCCCCGGCGCCCACCCCGAGCGCGACGGGCGCGACGGCGTCCGGCCTGGAACTGCCCCCGCGCGACGCGATCGTCGCCCGGTTCGCCGACCGCACCCCCACCCAGTGGGGTCTGGACGTCACCGGCGTCGTGACCCGCACCCCGGGCCCCGCGGTGGCACTCACCCTCGACGGCTGCGGCGGACCGAACGGCAGCGGCGTCGACACCGCCCTGCTCGACTTCCTGATCGCCGAGCAGTTCGCGGCGACCCTGTTCCTCAACCAGCGCTGGATCACCGCCAACCGCCCCACCTTCGACCGCCTCGCCACCCGGCCCGACCTGTTCACCATCGCCAACCACGGCACCCGGCACGCGCCGCTGTCGGTCACCGGACGCTCCGCCTACGGCATCGCCGGCACCAAGGACGCCGGCGAGGTCTACGACGAGGTCGCCGGCAACCACGCCTTCCTCACCGAACTGCTCGGCCGCCCGCCGCGGTTCTTCCGCGCCGGGACCGCCTGGTACGACGAGGTCGCCGTCGAGATCGTCCGCGCCCTGGGCGAGCTGCCGATCGGGTTCGACGTCAACGCCGACGGCGGCGCCACCTACCCGGCCGCCACCGTCGCCGCCGAGACCGCCAAGGCCACCCCCGGCTCCATCGTCATCGGCCACCTCAACGCCCCCCAGGGCGCCACCTTCGAGGGACTCCGCACCGCGCTGCCCGCCCTGCGCGAGCGCGGCCTGACCTTCGCCACCCTGGACGCCCTCGGCGTCGCCTGACCCGGACAGGAGCCGCCATGACGAACTTCGTGTACCTCTCCCCCGCCTTCCCGGCGATCGGGGTGAACTTCTGCGAGCACCTGGCGCGCGCGGGCGTCCGGGTGCTGGGGGTCGGCGACACCCCGTACCACGAGCTGTCCGAGCGGCTGCGGGGCGCCCTCACCGAGTACTACCGGGTCGACAGCCTCGCCGACTACGACCAGGCGTTCCGCGCCGTCGCCTACCTGAGCTACCGGCACGGCAAGGTCGACTGGCTCGAGTCGAACAACGAGCACTGGCTCGAACTCGACGCCCGCCTGCGCACCGACTTCCACATCACCACCGGCCACGGGGTCGAACTCAGCGAGGCCATCAAGTCCAAGGCGCACATGAAGCCGGTGTACGCGTTCGCCGGCATCCCGACCGCCCGCCAGACCCGTGTCACGGACGCCGCCGCCCTGCTCGCCTTCGCCGCCGACGTCGGCTACCCCCTCATCGCCAAACCCGAGTACGGGGTCGGCGCCAACGACACCGCACGGCTGGCGTCCGACGACGACGTGCGCGCCTTCTGCGACCGGCCGCGCGGCGTCCCCTACGTCGCCGAGGAGTTCGTCACCGGCGAGTTGTTCAGCTACGACGCCGTCGTGGACGCCCACGGTCACCCCGTCTTCGAGGCGGCCACCCGCTTCCCGCCCTCGATCCTGGACATCGTCGTCGACCGGCTCGACCTCGCCTACCGCGTCGAGGCGCAACTGCCGCCCGGCCTCGCCGACGCCGGACGCCGCACCGTCGCCGCCTTCGGCGTCCGCAACCGGTTCGTGCACCTGGAGTTCTTCCGGCTCACCGCCGCCCGGCCCGGCCTCGGCGGCGTCGGCGACTGGGTCGGCCTCGAGGTCAACATGCGCCCCGCCGGCGGCGACACCGTCGACCTGTTCAACTACGCCCGCGACGCCGACGTCTACCAGGTGTACACCGACCTGGTGACGGGGATCGACACCGGCGCCGCCGCCCGCGCCGCCGCCGACCCGCAGTACGGGGTTTACGCGGCCCGCCGCGATTGGTGCTCCTACGCGGTGCCGCGCGCCGACCTGCTCGCGAAGTACGCCGGCGAACTGCGGCAGGTGCGCCGCAACCCGCCGCTGTTCTCGCCGCAGATGGGCGACGAGTACTTCGTGATCCGCACCCCGGACGCCGCCCGCGCCGACGCGTTCGTCCGCGACGTCACCACCCGCGCCTGACGGCCGGGGGGCTGCGGCCACGGCTCAGCGCGCCACCCGGGGCGCGAGCGCTCCGGGTGGCGGGCGGTGGGTGGGTGTCTGGTGCGGGGTCAGACGAGGGCTGCGCACTGCCCGGTCGCGTTGCGGCCGACGACGTTGACGCTGCCGGGGATGAACCCTCCCGACACCCCGGGCGTCAGCCCCACGCACGTGAGGTTCCTGGCGATCGTGTTGCGCACGATGTAGACGCCGGGGGCTCCCGGGTGCGGGTCGCTCAGCGCGATGTCGGTCAGCGTCACGTTCTTGCCGACGCGGTTGAACATCACCCCGAGCCACTCGGTCCGCAGCCCGGTCACCGTGACGTTCCCGTCGATCGTGTTGTTCTTGACCGTCCACGGAATCACCGAGCCGCCGCGGGAGAGGGTGACGTTCCCCTCGACGGTGATGCCGTTGAGCATCACGGCCATCGCGTCGGTGACGGTGACATTGCCGTGGACGGTGATGGTCGAGTGCGCGCTCGGATCGGCCTCGCACGGGTGCGCCGAGTTCCCCGTGAGCTCGCGCGGCTGGCACCCCAGGCCCACGAACGAGCCCGCAGCGCCGGTGACGTTGCGTCCGACGGTGATGGTCGAGGGCGCACTCTGCGCGTCGAGGACCGCACCCGCGACGACGTTCACGTTGCCGACGACGTCGATCTCGGCATCGGCCGCCACGAAGCACATCCCGGTGACGGTGATGCTGGAATAGGTGCCCGAGGGGATCGCCCCGCCCGTGCACGTGTAGGCCGGCGGCGCTATCGCGCCCGTTGAGGCATATGCCGGCGCGCCGCCGAACGCCAACGCTCCCGCGAGCGCCAGCACCCCCAGAATCCTGTGATGTAGTGCTGCAGCCATGATCCCGAACCTTCCTCTCGCGGCCCGGCTAGGGGCCGAACGGATCCTGTTTGCACCGGGGCGTGCGACAGGCCGACGCCAAAGACTCGGCTTATACCACACGCGCGTCGGGGCTACCGGGACGTATTGACGAGAATGAACCGTTTTTGTACCGGGGTCAATGCCTTCTGGTCCGCGAGGGCACATCGGGGGCCTCGCCCCCTTGGCGCCGGACGGCCGATCAGCGGGACCGCTCGGGCGCAGGCAGCCGCTGCCACAGCCCCTCGTGCAGGGCCGTCGTGAAGCCGATCGACTCGTTGATCGCCAGCATCGCCGCGTTCTCCTCGGCGTTGTCGGTGGTGACCCACCGCGCCGCGCCGAACCCCGCCCGCAGTTGGGCCAGGTTGGCGAGCTTCAGCCAGCGGGCGAGGCGGCGTCCGCGATGGGCGGGAGCGACGAGCGTGTCGCCCTGGTGGGCCACCGCACGCCCCGTGGCCATCAGCTCGGTGTAGCCGGCCGGCTCACCGGCGTCCGTGAGGGCGAGGGTACCGACCAGCGTGCGGCCGGCGCGCTCGAGGGTGTCCTCGAAGGCGGCGAGGCGCGCGTCGTCCCAGTGCTGGGCCTCGTACTGGACGCCCCCCGTCGGAACCTCCCGGTCCATCGTCGCCACGAGCGCGCAGAACGCCCCCCGGTGCGGCTCGGGCACCCGGCCCGTCCACGTCACCAGCCGGTAGCCGGGCACGAGCGCGGCGGCCAGGCGGGCGTCCAGGTCGGTGAGCGCGGCCAGGTCGGCGACCTGGTAGCGGTAGACCTGCTGCAGGGTGAACCCGCGCGCGAGCAGCGCGGCGGCGTCCGGGGCGTCGGGGTCGGCGCTGCCCACCCCGCCCGCCGGCACCAACCGGCCGGGCGTACAGGGCACCTCAAGGAGGTGCCAGGGGCGGGCCTCGGCGTCCGCCACCGTGTCGAGCGCGTCCAGCAGCGCCGAGGCGGTCGCGGCGTGCGCGGCGGCGTCCAGGCCTGGGGCCAGCAGCCAACTGCCCTCGATCATCGTGGTGTTCTCCCGCAACGGCAGCCAGAGCAGGGCGCGCCCGACCAGCCGACCGTCCACCGCGGCAGTGAAGCCGACGAACCGCTCGGTGGCGGATCGCTGGAGCAGGCCGAGCAACTCCGGGGGGTCGTACGCGACGGCGGGGGTGCCGTAGTAGTGCGCCCGGATGTCGCGGGTCAGGTCGACGACCGCCCGGAAGACGCGCCCGGCCTCGGAGTCCTCGTCCCAGGTCGCGGGCAGGACCAGCCGTTCGACGGCGATGTTCATCGGCCCTCCCAGGCTCGCGGGGGTCTGGCGAAGGGTCACTCCCCCAGGTAGGAGAACTCCCCCGTCAAACCGTACGTGCCGTCGGGGTCGGTGTAGGCACCGCGGAGGGGGCCGGTCCCGGCGAACGACCACGTGCCGCCGTCGTCGCAGCCGCCGGCGGTGATGCGCTCGACCCAGTCCCCATCGGGACGCAAAGTGAGCGTGCCGGCGCAGTAGACAGGGGCGTCGGCGCTCTCCCGGTAGGTGATCGTGCCCACGCTGCCGGTGAAGCCGAGCTTGATCGACCACACGCGCGCCTTCGTGCCACCGGCCTGTCGGCCCAGGCCGCCGAAGGTGCCGTACAGCGGGGTCGGTTGAGCGGCCGGGCCGGCGGCAGCCGCCGGGACCTGCGGAACCGTCACCGGAGCCTGGGGCAGCACCGGCGTCGTGGCCGCTGGAGCGGTGATCGTCACCGTCGCCGCGGCGCGGGTCGGCGTGGCCCCCTGGGAGCGGCCCAGCAGTCCGGGCAGCTGCCACGCCACGACCCCCACCAGCGCCAGCGCCGCGACACCGGCCGCGATCGGCAACACCGGGCGCCGCCGCGGCCAGGGCGCCCAGGGCTGGGCGGACGGACCAGACTGTGCGACCGGGCCCGACCGGGCCGCCTCGGCGACGACAGCGGGCTGCGGCGGGAAGGCAGGGGGCCCCTGCTCGACCCGGGGTTGGGCCTGCTGCGGAATCTGGCCGGGCCACTGGGGTGTCGGCTGGGATTGCGGTTGGCCCGCCCGCTCCGGCGCCCACCCCAAGGCGGGCCCGAGTTGGGTCGGCGCGGTGTCGGCGCTCGCTGCCCCTGCGGCGTCCGGGTTGTCGATCCAGGGACGGACCAGCGTCTGGTCCGTCGACTGGCCCGCATGCTCGGGCAGCAGCGCCCCGCAGAGCGCGCAGGTCACCCCGCCGCCCACATTGCCGCACCGCTCACACACCGCCATGGGATTCTCCTGTCGAGGTCGTCCCCCGAGGCTAGTGGGCGGCGGCGACGGCGCTCACCGGTGCCCACGACGGGTCATTCACCGCAGCGCAGTAGATTCGGTTGGGCAGACGACCCCGAATCGACTGCACTAAGGGCCGGGTGTGTCTCGGGGCTCCGTGACCCACGCGTCGTCGACCGGGACCTCGGGGTCGCTGTCGAAGTCCACCACCAGCTCGCTCGACAGCTTCTCCAGCGCGCCCCTCACCTCGGCGAGGCTGACCCCCTCCGGGACCCGCACGTCCGCGTCCAGCTCGAAGAGCAGCGCGTTGGCCATCGGGGCGTGGCGGGTCACGGTCTCCAGGCGGACGATGGAGACCCGCCGCGACGCCAGCGCGGTGGACACCTCGCGCAGGATGCCGGGCCGGTCGTTCCCCATCACGAACACGTGCAGAGGGGCCCCGGGGGCGGGCGACGGCGCCTCCTCGGCCGGGGACAGCGTCACCGTCAGCCGGCCGTCCTCCACCAGGTGGGCGAGGGCGGTGTGCAGCGCGTCGGCGTCCGGAACCTCCACCAGCGCGACGCCGGCGAACCTGCCGGCCAGGCTGACGAGTTCGCTCTCCAGCCAGTTGCCGTCGGCCGCCGCGAGGGCGTCCGTCAGGGCCGCCACCAGGCCCGGCCGATCGTCGCCGACCACGGTCACCACGAGCTTCGTCATGGGACCCGAGCCTACGGCCGGGGCGCCTCCGGGGCGAGGCCGGGCAGCAGCGGGACGCCGGGGGTCGGGGCCGGCTCGACCACGCCGCGCTCGGTCACGATCGCCGCGATCAGGTCGTGCGGCGTGACGTCGAACGCCGGATTGTGCGCCCGCGCCCCCGGCGGCGCCAGCCGGGTGCCGCCGCAGGTCAGCACCTCGTCGGCGGGTCGCTGCTCGATGACGATCGCGTCGCCGCTGGGCGTGGCCAGGTCGACCGTCGAGAACGGGGCGGCCACCACGAACGGGACGCCCGCCCGCGCGCACGCCAGCGCGAGCGCCACCGAGCCGACCTTGTTGGCCGTGTCGCCGTTCGCGGCGATCCGGTCGGCGCCGATCACGGCCACGTCCACGTGGCCGCCGAGGATTGTGCCGGACGCCGCGGCGTCCGGCTGGACGACGTGCGGGATGCCGTCGGCCGTCAGCTCCCAGCAGGTGAGCCGCGCCCCCTGCAGCAGGGGGCGGGTCTCGTCCGCGTAGACGAGCTCGAGGCGGCCACGGTCGTGCAGCTCGTGGATGATCCCGTACGCCGTCCCCCAGCCCGTGGTCGCCAACGCGCCGGAGTTGCAGTGCGTCACGACCCGGAGGGCCGGCCGGTCGACGCGGGACAGGATCCAGTCGGCGCCCAGCCGCGACAGCGCGCGGTTCGCCGCCTCGTCCTCGGACGCCAGCGCGCGGGCCGCGCCCACGACGGCCGCGAGACCCGCCCCGACGAGCGGGCGGACGCGGTCGACGCCCCACGCCAGGTTCACCGCCGTCGGCCGGGCGTCGCGCACCCGGCCGATCTCGGACGCCGTCCGCGCGGCGTCCCAGCCCTCCCGGTCGGCCTGGGCGACCGCGAGCGCGACACCGAAACCGCCGCACGCCCCCAGCAGCGGCGCGCCGCGGACGGCGAGGCGTCCGATGGCGTCGACGAGGGCGTCCACGGTGCGGATATCGAGCCAGACCTCCTCCTGGGGCAGGCGGGTCTGGTCGAGCAGGCGCAGCGTGGGCGGCGCGTCCAACCAGGCCCAGGCGCGCACCGCCGGCAGCGGCGGGGTCAGGCCCAGAGCCCCTCGGAGACGATCGGCGGCTGGCCCGGGCGCGCCTCGCAGTAGCGCAGCCACTCCGGACGCACCCGGTACAGGTTGAACCCCTCGCCCATCGGCGGCCGCTGCGGGAACTGCTCGGCGTAGAGGGGGGCCATGGCGTCCAGCTCGATCCCCATGAGGAGTTCGGCGGCGCCCTCGATCTGGAGTGAGACCGGGTCCCAGCCGATGACCAGCGCGACGCGGTTGTTGTGGAAGAGGTTGTTCACCTTGCGGCTGTTCGCCTTGCTCTGGAACAGCAGATCGCCGTCACCGAGGACGCCCACCTCCATGATCGCGGCCTCGGGCTGGCCGTTCGGGTCGACGGTCGCCACCACACCCTGGCGGGCGGCGCGGACGAAGTAGACGAATTGCTCGCGGGTCAGGTACTCGTTGGTCACGCCCCCGAGGCTAGAGATGTTCGACGCGCCGCGGGGGCATTTCGTCCCTTGGCGTGGCGCGGGGCTGCCCGGCGGCGCGTGGGCGTCCGGTGGGGGTGGACCCCACTCCCGCGACACGCCGCCCGGTCGCGTCCGAATCCAACCAATCCCACCAACCCGGCGGACGAAAACCACACGAAGCGGGTATGCTGTGGCCATGGCTGACGTATCGCACCTGAAGCGCCTTGAGCGTTCGAAGCTGTCCATCGTCGGAGCCGGCGCGGTCGGCTCCTCCATGGCCTACGCCGCGCTGATCCGCGGCTCGGCCCACGAGATCGCACTCTACGACCTCGACGCCAAGAAGGTCGACGCCGAGGTGCGCGACCTCGCCCACGGCACCCAGTTCACCCCCTCGGGCCGCGTGACCGGCGGCGCCGACATCTCGGTGGTCAAGGACTCCTCGGTCGTCATCATCACCGCCGGCGCCAAGCAGAAGCCCGGCCAGTCCCGGCTGGAGCTGGCCGCCACCAACGTCAACATCCTGAAGTCGCTGATGCCGCAGCTCCTGGAGCAGGCGCCGAACGCGATCTTCGTCCTGGTGACGAACCCCTGCGACGTGCTGACCGTGGTTGCCCAGAAGATCTCGGGGCTGCCCGCCAGCCGGGTGTTCTCGACGGGCACGATGCTCGACACCTCGCGGCTGCGCTACGCCATCGCCGACCTGATCGGCATCTCGACCAGCAACGTGCACGCCACGATCATGGGCGAGCACGGCGACAGCGAGTTCCCGATCTGGTCGAGCGCCACGATCGCCCAGGTGCCGATCCGGCAGTGGACCACCCCCGAGGGCGAGCGGGTCTTCACCGAGCCGGTGCTCGCGCAGCTCGCCGACGAGGCCACCCACGCCGCCTACTCGATCATCGAGGGCAAGGGCGCCACCAACTACGCCATCGGCCTCACCGGGGCCCGGCTCACCGAGGTGCTGCTCAAGGAGCGGCGCGCGGTGCTGCCGCTGTCGAGCGTCCTGACCGACTTCCACGGCATCAGCGGCGTCGCCCTGTCGGTGCCGAGCGTCGTGTCCGTCCGCGGCCTGGAGCGGGTGCTCGACATCCCGATGGACGCCCAGGAGATCACGATGCTGCGCCGCTCGGCCGCCACGCTGAAGGCGTCGCTGGAACAGCTCGGGTTCTGACCGATGGCCACCCCCGCCCGGCACGACCAGCTGTTCCCGGGCAAGTTCTTCATCAGCACGGCCCTGGAGACGCTGGAGACCAAGACCTCGATGGCCGGCACGCTGGCCCGCCGCTACCTGCAGCGGGCCGCGATGGCCGGCATCATCGTCGGCGTCCTGTACGCGGCGTACTACACGGTCGTGGCGGCGTTCGGGGCGGTGGCGGTCGGTGACCAGTCCCTGCTCGGCATCGGGAAGCTCGTCGGGGCGTCCCTCTTCGGCTGGGCGCTGGTCTTCATCTACTACTCGAAGTCCGAGCTGCTGACGTCGAACATGATGATCGTCTCGATCGGGGCCTACCACCGGAGGGTGGGCCCCGGGGAGGCGCTGCGGCTGCTGACGCTGTGCTATCTCGGCAACGCCGCGGGCGGGCTGCTGGTGGCGGTCATGTACCGGTTCAGCACCCTGATCAGCGGATCGGTGCTGGTGGAGATGCAGCACTCGGTGGCCGTGAAGCTGGGCTACGTGCTGGCGGGTCCGGCCGGATGGGGTGACCTGTTCGTCCGGGCCGTGCTGTGCAACCTGATGATCAACCTCGCGATGCTGCTCGTGTACAACGGGCTCATCAAGGAGGACATCACCAAGAGCCTCGTCATGATCGTGTCGGTGCTGATCTTCGCCTTCCTCGGGTTCGAGCACTCGGTGGCCAACACCGTGCTGTTCACGATCATCGGGCTGGTGAGCGGCATCGACGTCGGCCTGGCCGCCGGGAACGTCGCGATCGCCCTGTTGGGCAACTTCGTCGGCGGAGGCCTGCTGATCGGGCTCTACTACGCCTACGTGAACGACGACCGCCGCTACCTCAAGGCGACACAGGAGGGGTAGGTCCCGGGGATGGCCCCCGGGGATGGCCCCCGGGGGGGTTGCCCCGGCACGCAGGACCCCTCGGGCGGGCGACGTTCCCTCGGGCTCGCCACAAGACCCCTCGGGGCGGCGACGCTTCCTCGGGCAGCAGCCCGAGCGGCTGACGCGAAGCCGAGGCGTCCGAGAAGGTGGACGCCTCGGGCGCACCCAGGGCCCCGCGACTCGACTCGTTTTTCGGCACAACTCGCCCCCACCGGGCATGCTCTGAGCGTGACCGCACCGCCAGGGCTACACCGCGCAGCACGGACGCGCTCGCCGCACGCTCCCCTCGAGGACCCCGTCGACGCCCCCCACCGCGGGATCAACTCCCTGCTGGCCGACGCCCGCGCCGGGCTGCGCCGGCTGACGCCCCTCGAGGTCGTGGACGCCCTCGCCGACGGCGCCCTGCTGATCGACACGCGCACCCTCGAGCAGCGCACGGAACAGGGCGACCTCCCCGGCGCCATCTGCATCGACCGCACGGTGCTCGAATGGCGACTGGCCCCCGACAGCACCCACCGGATCCCCGAGGCCGCCGTTCCCGGCCGCACGATCATCGTCGTGTGCCGGCAGGGCTACAGCAGTTCGCTCGCGGCGGCGTCCCTCCAGGCCGCAGGCGTCCCGGGTGCCACCGACATGATCGGCGGCTTCGAGGCGTGGGTCACGGCCGGCCTCCCCCTGTCGGACGCCCCCGCGGACGTCCGCCGCTGACCGACGTTCTCGCCATCGACCGTGCGGTTCTCAGGGGCGGACGCCGGGACGGTCGCGCGGCCCCCCGCGGGGCCGGGCCCGCGGCGTCCGCTCAGACGTTGAAGCGGAACTCGACCACGTCGCCGTCCGCCATCACGTAGTCCTTGCCCTCCAGGCGCAGCTTGCCGGCGGCCTTGGCGGCCGCCTCGGAGCCGAACGCGACGAGGTCGTCGAACGACACGATCTGCGCCTTGATGAACCCCTTCTGGAAGTCGGTGTGGATCACCCCGGCCGCCTCCGGCGCCGTCGCACCCTTCCGGATCGTCCAGGCGCGGGCCTCCTTCGGTCCGGCCGTCAGGAAGCTCTGCAGGCCCAGGGTCGCGTAGCCGACGCGGGCCAGTTGGTCCAGGCCGGGCTCGGCGACGCCCATCTCGGCCAGGAACTCGCGGGCCTCGTCGGCGTCCATCTCGACGAGCTCGGACTCGAACTTCGCGTCGAGGAAGATCGCCTCCGCGGGGGCGACGACCGCGGCCAGGCGGGCCTTGAGCTCCTCGTCGGCGAGTTCGTCGGCGTCGCAGTTGAACACGTAGATGAACGGCTTCGCGGTCAGCAGGAACAGGTCGCGGAGGAGCGCGGTGTCCAGTCCGGCGGCGTAGATCGTCTGCCCGGCGTTGAGCCGCTCCTGGGCGGCCAGCATCGCCTCGAGTTTGGGCCGGGCCTCCTTCTTGATCTTCGCCTCCTTCTCCACGCGCGGCAGCGCCTTCTCCAGCGTCTGCAGGTCGGCGAGGATCAGCTCGGTCGTGATCGTCTCGATGTCGTTGGCGGGGTCGACCTTCCCGTCGACGTGGGTCACGTCGGCATCCGAGAAGGCGCGGGTGACCTGGCAGATGGCGTCGGCCTCGCGGATGTGCGCGAGGAACGCGTTGCCCATTCCCTCGCCCTGGGACGCCCCCTTCACGATGCCCGCGATGTCGACGAAGCTCACCGTGGCGGGGACGATCCGCTCGGAGTGGTACATCCGCGCCAGCACGTCCAGCCGCGGCTCCGGGACGCCGACGACCCCCACGTTCGGCTCGATGGTCGCGAACGGGTAGTTCGCCGCGAGCACGTTGTTGCGGGTCAGCGCGTTGAACAGGGTCGACTTGCCGGCGTTGGGAAGGCCGACGATTCCGATCGTGAGTGCCACGAGGGGTCAGTCTACGGGTCGCGCCCGACCCGTCGCCCCGTAGGCTGGGTGGGGCCCATCGCCGCGGACCCCGCCGCGAGGAACGGACTGCTCATGTGGATCCTGTACGCCTTCGGCTCGGCCCTGTTCGCGGGCCTGACGGCGATCCTCGCGAAGATCGGCGTCCGGCACAGCCCCGCCAACCTCGTGACCGCCCTCCGCACGGTCGTGGTGCTGGTGTTCGCCTGGCTGGTGGTGTTCCTGGTGGGCTCGCAGGCGACCCTCGCCACCCTCGACGGCCGGACGCTGCTGTTCCTGGTGCTGTCCGGCCTGGCCACGGGGGCGTCCTGGCTCTGTTACTTCAAGGCGCTGCAACTGGGCGACGTGAACCAGGTCACGCCGATCGACAAGTCCAGCATCGTGCTGACCGTCGGGTTCGCGATCCTGTTCCTGGGCGAAACCGACAACCTGGCCTACCGCCTCGTCGGCATCGTGGTCATCGCCGCGGGCACGTACCTGATGATCCAGCGGACGCCGTCGGCGTCCGTCCCTGCCGCGCAGCCCGGCACCGCCGCGCAGCCCACGCCCGCCGGGCGGACGCGTCTCGGCTGGCTCGCCTACGCGGTCGCCTCGGCGGTGTTCGCCGCGCTCACCTCCATCCTCGGCAAGGTCGGCATCACGGGCGTCGAGTCGAACCTGGGCACCGCGATCCGCACCGTGGTGGTGCTGGTGATGGCCTGGGTCGTCGTCCTCGTCACCGGGGAGCAGCGCCGCCTCCGGGAGATCCCGCGCCGCGACCTGGTCTTCATCGGCCTCTCGGGGGTCGCGACCGGCGCGTCGTGGCTCTTCTTCTACCGGGCCCTTCAGGAGGGCCCGGCCAGCGTCGTCGTCCCCATCGACAAGCTGAGCATCGTGGTGACGGTCGCCTTCGCGTCCCTGGTGCTGCGCGAACGGCTGACCGCACGGGCGGGCGTCGGGCTGGCGCTCATCGTGGCGGGCACCCTGGTGATGCTGCTTTGACGGCGCCGCCGGAGCCACGGCCCAATCGGTCAACTCGACCACCCCGAGCGGTGGCGGACCTAGAGTGGTCGCGGTCGGTTCGACAGAAAGGCCGCAATGAACTTCGAGAAGGTCGTCTTCGGGTTCTTCATCACCCTGGCAGCCACGCTCAACTTCGGCTTCTTCATCGGCGAGATGGACCGCCCCGAGCTCCACAGCGTCTGGGGCCTGGCCGCCGCCCTGGCGGTCAGCGTCATCGCCACCATCCTGAAGTTCGGCGATCGCACCCAGCTCGGGGCCGTCCACCTGGCCACCAGCCTGGTCGCCGACCTGCAACTGCTCGCCGCCGCCCTGATCTGGGGCTGGGCCGTCTACGCCACCCCCGACGGCATGACCGGCGCCATGATGGCCCAGGTCGTCTCGATGTCGGGTGGGGCCCTGCTGGCCAACCTGATCTCGGTCGTCCTCACGCTCGGCGAGATCCTGGCGCTGCGGCGCTGACCCGCCCCTTCGCAGCCCGACCGGCCCCCGCGCATGTCCAGCCTGTTCTTCCTCATCCTGAGGCGGATGAGGCTGCCGCTGATCCTCGTCGTGGTGGTCTACACCGTCTGCACCATGGTGCTCGCGGTCGTCCCCGGGGTGGACGCCGACGGCAACCCGACCCCGGGCATGGGCCTCTTCAACGCCTTCTACGTCATCAGCTACACGGGCAGCACGATCGGGTTCGGCGAGATCCCGGTGCCCTACTCCAACGACCAGCGCCTGTGGATGATCGTCACCATCTACGCCACCGTCATCGGCTGGTCGTACACCATCGTCAACGTCATCGCGCTGCTCAACGAGTCGGGCTTCCAGTTGGCGCTGTCCAACGCCCGCTTCCTGCGGCAGGTGCGGGCCCTGCGCGAGCCGTTCTACATCGTCTGCGGCTACGGCGAGACCGGACGCCTCGTCTGCCAGGGCCTCGACCGGCTCGGCCTCCGCTGCGTCATCGTCGAGCGGGACGCGCTGCGCGTCGAGGAGGCCCGCCTCGACGAGTACCGCAGCGTCCCCCCCAAGAGCAACGCGGACGCCGCCCAGCCGACCGTCCTCACCAGCGCCGGGCTCATGTCGCCGCACTGTCGCGGCGTGATGGCCCTGGCCGTCGACGACGAGACCAACCAGGCCATCGCGGTGGCCTGCCGGCTGCTGCGCCCCGACCTGCCGGTGCTGGCCCGCATCCGCGACCCCGAGTTCGACACCCACCTCGGCGTGTACGGCGGCGACATCGTCGTCAACCCGTTCGAACGGTTCGCCGAGCACCTCACCGCCGCCCTGGTGGCCCCGGCCCACTTCCGGTTGCGGGAGATCCTCACCTCGCTGCCCGACCACAAGCTGCCGGCCGTGCACCGCCCGCCCCGCGGCCACTGGATCATGTGCGGCTACGGGCGCTTCGGGCACGCCGTCGTGCAGAAGCTACGGGGCGCCGGGCAGACCGTCACGGTCATCGACGTCGCCCACTTCGATCAGGGCGACGTCGACGTGAAGGGCCGCGGCACCGAGGCCGGCGTTCTCCAGGCGGCGGGCATCGACCGCGCTGTCGGCATCGTCATCGGCCACCACAGCGACCAGCGGAACCTGGCCATCGGCGTCCACGCCCGCGACCTGAACCCGGGCATCTTCACCGTCATCCGCCAGAACCTGGACTCCAGCGATCCGCTGTTCGAGGAGTTCTCCCCCGATCTCGTGATGGAGCCGTACCGCCTGGTCGCCCAGGAGTTCCTGGCCGTCATCACGACCCCGCTGCTGGCGCGGTTCCTCGACCGGTTGCCACTGCACACCGAGGAGGAGTGCGCCAACCTGACCCGCCGCCTGGAGCACCTCAACCCGCGGCACATCCCCGAGATCTGGAGCATCGACCTGGACGCCGTGGCCGCGCCCGCCGTGCTGCGCGCGATGGCCCGGGGCGAACACGTGCGGATCGGGCACCTGCGCACCGACCCGGCCCGCTGGACAGGCCCCTCGCTGCGGCTGTCGCCGTTGATGCTCGCGCGCGGCGACGAGATCATCGAGCGGCCGTCCGACGACACCGAAGTCCGCGCGGGCGACCAGATCCTGTTCGCCGGGCACCACCAGGCCAAGCGCCGCCAGGAGCTGATCCTCGTCAACGACAACGTGCTCGACTACGTGCGCACCGGCACCGACCACGGCACCGGCTGGGTGTGGCAGAACCTCGTCGAGCGCCGGCGCCGCAGGTCCGCCGCCAAGGAGCCGGCCCCACCGGAGCCGGCACCGCTCCGGGCGGCGACCGAGGCGCCGCTGTTGGAACCCATCGAGAGCCCGGGCGAAGGCCCCGCCCCGAGTTCCGGGCCGGCCTCCGGTCAGGCCCCCGAGAAGTAGGCGGTCAGCGCGGCCGCGAGCCACCCCGGATCGCGGGTGCCCGCCAACTCGCGGGTCGAATGCATGCTCAACAGCGGAATGCCGACGTCGCACATCACCACGCCCAGCCGTTCCGCCGTCATCGGGCCGATCGTCGACCCGCACGGGACGGCGTTGTTCGAGACGAACACCTGCACCGGCACGTCGGCCACGCGACAGGCGCGCCGCCACAACGCACCGGACGCCGCGTCGCTCGTGTAGCGCAGGTTGGCGTTCGTCTTGAGCAGCGGCCCGGCGTTGAGCAGCGGCCGGTGGTCCGGGTCGTGCAGCGAGGCGTAGTTCGGGTGGATCGCGTGCCCGGCGTCCGCCGAGATGCAGGTCGACCGGGCCAGCATCCGCTGGTAGGCGTCCGGCCCGAGCCCGAGCGAGACCGCAAGCCGGGCGAGCACCTGTTCCAGCAACGGCCCGGCCGCCCCCGAACGCGAGCCGGAGCCGACCTCCTCGTGGTCGAAGCAGGCCAGCACGAGGACGTCGTCGCCCTCCTCCGCCGCCAGCAGCGCGACGAGGCCGGCGTGCACCGAGGACAGGTTGTCGAGGCGTCCGGCCGCGAGGAACTCGGAGCGCGGGCCGAACACGGCCGGCCGCTCGGCGACCGCCGCGAAGAGGTCGTGGGCGGCGACGTCGGCCCGGTCGAGGCCGGCCTGCTCGGCGACGAGCGCCAGCAGATCCAGGCCCGGACGCCCCACCGAGAACACCGGCAGCAGATGCGCCTGCTTGTCGAGCTTGAGGCTCTCGCCGACGCTGCGGTCGAGGTGCGGGGCCACCTGCGGGATGCGCAGCCACGGCGGCGTCGCCACCAGCACCTGCCGCCCGTCGGTGGTGACCAGCCGGCCGGCCAGCCCGAACTCGCGGTCGAGCCACGAGTTCGGCAGGGGCCCGCCGTAGACCTCCATGCCGGCCTGCTGCCAGCCCACCGCCCCGGTGGTCGGCTCGGGCTTGAGCTTGAAGCCGGGCGAGTCGGTGTGGGCGCCGACGATCCGGAAGCCGGACCGCTCGCCCACGCGGTCGGGGACCCACCAGGCCACCACGGCCCCGTCGCGCACCAGGTAGTGGCCGCCGGGTTCGGCGTCCCAGGGGTCGGTTTCGCGCTGCTCGGTGTAGCCGACGGCGGCCAGGCGCGCCGCGACCTCGGCGGCGGCGTGGTACGACGACGGCGACGCCTCGATGAACGCCATCAGGTCGGCGACGTGCTCGTTCGCCTGCCGGGCCTCCCGCGGGTTGTCGGACACGGTCACGTCAGCCATGGGCGCACCCTAGGGCCTCGGCGCCGGCTGTGTCGCCCGGGAGCCGCGGCGGGTCACTCGGGGATCAGGATCTTCCCGCCAAGCGCGGCCCGCAGGGTCAACGCCGCGATGCCGATCACGAGCAGGGTGGCCAACACCAGCAGCGCGAGGCCGATCGCGCTGTAGACGGGCTGCTGGCGGGCCGAACCCAGCGCGATCGACGCCGTCGCCAAGGCCGCCACGGGGAACGCGTAGGCCCAGTAGGAGAGGGCGAAGGGAATCGTCCTGAGGTGGCCGACCTGCGCGAACAGTAGCAGCGCGAACAGCGCGGCGGCGGAGTACAGGACCATGCTGAACGGGTCGGCCAGGCCTCCGGTCAGGCTCTGCCAGGACAGCATGGCCACGGCGGGCGGGGCGATGAAGATGGCGAGGCTCGGGACGAGCTTGGTCGGCAGGGGCTGATCATGGAGCACCACGCGGTGCAGCAGGATCGGCAGGAACGCGACCCAGAAGACCAGGCCCGTCCCGAACGAGAACCACCCCAACTCCAGGTTCCCCACCTGGGGCGCGGCCAAGGGGGTGATCACATTGCCGACGATCGGGATGAACCAGGCCGGCGTGACCTGCCCCAGTTGGACGCCGCCACGTCGGAACCACGCGCTGATCACGGCCACCGTCAGCAGCAGGTGCCCCACGGCGCCGACCCACCACAGCACGCTCGCCACCGGGGGCATGATGTCCTGACCGGCGGTCGCCAGCAGGATCAACCCGATGGTGATGGTGGGGATGAAGGCCAGCCTGATGGGGTGGTGCCATTCTTCCCGCAGGGCCTCGGGGTGGCGGAAGGCCTTCACCAGATACAGGAGGGCGAGGAAGACGAAGACGCCGAGGGCCAGCCAGAACCAGGCCTGATAGGGCCACTCCGGAATCCTCCACACGCGCGCCGCTCGTCGCCATGCCAGCGCCACTCCGGCGATCCCCATCACGGACGCGAACAAGGTCACGGGGAAGTACTGAAGCCGCTCGATCATCGAGACTCCTTCACCAACAGAGGATTGAGAACCATTCTCAATAAGCGCCGTTGAGTGTAGTGAGTCGTGCGAGCCGAGGAAAACAGCGGGGGTGGCTAGGCTTATCAGTCGAGCGAGGAGGACGCGTGAGCGAGCAGCCCAACCACAACGCCACCCGCAGCGAGGCCGAGGACGACAAGCCCAAGCCCTGGCGCATCGAGGGCCTGACGAAGAAACCGACGCCCACCAAGGGCGGCGACCGGCCGAAGCTGGACTGGCGCAGGATCCTCAGCGTCGCCCTGGCCGGCTATCTGGTGACGTTCCTGGCCGTGTCGCTGCTCGACGTGACGACGGCCCCCAAGTCGATCGCCTACACCGAGTTCCAGGCCCAGATGGCGGCCCAGAACGTCAAGAGCGTCTACGCGAGGGGCGACACGATCCAGGGCGAGCTCAAGAGCCCCAAACCGCTTCCCGACGCGACCCCCGCCACGGAGTACACGCAGTTCACCACCGAGCGCCCCAACTGGGCCAAGGACGACCCGCTGGCCGAACTCACGGCGGGCGGCGCGGTGGTCCGGGCCACGCCGATCGTCGAGCAGCGCGGCCTGCTGGGCAGTCTGCTGACGTCGATCCTGCCCATGCTGATCCTGATCGGGCTCTACCTCGCGGCGTCCGCCTGGCTGATGCGGCGGCAGCTGGGCGGCGGCGGCGTCGGCGGCCTGATGGGCAAGAAGTTCACCCCCGTGGCCGAGGACGAGGCCAAGCGCGTGACCTTCGACGACGTCGCCGGCATCGACGAGGTCGAGGAGCAGGTCACGGAGATCGTCGACTTCCTCAAGAACCCCGGCAAGTACACCCGCCTGGGCGCCCGGGCGCCGAAGGGCGTCCTGCTGACGGGGGCCCCCGGCACCGGCAAGACGCTGCTCGCGCGGGCGACCGCCGGCGAGGCCGGCGTGCCGTTCTTCAGCGCCTCGGCGGCCGAGTTCATCGAGATGATCGTGGGCGTGGGCGCCCAGCGCGTCCGGCAACTGTTCGAGGAGGCGCGCAAGGCGGCCCCGGCGATCATCTTCATCGACGAGATCGACACGATCGGCCGCGCCCGGGGTGGCGGCCGGGCGCTGGGCGGCAACGACGAGCGCGAGCAGACGCTGAACCAGATCCTGACCGAGATGGACGGCTTCGACGGCACCGAAGGCGTCGTCATCATGGCCGCCACCAACCGCGCCGACGTGCTCGACCCGGCGCTCACCCGGCCGGGCCGCTTCGACCGCGAGATCACGGTCCACGCCCCGGACCGCACCGGCCGCGTCCAGATTCTGCAGGTGCACATGCGCAAGGTGCCACTCGCACCCGACGTCGACGTCGAGGCCCTCGCGAAGTCGACCCCCGGCATGACGGGTGCCGACCTGGCGAACCTGGTCAACGAGGCCGCGATCCTGGCCGCGAAGCGGGGCGCGGACGCCGTCGCGCAGGCCGACTTCTTCAACGCGCTGGAGAAGGTGCAGCTGGGGGTCGCCCGGCACGTCGTCATGCCGCCGGACGAGCGGCGCCTGACCGCCTACCACGAGGCCGGTCACGCCCTGCTCGGCATGCTGCAGAAGGGCGCCGATCCGGTGCGGAAGATCTCGATCATCCCGCGCGGCCGGGCCCTCGGCGTCACCCTGTCGACCCCCGAGGAGGACAAGTACGGCTACGACGCCGACTACCTCCGCGGGCGCATCATCGGCGCCCTCGGGGGGCTGGCCGCCGAGCAGATCACCTACGGCAAGACCACCACCGGCGTCGACAGCGACCTGGAGATGGCCACCGCGATCGCCCGCCAGATGGTCGGCCGCTGGGGGATGTCGGACCGCATCGGCCCCATGTCCGTGCTGTCCAACGAGGGCGACCCGCGCATGCTCGGCATCTCGGACGCCACCCTCGCCCAGGTCGACGAGGAGGCCCGCCGCATCATCACCGACTGCCTCAAGGAGGCCCGGCAGCTGCTGTCCGACCACAAGGACAAGCTGGACGCCATCGTCTCGGCGCTCCTGGAGAAGGAGACCCTCGACGAGGACGAGGCCTACGCCGCCGCCGGCATCGAGCGCACCACGGCGGCGTGATGCGGCCTGCGGGTCAGAAGTTGTAGCCCTTGGTGCCGTACTTGGCGACGTAGTCGCCGATCGTGTCGGTCCGGATCGCCTGCGACAGGGCGTCCATCTTCTTCCAGTCCACGACGTCGATCGAGTCGCCGTTGCGGAGGGTGTCGAAGCCGCTGATCGGCGCCTGCAGGAGGACGATGTCGGCGTTGGAGTCGATCTTCATCGAGAGCGCGAGCGCGCGCACGACGTCGTCGGTCAGCCCCTTGTCGACCGTGATGCACTGCGCGGCCTCGGTGAGCAGCCGGTCGAACGTCACCGGGTTGCCGATGACCTGCGGCCGCAGGGTCTTCACGATGATCGCCTTGACGACGGCGCGCTGGTTGGCGGCGCGGGAGAGGTCCCAACGCGGCAGGCCGTAGCGGGCCCGCACGTAGGCGAGGGCCTTCTCGCCGCTGACGGTCACCGGCCCGGCCGGGAAGTTGTAGCCCCCGTTGCTGAACGCGGTGGGGTTGTCGACGGTCACGCCGCCGACCACGTCGGTGAGCGCGATGAAGCCGTCGAAATCGACGTGCAGGGTGTGGTCGATGCCCACCCCCGACAGTTGCTCGATGGTCTTCTTCGCCAGCGAGACGCCGCCCCACTGATAGGCCCAGTTGATCTTGCCCTTGCCGTGGCCGGGGATGTCGACCCAGCTGTCGCGCGGGTAGCTGATCACGAAGATCTTCGAGCGGTCCGCGCTCACGTGCAGCACCATGAACGAGTCGGAGCGGCTGTTGCCGCCGCCGGAGTAGTCGGTGCCGAGCAGCAGGAAGTTCAGCCCCGTCTCGACCGGTGCGACCGCCGGCCGGGCCGGCTCGGGCGTCGCGACGGGCGTCGGCGCGGGGACGAGCGGGTCGGTCCCGCTCGGGGACGGGGTGACCGTCTCGAAATCCACCCGCGGGATCGCGTTGAGCGCCATGTTGGCGCGCAGCAGGTACCAGCCCGCGAGGCCGGCTCCCGCGATCAGAATCACGGCCAGCGCCCCGGCCAGGAGGCGCAGCGGACCGCGCCGCCTCTTCGGGGCCGGGGGCCGACCGGGTTCCTCGTCGGCCCGACGGGAGTTGCTCATGGGTGCTTCCTCGACTGGGGCGCCGCGGTGCGGCGGGACAGATCGAGCATACGGGGCGTCCCTAGGGGCCCCGGGCGCGTCTCCTCGCGCCGGACGCGCGCCCGACCGCGATCGGCTCCGGTTTCCGCGCTCCCCTCCGGCTGCACGAGGAGCAACCGACGCCGAGCGGAGCGGATCCGACGCCGGGGGCGTCCGAACCCCCGCCGAGAAGAAACGTCGGACGCCCACGGCAGACTGCTGCTCATGGACCCCTGGATCTTCCCCGCCCTCGCCCTCGCCGCCGGACTGCTGGTCGGGGCGTCGGCGTCCTGGCTTGTCGCCCGGGCCCGGGCGGAGGCCGCGGTGGCGCGGATCGCCTCCCTCGCCGCGCAGGTGGACGCCGCCCGTCGCGAGCGCGACGCGGCCAACGCCCGGGCGGAGGACAGCCGGCGGGAACGCGCGGCAATGGTCAACGAGTTCCGGCTGTTGACCTCGGAGTCGCTGCTCGAGCAGGCGCGACGCTCGGACGAGAGCGCGGAGTTGCGGCTGCGCGCCACCGAGCAGGCGCTGCGGCCGGTGCACGAGAGCCTGGAGCGGTTCAACCGCCGCCTCGCCGACGTCGAGCGCGAGCGGGCCGCCCTCGCCGCCGACCTGAGCGCCCAGGTGCAGGCGGTGCGGTCGACCGGCGACGAACTGCGCCGCGAGACCGCCGCGCTGGCGACCGCGCTGCGCAAGCCGCAGGTGCGGGGCCAGTGGGGAGAACTGCAGTTGCGCCGGGTCGCGGAGGTGGCCGGCATGCTCGAGCACTGCGACTTCGAGACCCAGGCCACGACGACCAGCGCGGACGGCCGCACCATCCGGCCGGACATGAAGGTCACCCTGGCGGAGGGCCGGTTCCTCTACGTCGACAGCAAGGTGCCGCTGGCCTCGTTCCTGGACGCCCTCCAGTCCGACGACGAGCACGAGCGCGGGGCGGGGCTGCAGCGGTTCGCGGCCAACGTGCGCACCCACATCGACCAACTCTCCGGCAAGGACTACTTCCGGGCGGGCACGGCGACCCCCGAGTTCGTGGTGCTGTTCCTCCCGAGCGAGGCGCTGGCCGCCGAGGCCCTCGCCCAGCAGCCCGACCTGCACGAGTACGCGGCCCGCCGGAACGTCGTGATCGCCACCCCGACCACCCTGATCGCGATGCTGCGCGCGGTCGCCTACGGGTGGCGCCAGGCCGCCCTCAGCGAGGCGGCCGCCGAGGTGTTCGCGCTCGGCCGGGAACTCGCCGACCGGCTCGCCGCGATGGGTGGCCACTTCGACAAGCTCGGCCGGTCGCTGACCGCGGCGGTGCGCGCCTACAACGTCACGCTGGGCTCGCTAGAGACCCGCGTGCTGGTGACCGGGCGCCGGTTGCGCGACCTGCGGGTGACCGAGGCCGACCTGGCGGCCCCCGGTCCTGTGGAGGAGGTGCCGCGCCCGCTCACCGCCCCCGAACTGCTCGACGCCGCACCGCGGCCCTCCGACGCCGCTCCGCGGCCCTCCGATGCCGCACCGCTGCCGGAGGCCGGCGAGCTGGTCCGGGGCGACCCGGACGCCGAGGAGTTGGTTCGGGACTTCGCCGGCGAGCGGGCTCCCGGCGCCGATGTGACGCGATCGTGGCCCGGGGGCATCATGGCGGGGTGACCACACCGCCCGCGCCGCCGGCCGCCGCTTCGCGCGCCACCGACCCGTCCGCCGGCGCCGCCCCCCGGCCCACCGGCGCCACCTCCCGGCCCGCCCCGGTGACGGCCGCAGACGTCGAGGCCGCGGCGTCCCGGATCGAGGGCGTCGCCCACCGCACCCCCCTGCAGCGCTGCGCCCGGCTCTCGGACGCCCACGGCGCCGAGGTGTGGCTCAAGCGGGAGGACCTGCAGCCCGTCCGCTCCTACAAGCTGCGCGGCGCCTACAACCTGATCAGCCAACTGAGCGACGCCGAACGGGCCTCCGGGGTCGTGTGCGCCTCCGCCGGCAACCACGGCCAGGGCGTCGCGCTGGCGTGCGCGGAGCTGAGGATCCGCGGCCAGATCTACGTGCCGAGCACCACCCCCCGCCAGAAGCGCGACCGCATGCTGCAGATCGGCGGGGAGTACGTCGAGCTCGTCGTGCGCGGCGACACGTACGACGAGGCGTCCGCCCACGCCAAACGGGACGCCGAGGCGCGCGGCGCGGCCATCGTGCCGGCGTTCGACGACCCCCGGACGATCGCCGGCCAGGGCACCGTCGCCGTGGAGATCATCGAGCAGTTCGCCGAGGCCACCGGGGCGCTGCCCGACACGCTGCTGGTGCCCGTGGGCGGCGGCGGCCTGCTCGCGGGCTGCCTCGCGTGGCTGGCCGAGCGGCACCCGGGCGTCCGGGTGCTGGGCGTGGAGCCCGCCGGCGCCGCGTGCCTGTCGGCCGCCCTGGACGCCGGCGGCCCGGTCGAGCTGAAGAAGATCGACACGTTCGTCGACGGAGCCGCGGTGCGCCGCGCCGGGGACATCACGTTCGCCCTCGCCCGGGCGCACGCGGCGCGCATCGTGACCGTGCCCGAGGGCCGCATCTGCTCGGAGATGCTCGCCCTCTACCAGACCGACGGCATCATCGCCGAACCGGCCGGTGCGCTGGCCAACGCCGCCCTGGGCCTCTACAAGCCTCGGCCGGGCGAACGGGTCGTCGCGATCGTGTCCGGCGGCAACAACGACGTGTCCCGCTACTCGGAGATCGTCGAACGCTCCCTGGTCTACGAGGGCCGCAAGCACTACTTCCTGGTCAACTTCCCCCAGGAGCCGGGCGCGCTGCGCCGCTTCCTCGACGAGGTCCTCGGCCCCGACGACGACATCACGCTGTTCGAGTACGTGAAGCGGTCCAACCGGGAACTGGGCCCGGCACTCGTCGGCATCGAACTCGGCGATCCCCGCGACTACGCCGCCCTCATCGCCCGCATGGACGCCTCCCCCATGACCGTCGAGGTGGTGTCCCCCGACAGCCCGTTCTACCGCTTCCTCGTCTGAGCCCGCGCCACCCCGCATGATGGGGGCCATGAGTTGGTACGCGCGGCCGTCGTGGCGGCTGTTCGGGCAGGTGACCGCCGACCTGTTCGTCCTCGGCTGGGCCGCCGGCTGGTGGCTGGTGGGGCGGCTCGTGGACGCGACGATCCGCGCGCTCGCCGCTCCCGCCCGCCAGACGGCCCAGGTGGCGGCCGACCTGCAGCGCAACGTCGGCGAGGCGGCGAACCAGGCCGCCGGCGTCCCGTGGGTCGGGCCCAACCTGCGCCAACCGTTCGACTCGATGGCCGCCACGCTGGGCGACCTGGTCGTATCCGCGAATGGGCAGGTGGCCGGCATCGAGCAGACCGCCACGCTCGTCGGCCTCGTCACGTTCGCGATCCCGGTGCTGATGCTGGTCGTCCTCTGGCTGCCCGCCCGACTGCGGTTCGTGGGCCGGGCCCGCGCGGCCCGCGCGCTCGCCGCACACCCCAACGGGGCCGAACTGCTGGCGCTGCGGGCCCTGGCGAACCGCCCCCTCCGGGAACTCGCCCCCCTCGCCCCCGACCCGATGGCGGCCTGGCGCGCCGGGGACGCCGCCGTCATCGGCCGCCTCGCCGACCTCGAACTCGCGGCCTCCGGCGTGCGGCCCCGGCGGCGTCCCTGACCGCTGCCCGCGCCGGGTCGGCGAACCGGCTCCGGCCACGACCTCGGCGGCGACGTGGGCGTCGCGCGGGGGCTGCCCACCCTCGCCGAACCGGCGGCCGCGGCGTCCGGCCTGCCCGGGCTGGGCAGCACGGGCGCCTGGTTCGCGGACCACGGGCGGGCCGCGGTGCTGCCGCACGCCGCGGCCATCGCGAACGCCCTCCTGGGCACTACGGTTGACCGGTGACCTCATCGGGCGACGACAGCGGGCGTGGGCTGCGGCTCGTGCTCGGCACGCGCGGCTCGGAGTTGGCGCTGACCGAGTCGCGACCCATCGCGGACGCCCTCCGCGCGCTGGGGCACGCGGTGGAGTTGCGGACGATCCGCACCGAGGGCGACGACGACGGAGGCTCGCTGGTGCGGGCCGACGGCACGGCCGCGCTGCGCGAGGCGCTGCTGGCCGGCGAGGTCGACCTGGCCGTGCACTCGTTCACGGACCTGCCGACCGCCCCGACGCCGGGGCTCGTCGTGGCGGCGGTGCCGCCGCGTCAGGATCCCCACGACGCCCTGTGCGCAACCCCGGGCGTGACGTTGCGCCGGCTGCCCCCGGGGGCTCGCGTCGGCACGGGCTCCCCGCTCCGGTCCGGCCAACTACGGGTCCTGCGCCCCGACCTGACCCTCGTGGACATCCGCGGCGACGTGCCCACCCGGCTGGCCCGCGTCCTGGGTCCCGAGGCCGACCTGGACGCCGTCGTGCTGGCCGTCGCGGAGCTGCGCCGCCTCGGGCTGGCCGACGCGATCACCGAGGTGCTGTACCAGATGCTGCCCGCCCCCGCGCAAGGGGCGCTGGCCGTCGAGTGCCGGGCCGACGACGCCGCCACCCTTGCGGCACTGACCGCCCTGGACGACCCCGACACTCGGTTCGCGGCCACCGCCGAACGGGCGGTGCTGGCCGAGCTGGGCGCAGGCTGCGCGGCGCCGATCGGCGCCCTCTGCGTCCGGGAGGGCATCGGTCACCGCCTCAACGCCAAGGTGATCAGCCCGGATGGACGGCGCGCGGTCGGGCTCGGCTCGGCGGTGTACACCCCCATCGACGCCGACGAGTTCGGACGCCGCATGGCCCGCTCGCTGCTGGCGGCCGGCGCCGCCGACGTCACCCCGCTGGGCGACGGCCGGGCGAGCCGGCTCACCGACTTCCACGACGACCAGGCCCCGTGGGCACCGGGCACCCGGCTGGTCGGCCGCCGGGTGCTGCTACCGAGCGCCGACGGCCCGCTGGCGGACGCCCTTCGCGCGGCGGGCGCCCAGGTCGACTGCGTGCCGCTGACCCGCACGGTGCCGGTGGTGTTCCCGCGCCTCCCCCGCGACGCCCACTGGGTGGTGTTCACCTCGCCCACCGCCGTGCGGGTGCTCGCCGAGGGCGGCTACCCGCTGCAGTCGCTGGGCCGCTCCGGCGTCGCCGCCGTCGGGGCGGCCACCCGCCGGGCGCTGGAGGAGCACGGGGTTCGGGTCGCCCTCTCGCCGGAGGGATCGGCGAGCGCCGCGGCCCTGGCGCGGGCGTTCCCGTCCGGCACCGGGCGAGTGCTCATCCCGGGATCGGCGCTGTCGTCGCCCGAACTGGCCGAGGCGCTGCGCGCCAAGGGCTGGACCGTGATGGCGATCCCGATCTACACCACCGTCCCTGCGGATCGGGTCCCGGCCGAGGTGTCCGAGGCCTGGCAGCGCGGCGACTACGACGCCGTGATCGTCACGGCCGGCTCGGTCACCGCCGCGGTGCACGCCCTGCTCGGCGAACCGCCCGCGACCACCGCGGTCGTCGCCTTCGGGGAACCCAGCGCGGCCGCGGCGTCCGGCTTCGGGCTGCGGATCGCGGCCGTCGCCGCCACGCAGGACGGCCCCGGCCTGGTGGCCGCCCTCGCCGACGCACTGCCCCCGACGCCGGATGCCGCCACACCCCCCACGCGGAACGTGTCGCACACTGATGACTCGGTGTCATCAGTGTGCGAGCCACCCCAGCCCCACACCGGGACCACCCCCGACCGCACGACGTAGGACGCTGCCGCCCCCGGGCACTCCGCACCACGGGAGTCCCTCCTCGAACGGGCGGCCTCGGCCGGCTTGGGCGAGATCATGCTGTCCGCGTCTGCGCTAGTCCGACCCCATCTACGGCCCCCTCGCCGGTCGCTGCGGGTCGCGGCGGCAGCGCGGCGGGCGTCCTATAGGGTGCTGGCCACCAAGACAAGAAAGGGGGCCGGCGATGGACGTGCAGGTCTGGCAGGCGATCTCGATGATCGTGTACCTCGTCGCGATGGTGTGGATCGGGTTCGCGGCCAACCGGAAGACCGAGGATCTCGACGACTACATGCTCGGCGGACGCAGACTGACGCCGTTCGTCTCGGCGCTGTCCGCCGGCGCGGCCGACATGTCCGGCTGGCTGCTGATGGGCCTGCCAGGGGCGTTGTACGTCAGCGGCCTGGTGGAATCTTGGATTGCCATCGGCCTCACCGTCGGTGCCTGGCTGAACTGGAAGTTCGTCGCACCGCGGCTGCGCGCCTACACCGAGGTGTCGAACAACTCGATCACGATCCCGTCGTTCTTCGGGTCGCGGCTGAAGGACTCCTCGAACCTGCTGCGGATCATCTCCGGCGTGATCATCCTGGTGTTCTTCACCCTCTACGTCAGCTCGGGCATGGTCGCGGGCGGCGTGTTCTTCGAGCAGTCGTTCGGCATGAACTACTACGTCGGCATGACGCTGATCGCGGCCATCACGGTGCTGTACACCCTGGTCGGCGGCTTCCTGGCTGTGTCGTGGACGGACGTCGTGCAGGGCGTCATGATGGTCGTCGCCCTGGTGCTGCTGCCGATCGTCGGCATCATGGCGCTCGGCGGCCCGGCCGAGCTGTTCGCGCAGGTGAACCAGGTCGACCCCAAGCTGCTCACCTGGTTCGAGGGGGGCACCCCGATCGGCATCATCTCCGCCGTCGCCTGGGGCCTCGGCTACGTCGGCATGCCGCACATCCTGGTGCGGTTCATGGCCCTCACCTCGGCCCACGAGGCCACCAAGGCCCGCCGCATCGGCATCGGCTGGATGATCACCTCCTCGCTCGGCGCGGTGTTCACGGCCTTCGTCGGCATCGCGCTGTTCCGGCAGGACGAGAGCCTGCTGGCCAACCCCGAGGGCGTCTTCATCGCGCTCGGCCAGCTGCTGTTCCACCCGCTGATCGCCGGGTTCATGCTCGCCGCCATCCTGGCCGCCATCATGTCCACGGTGTCCTCGCAGTTGCTGGTCACGTCGTCGGCCCTCGTGGAGGACATCTACCGCGCCTTCTCCCCCAAGGAGCTGGCCCCCCAGCAGGGGGTCTGGCTGGGCCGCGTCGGCGTCCTCGCCGTGGCGATCGTCGCCGCCGTGCTGGCGTTCCAGCGCAACGACACCATCCTCGGGCTGGTCGCGTTCGCGTGGGCCGGCTTCGGCGCCGGCTTCGGCCCGACCGTCGTGCTGTCGCTGTACTGGCGCAAGCTGACCACAGCCGGGGCTGCGGCGGGCATGGTCGTCGGCGCGGTGACCGTGTTCGTGTGGAAGCTGGGCCTCAACCCGCTGGGCGGCATCTTCAAGCTGTACGAGATCCTGCCGGCCTTCCTGCTCAACCTCGTCGTCGCGGTGGTGGTCTCGCTGCTCACCTACAAGCCGAACGCCGAGATCGACGGCGAGTTCGACGCCGCGCTGGTGGGGGCTCAGCAGTAACCGGACGGCCGCCACCGAGCGCACCTGAGATTCGACCTGCGCACGCCGTGCCTCCAGCCGGCCTCGCCGGCGGTCTGGGCGCCCGCTGGACCCACACGGGTCACGCCCTGCGCAGGAAGCCGGCCCGTCACCCCGTGGCCGCGCGCCGGTCGGTGACGCCGGGCACCCGGAGCGGGTAGAAGATCGCCAGGCCGAGGGCCAGGGTGACGACGATGCCGAGGATCCCCCAGTCGACGCCGAACACCCGAGTGAACAGCCCGACCAGGGCGGGGGCGATGAACGACGCCACCCGCCCGGTCGTGGCGTACAGCCCAAAGGTCTCGTTCTCCTCGCCCACGGGGGCGAGGCGGGCCAGCAGCGTCCGGGACGCCGACTGCACCGTGCCCACCTGGGAGCTGATGATGAGGCCGCAGATCCAGAACGCCAGCGTCGTGTGGAGCACGATGAGCACGAGCCCGGCGAGGATGATCACCGCCAGTGAGCCGACGATGACCCGCCACGGGCCGAACCGGTCGTCCAGGCCCGACATGAGCCAGGCGCCCAGCATCGCGATCGCGTTCGCGGCCAGGCCGAAGTAGATCACCCCGGTGGGGCTGAAGCCGTAGGCCGACGCGGCGATCACGCCGCCGAAGCTGAACACCGCCACGAGCCCGTCACGGAAGACCGCGGAGGCGACCAGGAAGTGCAGCAGCGGCCGCTCGTCGCGCCACATGTGCCCGATTCGGCGGCCAATCTCGCGGTAGGCGGCCACCACGTTGAACCGCGGCCGATCGGGCTGCGGGACGTCCCGGGGGCCCCAGATCACCAGCGGGAGGCAGAACAGGGTCATCCAGACCGCGCAGAACAGGGCGACCGCCCGCACGTTCGCGAGTTCGGCCGTCGGCACGCCGAGCAGCCCCCCGTTCAGGACGAACCCGAACAGCACGATCACCAGGCACAGGACACCGCCGAAGTACCCGGCCCCCCAGCCGATCGCCGAGACCCGGCCGATGTTGTCGCGGGTGGAGATGCGCAGCAGCATCCCGTTGTAGAAGACGCCGGCGAGCTCCTGGACGACCGCCGCGACCGTCAGCAGCAGCACGCCGAGCAGCAGGTACTCGGGGAACGGCTTCACGAACCAGCCACCCGCGGTCGCGGCGATCATCAGCACCGTCGCCGCGCCGAGCATCAGCCGCCGGTTCCGGGTGCGATCCGCCCAGGCGCCCATCATGGGGGCGAGCAGGGCCAGGATGATCCCCGACACGGTCTGGGCATCGGCCCAGGCCGTCTGCCCGCGGGCATGGTCGCCCGCGACGGTCCCGGTCACGTAGACCGAGAACACGAACGAGATCATCACCGAGTTCAGGGCGGTGGCCCCGAAGTCCCAGGACCACCAGGAGCCGACCTCGCGCCTGGACGCCCCCCTCGGCTCGGTCGCCGTCCCGCCGTCCGCGGGCTCCCCCTGGGTCGCAGTCACACGGGCAGGCTAACGGGCCGAGCCCGGCGGCGACTGGAAGGGCTCAGCGCGCCGCGTCCCGGAGTTCCCGGGGCAGACCGAACGAGGTCTTCTCCTCGATCAGCACCTCCTCGACGGCGGGCGGGAAACCGTGCCGTTCTAGGAACGCGCACACCCCCTGCACCAGCGACTCCGGCACGGACGCCCCGGAGGTCACCCCGACCCGCTCGACGCCCACCAGCCAGGCGGGGTCGATCTCGGACGCGTTGTCGACGCGGCGGGCGTCCTTCGCGCCGGCCTCCCGCGCCACCTCGACCAGGCGCACCGAGTTGGAGGAGTTCGCCGAACCGACGACGATCACCAGGTCGGCGTCCGCGGCGATGTGCTTGACGGCCGTCTGCCGGTTCTGGGTGGCGTAGCAGATGTCGTCGCGCGACCGGTCGGTGAGCAGCGGGAACTTCTCGCGGATGCGGGCGATGGTGTCGGCGGTCTCGTCGACGCTGAGGGTGGTCTGGGTGAGGAAGGTGACCCGGCTGGGGTCGCGGACCACCAGCGCGTCGACATCCTCCGGCTTCTCGACCAGCGTGATCGCGTCGGGCGCCTCGCCCGTGGTGCCCTCGACCTCCTCGTGGCCGGCGTGTCCGATCAGCACGATGTCGACACCCTGCGCGGCGAACTTCTTCGCCTCGTTGTGCACCCGGGTCACCAGGGGGCAGGTGGCGTCGATCGTCTTCAGGCCGCGGGCGGCGGCGTCCGCGTGCACCGACGGGGCGACGCCGTGGGCCGAGAACACCACGGTCGCGCCGGCGGGGACGGCGTCCAACTCGTCGACGAAGACCGCCCCCTGCTTCTCGAGGTCTTCCACGACGTGGCGGTTGTGGACGATCTGCTTGCGCACGTAGATCGGGGCCCCGAAGCGCTGCAGCGCCAGTTCCACGGTGGTCACGGCCCGGTCGACGCCGGCGCAGTACCCACGCGGGGCCGCCAGCACAACGCTCTTGGTCATGCGGGCCAGTGTAGGTGGGCCACGTCGGGGACTGTCGGTGCGGCGTCCTAGGCTGGCCGGCGTGCCCCTGACGTCATCCCCGGAACACCCGCAGCCGCTGCGGGTGGTCGTCGGCGCCCTCAAGGACTACATCGAACGCACCGGCGCGATCTGGGTCGAGGGCCAGGTGATCCAGCTCACCCGGCGGGCCGGCTCGGCGGTGCAGTTCCTGACCCTGCGCGACAAGCTGGCCGAGGTGTCGGTGAAGGTGAGCACCTCGACGGCGGTGCTCGATGCGGCGGGCCCCCTCACCGAGGGCCAACTCGTCGCGGCGTGGGTGCACCCCACCCTGTGGAGCAAGTCGGGGCAGCTCACGTTCGAGTGCCGCGACATCCGGCCCACCGGGGAGGGGCGGCTGCTCGCCCACCTGGAGGCCACCAAACGCCGGTTGCAGGCGGAGGGGCTGTTCTCGCCCGACCTGAAGAAGCCCCTGCCCGTGCTCCCGCGCCGCATCGGCCTGGTGACCGCCGAGGCGTCCGCCGCCGAGCGCGACGTCGTCGAGAACATCCGGCGCCGCTGGCCGGCCGCCCGCCTGGAGATCCGGTACGCCCTCATGCAGGGCCCCGGCGCCGCCCAGCAGGTGGCCGACGCCCTCGGCGTCCTCGACCGGCACCCCGAGGTCGACGTGATCGTCGTCGCCCGCGGCGGTGGGTCGCTGGAGGACCTGCTGCCGTTCTCCGACGAGGGCCTGGTGCGGGCGGCGTTCGCGTGCCGGACGCCGTTGGTCTCGGCCATCGGCCACGAGACCGACACCCCGATCCTCGACCTGGTGGCCGACGTGCGCGCCTCGACGCCGACCGACGCCGCCAAGCGGGTCGTCCCGGACGCCGCCGCGGAGGCCGAGCACGTGGCGCAGGCCCTGGCCGGCGCCCGCCGCGCCATCGGCCACCGGCTGGCGGCCGAGCAGCGGCTGCTCGACGACCTGCGCTCGCGGCCCGTGCTGCGCGACCCGGCCGCCAGCCTGGACATCGCCGCCGAGCGCGTCCACGATCTGACCGGACGCCTCCGGCGCGCCCTGGCCACCCGGCTGGACACCGAGGCCGCCGGACTGGAGCACACCCTCGCCCGGGTGCGCGCGCTGTCGCCGAGGGCGACCCTGCAGCGCGGCTACGCGATCCTCACCGGCGACGACGGCCGGACGATCACGTCGGTCGCCGACGTCGAACCGGACGCCGTCATCGTCGCCCGCCTGCTCGACGGCGAGATCGCGGCCAGCGTCATCGACGTCGACCCCCACGATCCCCACAGCCCCCACGTCCAGGAGGAAGCATGAGCGAAACCCCCGACCTGTCCTACGAGGAGGCCCGCGACCAGCTCGTCGCCGTGGTCCGCGAACTGGAGTCCGGCAACGTGCCGCTGAGCCGCTCGATGGAGCTGTGGTCGCGCGGCGAGGCGCTGGCGGCGGTCTGTCAGCGCTGGCTCGACGGGGCGCGGGAGACGATCCGCCGGGCGCAGGGGCCCGCCCCCGCCGCGGGGAGCCCCGAGCAGCCCGAGTAGAGGCGAGGGCCGGCTACTCGCCGTGCGCCAGCCGGGCGAGCGTCTCCGGGTCGGTGATGCGCTCGCGGACGCGGCCGTGTTCGGCACCCAGCGCCCGCTCCGCGGCGGCCACCCGCTGCCACCCGTCGAAGCCGACCGGCCTGATTCCCCGCTCCGCGAGCAGGCGGTCCACCGATCCCGGCTCCCGCACCAGGTCGGCCAGGAGGCGGGCCGCGACGGCGTCCGCGTTGCGGCGCTGGGCGCCGAACCCGCTCGTCCAGCCGATCGCGATCCAGCCGGCGGCGTACTCGCCCGGCTGGACCGCCCCCGTCAGATCCACGACCCGGTGGTCGTCGGTGGGGATGAGGCCGGTGCGTTGGTCGAACGGCACGTCCGGCAACGGGACGCCGCGGGACCCGGTCGCCCGCAGCACCAGTTGGGCGGGGATCATGTCCGGCTTCCCGCCGGACACGAGGCGTCCGGCCTTGTCGAGCATGGTCTTCTCGATGCGGACGCCGTCGACCCGCCCGGCGCCCCGGAACTCCAGCGGCCGGGTCCAGAACTTGATCCGCAGCTTCGTCCGGGCGCCCTGCACCTCGCGCAGCGTGGCGGCCCGCCACAGCACGAACGCCTCCTGGACGCGCTCCGGCAGCGCCGACACGTCGACGTCGAGGGCGGTGTGGTCGAACCGGACGGCGACCCCCGGCAGACTCAGCAGTTCGCCCAGGTCGCGCGGCTTGAGCCGGCAGGCCTCGGGCCCACGCCGCACCAGGACGGTGATGTCGCGCACGCGGTGTCCCTCGAGATGCCGGCGGACGCCCTCCGGCATGTCGGTCTCGGCGAACGACGCGGGCGACTTGAGCAGCACCCGGGCCAGATCGACGGCCACGTCGCCCAGCCCGACGATCACGACCTGGGCGACGCCGGTCAGGTCGAAGGGGACCGCGTCCTCCCCGCCGCTGTACCACTGGGCGAAGGCTCGGCCCGACGACACGCCCGGCAGGTCCTCCCCGGGCACGTCGAGGAGCCGGTCGGCGGGCGCCCCGGTCGCGTAGACGACGGCGTCGTAGGCGGCGAGCAGGTCCGCGCGCGTCAGGTCCCGGCCGACCTCGACCCCGCCCAGGAACCGCACCCCCGGTTGCCGCAGGGTCTCCTCGAACTCGGCGATGAGCCCGCGGTAGTCGTGGTCCGGCGCCACCCCGTTGCGGAGCAGCCCGAAGGGGGTCAGGTTCCGGTCGAAGAGGTCGACCTCCACGCGGTGGCCGCTGCGTGCCACCAGACGGGACGCCGTGGCGAGCCCGGCGACCCCGGCCCCCACGATCCCGATCCGCAGGTTCCCACCCGTCTGTTCACCCATGCCGCCGACCCTACTATCGGCCGCGCTCACCCCTGGAACCGCAGCGTCGCGGCGAACGACTCGAGCGCCTCGTAGGACACGTCGCCGCTCACGATGGTGACGTGGTCGGCCTCCTGCAGGACGAGGGCGTGGGTGCGCCCGTCGGCCGACTCGTAGCGCAGCCAGACGCGGCCCGCCACCGACGATTCCCCCGTCCTGGCGCCGTCCCGGGTCACGTCGGCGACGAAGGCGGCGGGCTGGACGTCGCGCTGGTCGACGGCGAAGTAGCGCTGCTCCGGCGACAGGTAGCCGAGGGCGAACGTGTTGCCCGCCGCGGGCTGGCCGCCGACGCCGATCCGGCCCTGCGGCGTCCAGCGGGCCCGCGTGCACACCCAGCCGTCGGGCAGGGCCGGCACCGCCACCGCGTAGGGGGCGGCCTCCGCCGCGCGGCTCGCGACCGGTGCCGGATCGGTCCGCGCGATCGGCGGCTCGGGGACCCGCTGGAACCACGCCACGGCCAGCAGGGCGGGCAGCAGCACGACCGCCATCGCCACGATCATGTGGATCACCGGCGGGTTCGGTCGGGTGCGCGCCATGCCGGCCATGATGACACGCGCGCACCAAACCCCCCACCCCGACCTTGCGCGGATCCCCCGGCCGGGGTGGGATGGGCGGATGCCGCTCCCGGTCACCCTGGCCCGCGCCGACACCCCGCACGGCGAGGTCGCGCTGCGCCGTCGCGGCGGCGTCGTCGAGTTGATCGTCAACGGGGTCTTCGCGATGGACTCCGCGGAGACGGCGTCCGAGCTCGCCCTGGCGGACGCCGCACCGCTCGGCCGGGTGCTGGTCGGCGGGCTCGGGCTCGGCTACACCGCCGCGCGGCTGCTCGACCGCGGCGCCCGCCACGTCGACGTCGTCGAGCTGGCCGGGCCCCTCCTCGACTGGGCGCGCGCCGGGCTGGTCGAGCCGCTGGGGCGGGTCGCCGCCGACCCCCGCGTCACCCTGCACCACGCCGACATCGCCGACTGGATCGCCGACCGGCCCGGCCCCTGGGACGCCGTCCTGCTCGACGTCGACAACGGCCCCAGCTTCCTGATCCACGACCACAACGCCCGCGTCTACGACGCCACGCTGCTGGCGGCGTTCGTCGAGCGGTTGGCGCCCGGCGGCGTCCTGCTCGTCTGGTGCGAGGCCCGCTCCCCCGCCCTGCTGACCACCCTGGACGCCGTCCTGGCGGCCCGCGCCGGGAGCCGCTCCGGGGCGGGCCCGACGCCGCGGGCGTCCGAGATCATCGTGCCGGTCCGGCGCGAGGGACGCCGGTTC
This sequence comes from Propionibacterium sp., assembly GCA_012517965.1. Lineage (GTDB taxonomy): Bacteria > Actinomycetota > Actinomycetes > Propionibacteriales > Propionibacteriaceae > Propioniciclava. The sequence goes on along the minus strand of JAAYTZ010000124.1, from coordinate 11,796 downwards.
GACTACGCCCTCTACCGCGCCGAACGGCCTCAGTAGCCGTATTCCTCCAGCAGGTCGGTGACCAGGGCGGCGATCGGCGAGCGCTCCGAGCGGGTCAGGGTCACGTGGGCGAACAGGGGGTGGCCCTTGAGCTTCTCCACCACCGCCAGGACGCCGTCGTGCAACCCGACCCGCAGGTTGTCGCGCTGGAACACGTCGTGGGTCAGCACCACCCGCGAGTTCTGCCCGATGCGCGACAGCACGGTGAGCAGCACGTTGCGCTCCAGCGACTGCGCCTCGTCGACGATCACGAACGCGTTGTGCAGCGACCGGCCCCGGATGTGGGTCAGCGGCAGCACCTCCAGCAGCCCCCGCGCCAGGATCTCGTCGACCACGTTCTTGTGCACGACCGAGCCGAGCGTGTCGAACACCGCCTGCCCCCAGGGCGACATCTTCTCGCCCTGGTCGCCGGGCAGGAAGCCCAGATCCTGGCCGCCGACGGCGTACAGCGGCCGGAACACGATCACCTTGTCGTGCTGCCCGCGCTCCATCACCGCCTCCAGACCGGCGGCCAGGGCCAGCGCCGACTTGCCGGTGCCGGCCCGGCCCCCCAGCGACACGATGCCCACGGCGGGGTCGAGCAGCAGGTCCAGCGCGATCCGCTGCTCGGCGGAGCGGCCGTGGAGCCCGAAGGCGTCCCGGTCGGTCCGGACCAGCCGCAGCATCCGGTCGGTGTGCACGCGCCCCAGCGCCGTCGAGCCGCCGGCGCGCGCGATCACGCCGGCGTGCACGGGCAGGGCGGCGATCTCGGGGTTGCTGATGCCGCCGTTGCCGTAGAGGGCGTCGACCTCGCCGGGGTCGAGTGCGAGTTCGACCAGGCCGGTCCAGCCGGTGTCGCGGGCCTGCTCGTGCTTGTACTCCTCGGCGGGCAGCCCGACCGACGCGGCCTTCACCCGCAGGGGCAGGTCCTTGGTGACCAGGACGACGCCCCGCCCCTCGGCGGCGAAGTTCATGGCGACCGCGAGGATGCGGGCGTCGTTGTCGCCCAACCGGAAGCCGGCCGGCAGCACCTCCGTGTCGGTGTGGTTCAGTTCGACCCGCACGGTGCCGCCGGCGTCGTTGACCGGCACCGGCCGGTCGAGGCGGCCGTGCCGGACGCGCAGGTCGTCGAGGAACCGCAGCACCACGCGGGCGGCCTGCCCCAGTTCGGGATGGTGGCGCTTCGCCTCCAGTTCGTTCACCACGACCAGCGGCAGCACGACTTCGTGCTCGGCGAAGTAGCGCAGCGCCTGCGGGTCGGATAGCAGCACCGAGGTGTCGACGATGTAGACCTTCTGGTCGAGGTGGGTGTCGGGCAACGTGGTCCTTCGCTCAGGGCCGGGCCGCGCGCCCGGCCGCCCCAGTGGTTCAGCCGAGCGGGTCTCTCGCGGTCACGGGCCGCATGCGATCCTCCCGGTCGGACGTCACCCGGACGTCCGTCTGCCTCACGCTAACCAGCCCGGCCCCCGCGGGCGAGGGAGCCACGCCGGACGCCCCGGCCTACGATGCCGGGGTGGCTCTCGATCCCCGCTTCGCGCTCGGCGCGTCCCCCCTCCTCCGAACCGACCCGCTGCCGCCGGCGGCGTCCGTGATCGCCGGCGACCGCTGGCGGGTGACCCTGCTCACCGAACGGTTGCTGCGGCTGGAGTACGCCGCCGACGGCGTCTTCGAGGACCGCCCCACCCAGGTGGTGCTCGCCCGCAACTTCCCGACGCCCGAGTTCACCCTGACCCGCAGGGGGGACGGCATCCTGGTGCGGACGCCGGCGCTCATCCTCGAGTACGACGGCGGCCCCTTCTCGACCGGCGGGCTCGCGGTGACCCCGACCGAGGGTGCGACCTTCCACCAGGGGTGGCGCTTCGGCGAGGTCCGGCCCGAGGGCCCGGTGCCGCTCAATCTGGGCGGCACCGCCCGCACCCTGGACGCCGTGGACGGTCCCTGTCCGCTGGAGCCCGGCCTCGCCAGCACCCAGGGGGTGGCGGTGCTGGACGACTCGGGCTCACTCGCCCTGACCGAGGACGGCTGGCTGGCCCCCCACCGCGGCGAGATCGACCTGTACGTCTTCGCGCACGGGCGGGACTTCGCCGGCGCGCTGCGCGACTTCTACGCCCTCACCGGCCCGACGCCCCTGCTGCCGCGCTACGCGCTCGGCAACTGGTGGAGCCGGTACCACCCCTACACCGCCGACGAGTACCGCGCGCTGCTCGACCGGTTCGACGCCGAGGGGCTGCCGTTCAGCGTCGCGGTCCTCGACATGGACTGGCACCTCGTCGACGTCCCTGCCCGCTTCGGCACCGGCTGGACGGGCTACACCTGGAACCGGGACCTCTTCCCCGATCCGCCCGCGTTCCTCGCCGAGCTGCACGACCGCGGCCTGGCCGTGACGCTCAACGTGCACCCGGCCTCCGGCATCCGGGCCTTCGAGGACGCCTACCCGGCCATCGCCGCCCGCACCGGCGCCGACGTGGCCGCCGAGGAGCCCGTCGTCTTCGACATCGGCGACCCCGACTTCGTGGCCCCCTACCTGGAGGAGGTGCATCACCCGCTCGAGGCCGAAGGCGTCGACTTCTGGTGGATCGACTGGCAGCAGGGCGGCGCGTCCCGGCTGCCCGGGCTGGACCCGCTCTGGGCGCTCAACCACTTCCACTACCTCGACAACGCACGCACCGGGAAGCGGCCGCTGATCCTCTCGCGCTACGCCGGGCCCGGCTCGCACCGCTACCCCATCGGCTTCTCCGGCGACACCGTGACCACCTGGGAATCGCTGCGGTTCCAGCCCTACTTCACCGCCACGGCGGCCAACATCGGCTACGGCTGGTGGAGCCACGACATCGGGGGGCACATGTTCGGGTACCGCGACTCCGAACTGACGGCCCGCTGGTTCCAGCTCGGCGTGTTCTCCCCGATCAACCGGCTGCACTCCACCCGGAGCCACTTCGCCACCAAGGAGCCGTGGAAGTTCGACGCGGTGCACGGTGCCGTGATGGCCGACGCCCTCCGGCTCCGGCACCGGCTCGTGCCCTACCTGTACACGATGAACGAGCGGGCCCACGCCGCCGGTGAGCCGCTCGTGCGGCCCCTGTACCACGTGGACGCCCGCCCCGAGACCTACGTGGGTTCCCGCTCGTCGTTCCTGTTCGGGACCGAGTTGCTGGTGGCGGCGATCACCGACCCGGTCGACCCGCACACGAAGCACGCGGCCGTGGAGACCTGGCTGCCCGCCGGGGAGTGGGTGGACTTCTTCACCGGGCTCCGCTACGACGGCGCCCGCGTCGTGGGGCTGCATCGGCCGATCGAGTCCCTGCCGGTCCTCGCCCGGGCCGGCGGCATCGTGCCGCTCACCGGCGCGGACGCCCTCGGCGTCGATAACCCCGCCGCCCTGGACGTGCGCGTGTTCGTGGGGGCCGACGGCGCCTTCGACCTGTACGAGGACGACGACGCGGCCGAGCCGCGGGCCGCCCGCACGCGGTTCACATGGTCGGACGCCGCCGGCACCCTCACGATCCAGCCGGCAGCCGGTGCACTGGACGTCATCCCCGCCGAGCGGTGCTACACGGTCCGCCTGGTCGGGGTGGCCCCCTGCGGCGTGGACGACCTTCCGTCGAGCTACGACGAGGCCACCGCCACGCTGACGATCGAGGTGGGGGCGGTGGCCACGGCGAGCGGCCGTGTCGTCCGCCTCGCCCGCCCCGCCCCGAGCGCCCCCAACCGCGAGCTGGAGCGCATCGAGGCGTTCCTGATGCGGGCCGACATCGACACGGTGCTCAAGGAGCGGCTCTGGGACCTGCTGTCCGCCGAGACCCGTTTCGAGCGGCGGCTCATGGTGCTGGAGAGCCTCGACCTGGACGCCCCCCTGCGCGGCGTCGTCGCCGAGATCCTGCTCGCTCATCCCGGCCGTTAACGCGTTGAACCGGCAGCCGCGGGGGGCCGGCTGCCGGTTCTTGCGCACGGCGCGGGCTATGGAGGAAGCCGCACGCCCTTCACTTCGACCCGGGACCAGCGGGTCTGGTGTGGATTCACCGCGCCTTCAACTTAACAAGGGCGCTGCGCGGCCGCCAGCACTCAGGGCCGGATCGGTACTTTAGTAGGAGGGAGACGGTACTTAAGTACTACCGCACCCCCGGATAATGGGGGGCATGCGCTTCCGTAACCACCATGCCGGCTGCTGCGGGTTCAACCCGACCCGCCCGGACGGCAGCGAGTGGGCCCACCTGCTCACCCTGCACGACGGGAGCACCGTCCACGCCGACACCGCCGCCGAGGTCGTCGAGGAGCTCGTGCCCGGGTACACCTCCCTGCCGGACGCCGCCCGGGCGGCCGCCCGCATCCGCATCGCCGAGCGGCTGGCGACAGCCAGCCAGGAGGCGCGCATCCAGGCCGCCGTCGCCCGGGGCGCGCTGGACCCGGCCGATCCCGACCAGGCCGCTTTGCTCGACATCCTGCGCGCCGACAAGGGGCAGAGCATGCTCCTCGAGACCGAGGACGCCCCCGGCGACCAGGCCGACTGGCTGCCGGAGCCCACGCTGGTGCTGGTGGCGTCCCGGTACGCCCCGCACACCGACCACGATCGCATCGGCGGCAACGTCGTCTACCTCGACCCGAGTTCGGACGAGGCGCTGCTGGCCTCCCTGCGGGACGCCCAGATCTTCGACTACTGGGCGTCGGGGGCGTGACGGCGTCCCGACCCGTCAGCGACCGTACCGGCGCTCGCGGTCGGCGTAGGAGCGCAGGGCCCGCAGAAAGTCGACCCGCCGGAAGTCCGGCCACAGCGCCTCGCAGAAGTAGAACTCCGAATGGGCCGACTGCCACATGAGGAACCCCGAGACCCGCTGCTCCCCCGACGTGCGGATCACGAGATCGGGGTCCGGCTGGCCGGCCGTGTAGAGGTGCCCGGCGATCTGGTCGATGTCCATGGTCTCCGCGACCTCGGCGAGCGTGCGGCCCTTCGCGGCCTCCTCCCGCAGCAGCGACCGGACGGCGTCCCGGAGCTCGGTGCGGCCCCCGTAGGCCACGGCGATGTTGACGTGCAGGCCGTCGGCGTCCGCGGTCAGTTCCTCGGCGCGGCGCAGGCCGGCGGCGACGTCGGGCGGCAGCAGGTCGAGGTCGCCCACGATCTGGACGCGCCAGCGCCGGCCGGCGGCCAGGTCCATCGCGAGCCCCTCGATCACCGACAGCAGCGGGCCGACCTCCTCGGGGTCCCGGGTGAGGTTGTCGGTGGAGAGCACCCACAGCGTGACGATGCGGACGCCCGCCTCGTCGCACCACTGAACGAACTGCTTGAGCTTGTCGGCACCGGCCTGGTAGCCCACCACCAGCTCCTGCCCGGGGGCGTTCAGCCGCGCCCACCGGCGGTTGCCGTCGGCCATCACCGCGATGTGCCGGGGCACGCGGGCGGGGTCGATCTCCGCCAGCAGCCGCTGCTCGTAGGTGGAGTACAGCAGCCCCGACGGGCTCAGCCTCTCGACCCACTCGCGGGCGTTCTCCCTCCACGGCATGGGCCGCAGCCTAGCGGTCGGCCGGTCCGCCGTCAGGGACGAGCTCCGCGCCGTCAGGTGGCGCGCAGCTCCAGCGGCTCCCCGGCCAGGAAGTGGGCGATGTTGGCGCGCACCGCCGCCTCCACCCCCAACGGCCGGCCGCCCGCGACGTGCGGGGTCAGGATCGTGCGGGGGGCGTCCCACAACGGCGAATCGGCGGGCAGCGGCTCGACCGCGAAGACGTCGAGGGCGGCGCCCCCGAGCCGCCCGGCCTCCAACGCCGCCACCAGCGCGGCCTCGTCGACGCAGGTGCCGCGCCCGACGTTGACCACCCAGGCGGTCGACTTCATCAGGGCCAGCCGCTCCGCGTTGAGCGCGTTGCGGGTCGACGGCGCGTGCGGCAGCACCATCACGAGCACTTCGGTCTCGGGCAACAGGCGCGGCAGGTCGGCGTCGGTGAAGCACGGGTAGCCGGCGCGTTCGCCGGCGGTCGTCGCCACCCCGCGCACGTGCGCCCCCAGCGCCGTGAAGACCGGGGCCATGTGCTGCCCGATCGACCCGAAGCCCCAGATCAGCACCTGGGCGTCGATGATGGTGGCGAGCCGGTCGGGGTCGTGCAGCGGGCGGAAGCCGGGACCCGCCCACTCGTGCGCTCGCTGCTTCGCGGCGTAGCGGTGCAGGTCGGTCGTCGCCGCGAGCGTGAGCGCCACCGCCAGTTCGGTCACGGTGCGGTCGTGGAACCCGCGCCCGACGGTGATCTGGATGTGGCCGGGCAGCCCGGCGGCGAGGAGGGCGTCCGGCCCGGCCGTCATCGCCTGTACCCAGCGCAGGTTCGGCATCCGGGAGGCCAGCTGGGTCAGCACCGGGCCGGCGAACCCCCAGACGACGGCCGCGTCGGCGTCCAGCAGAGCGGCGGGCAGCGGCGCGTGCGGGTCGTACGTCGCGACCACCACCCCCTCCGGCACGGGGTCGAGGGTGAACGGGGCGTCGGCCGGGATGAGCAGCTTCATGGCAGCACCGTACGCCGCCGCGCCGACGTCAGGCCCGCTGCCACAGGGCGGCCCGGATCTCCTTCACCGTCGACGCCGGCGGGAAGCAGGTCTGCCCGCGGCACACGTACACCGTCGCCCCCACCGCGACGTCGGCGTGCTCGTCGGAGTCGTCGGGGACCTCGGCGTCCACGTGGACCGACCGCCGCAGCGGGTACTCCCCCGGTGGGCGGACGCCCCGGCCGTCGAAGTGGTGCGCGAAGCCGGTCGTGCCCGGCCGGCCGCGCACGATGACCGAGCCGGCCGGCGCCATCCGCCAGGCCGCCCGGGACGCCGGCGTGATCGCCTCGGCCGCCTCGTCGACGACCACCACCACCGCGGGCCGGAGCCCCCGACGGGCCTCGTCGGCCACCAGCAGGTCACCCAGGGCGGACGCCGCGAAGCGCGGGTTCCGTTCGACGCTGCCCCAGGTGGTCGCCGCCGCGGCGTCCGCCCGTTCGAGCAGGTCGGCCCGGTCGGCGAGCAGGCCGACGTGCCGCAGCGCCTCGATCAGCGCCGACGTGCCCGGCGGGGTCGGGTTGTCCGCGATCTCGCGGGGCCGCTCGAACAGGTCCCCGGCGGGCGCGTCGAAGAAGCCGCCGTCGGGGGCGGCGAACACGGTCAGCGCGGTGTCCAGCAACCGCTCGGCGCGGCGCAACCAGGTGGCGTCGCCCAGGGCGCCGGCCAGGTGCGCGAAGCCGGACGCCACCGCGCCGTAGTCCTCGGCGAAGCCGGCGATCCCGGACGCCACCTGGCCCCGCGAGGTGCGGTCCAGGACGCCGTCGCGCACGTGGGTGCGCCACAGCTCCTCCGCGGCGCCGCGGGCCAGGTCGAGCCACGACTCCTCGGCGAAGATCTCGGCCGCCTCCACGAGCGACGCGATCAGCCAGCCGTTCCAGGACGCCACGACCTTGTCGTCGCGGGCGGGGAAGAACCGCCGGTCGCGCACCTCCAGCAGCCGGGCCGAGACCCGGGCGAGCCGGTCGGCGTCCGGGACCCCCACCAGTTGCAGCGTCGACAGCCCGTGCTCGAAGGTGCCGCGTTCGGTCACGTGGAAGACCTTCGCCGCCCATTCCGCGTCCGCGGCGTCGAGGGCGTCGGCGAGCAGCTCGGGCGACCAGACGTAGAAGATGCCCTCGTGGTGGGCCCCCGACAGGTCGAGACTGTCGGCGTCCATGCTCGCGGCGAAGGCCCCCGAGTCGAGGAGCATGTCGGCGGCCAGCCAGGACACGATCCCCCGGGCCGCCCGTTCGAACAGCCAGCGCAGCACGGCCTCGTGCCGCGGCGTCCGGCGCCACCCCCGGGCGTAGGCGCCCAGCAGCAGGGCGTTGTCGTACAGCATCTTCTCGAAGTGCGGGACGCCCCAACTCGCGTCGACCGCGTACCGGTGGAAACCGCCGCCGATCTGGTCGTGGATGCCACCGCGGGCCATGTGCTGCAGGGCCCGCTGGGCCAGGTCGAGGCTGCCGCGGTCGCCGCGCACCAGCAGGGCGTCGATCAGCCGCGGCGCCGGGAACTTGGGGGCCGTCCCCCAGCCGCCGTTGATCGGGTCGAACCCCGAGACCACCGACTCCAGCACGGTGCGGACGCCCGGGGGCGCGGCCGCGGTCGGCAGCGCGTTGATGTCGGCGAGTTGGGCGACGATCGAGGACGCCGACTCGAGCACCTCGGCGCGCCGGTGGGCCCAGGCGTCGGCGAGGGCGTCCAGCACCTGGCCGAAGGAGGGCAGGCCGTGCCGAGGCTCGGGAGGGTAGTAGGTGCCGGCGAAGAACGGCTCGCCGTCGGGGGTGGCGAACACGCTCAGCGGCCAGCCGCCCTGGCCGGTGAGGGCCGCGGTGGCGCGCATGTAGACGGCGTCGACGTCGGGACGCTCCTCGCGGTCCACCTTCACCGCCACGAAGCCCCGGTTGAGCTTCTCGGCGACGGCCGGGTCCTCGAAGGACTCGTGCGCCATCACGTGGCACCAGTGGCAGGCCGAGTAGCCCACCGAGATGAACACCGGCACGTCGCGGCGCCGAGCCTCGGCGAACGCCTCGTCGCCCCACGGCCACCAGTCGACCGGATTGCCGGCGTGCTGCAGGAGGTACGGGCTGGTGGCGTTGGCGAGCCGAGCCGCCATCACCGGGCCGCGTCCTCGTCGTCGGCGAACCGCGACGACACGGGAAGCTCCTGATCGACGGGCACGTCGATCCGGCCCAGGTGCTTGCGCATGTTGAGCCACAGCCCCACGATGCCGAGGGCGAGGACGCCGACCAGCAACAGCGGCAACCAGCCCGGGGCGACGAGCGCCCCCAGGTCGTTCAGGATCACGTCAACAGCCTTCCGACTCGCCAGTGCCCTCCAGCCTAACCGGACGCGGCGAGCAGGCTCAGATCGAGTACGCCCAGGTGGCGCTGTCCTCGACGAAGTGCGACTCGATGCCGGCGAACAGGTCGTCCTCCGGGAGGTGCACCGGCACCATCGAGCGCACGAGCTGGTAGTCCTCGGTCGGCCAGCCCAGCTTCTGGATCTCCAGCGGCACGGCGAACCAGAACCCGTCCGGGTCGACCTGCGTGGCGTGCGCCCGCAGGGCGTCGTCGCGCACGTGGAAGTAGTCGGCGCACTGGACGAACGTCGTCAGCCGCTCGGCGCGCCGGTCGTCGGGCATCGCCGCGAGCCGCTCCCGGTAGGGCGACACGAGGCCGTGCTCGTGCATGATGCGGTCGAGGGTCTCGAAGCGCCGGCGGTGCATCCCCATGTGGTAGTAGACCTTCAGCACCTGCCACGGCTCCCCGTGCTCGGGCCACGCAGCGGGGTCCGCGGCGGCGTCCACGGCGGCCATCGAGATGCGGTGGGTCTGAATGTGGTCGGGGTGCGGGTAACCGCCGTTCTCGTCGTAGGTGGTGAGCACGTGCGGCCCGAACTCCCGGATCACCCGCACCAACACCCCGGCGGCTTCGTCGACGTCCTGCAGCGCGAAGCAGCCCTCGGGCAGCGGCGGCAACGGGTCCCCCTCCGGGAGCCCCGAGTCGCGGAAGCCCAGCCACACCTGCTCGACGCCGAGGATCTCCCGGGCACGGTCCATCTCGGCGCGCCGCAACGCGACGATGTTGGCGCGGTTCTCGGGCGTGTCGAGCCTCGGGTTCAGGATGTCGCCCAGCTCGCCGCCCGTGCAGGTCGCGACCAGCACCCGCACGCCCTGCTCGACGTAGCGGGCGGTCGTCGCCGCCCCCTTGCTGGACTCGTCGTCCGGGTGGGCATGCACGTGGAGGAGGCGCAGGGGTTCGCCGTGGGCGTCCACCCGGCGCTGGCGGCTGTGAGTCGGCATGCGCCCCATTGTGACCAGCGGACGCCCCCGCGGCGACCCCGTCCGCGCTCGCGTCGGCGGGCGGGGCACAATGGGCGCCGTGACCATCTCCGAGCAGGACGCCGCCCGCATCGCCCGCCGCTACCCGCGGCGCCGCACCCCGAGCTGGCTCTGGATCCCGCTCGCCGTGACGTTCGGCGCCCTGCTGGTGTGGTGGACGGTCTGGGCAGGGTGGCACGGGGCGAACCCGCCCGTCGCCGCCAAGGTCGTCGGGTTCAAGGTGGTCTCCGACACCCAGATCGACGTGCAGGTCACCGTCCAGCGGGCCGACCCGTCCAGCCGTGTCGCCTGCCAGGTGAAGGCCCTCGCCATCAGCTACGAGACCGTCGGGCAGTTGCCGTTCACCTGGGAGCCGACGGGGGCCGAACTGCAGACGCAGTGGGTCACGGTGCGCACCTTCAAGCGGGCGGTCACCGGCGAGATCGACTACTGCCGGGTGGTGCCCTGAGCCCCCACCGAGGCTTCACGAGATCGAGAGATCAGCCCCCGCCTGGTAATCTGTCCCGATGACCGCAGAGCATCACGTCATCTGGCTGACCCAGGACGCCTACGACAAGCTCGCCGAGGAACTGGACTTCCTGAAGGGCGAGGGTCGCCGGCAGGTCGCGGCCAAGATCGCCCAGGCCCGCAGCGAGGGCGACCTGTCGGAGAACGGCGGCTACCACGCCGCCCGCGAGGAGCAGGGCCACCAGGAGGCCCGCATCCGCGTGCTGGAGCGGATGCTGCGCGAGGCGCAGATCGGCGAGACCCCCGCCCACGCCGACACGGTCAGCCCCGGCATGGAAGTCACGATCTGCTACGACGACGACCCCGACGACACCGACACGTTCGTGCTGGGCTCGCGCGAACTGCTGGCCCTCGCCGAGGACGACGCGATCGAGGTCTACTCCCCGCAGTCCCCGCTCGGAGCGGCCATCCTCGGGAGAAAGGTCGGCGAGACCGCCTCCTACGTGGGCCCCACCGGGGCCGTGTTCGAGGTCACCGTGCTGGAGATCCGGCCCCACCTCGGCTGAGCGTCCCCCGTCAGGCCGGCGTCCCGCAGTCGGGGCAGAACCGGGCCCCGGCGGGGAGCGGCGCGCCGCAGCCCGTGCACCGGCCACCGGGTTGGGGGGCGCCGCACGAGGGGCAAAACCGGCCGCCCGACACGGGCTCGCCGCACGCGGCGCACCTCCCCGGGGCCGGGCGCGGTTCGGGGGCCGCGGACTCGGCGCCGCCGGCGTCCCTGATCGTCGCCGTCCCCATCACGATGTCGAGGTCGAGGCGGCCGGAGCCGTTGCCGACGATCCATTCGTCGACCGCACCCGTGCCGTCGCCGGGCCAGGCGATCCGCCCCAGGTTGGCCTGCCCGCGCAGCGTGACGTTCGCCCCCTCGGTGAGGGTGAGGGTGAGCGTCCCCGACTCGCACCGGATGCGTGAGCGCCCCTCGCCGATCGGACCCTCGACCGTGGCCGCCCCCATCTGCACGAGCAGGTCGGTCAGGTGGCGCACCCCCTTGAGCGCGGCGCCGCCGGCCGTCACCCGCACCCGGCCCAGGGTGGGCACCCCCTCGATGACGAGCCCGGACGCCGTGACCTCGGCGTCCACCGCGAGGGCCGGGTTGACCCGGATCACGAGTTCCTCGCCGAGGCCCACGGTGCGCAGGTCGTCCAGCGAGCGGGGCAGCCGCAGCGGATTGAGGTTCTGCAGCGGGTTGCCCTGGCTCTCGCCGGTCACCTCGAGGGTCGCCCCGGACCGCCGCAGCACGTGCGGCCCGCTGACGGTGGCGCTCGGGACGGACCGGTCCCCGATCACGCGCACCCGCCGGCCCACCGACCGCACGCTGAGCCGCTGCGCCCCCTGCCCGGCGGCTCCGGCCGCCGTCGGCTCGGCCGGCTCCCGAGGCGGCGACTCCCGCCGGCCGGGGCCCGGGTCGCTGGACCGGCGCGGCGGG
>JAAYTZ010000123.1 GCA_012517965.1 Propionibacterium sp. | reverse complement strand
GGGCGGCTACACCGTGATCGATGTGGAGACGACGGGTTTGGTGCCGGAGAAGCACGACCGGGTGGTGGAGCTGGCCGTCACCTATGTGTCCCACGACGGCGACATCCAGGACCACTGGTCGACGCTGGTGAACCCGCAGCGGGACGTGGGCCCGACGAGCATCCACGGCGTGACGGCTACCGACGTCATCGGGGCTCCGACGTTCGCCGAGTTGGCGCCGTACGTGATGCGTGCGATCGTGGGCCGGATCCTGGTGGCCCACAACGCGTCGTTCGATCTGCGTTTCCTGGCCGCCGAACTGCAGCGGTGCGGGGTGTCGCTGGCTCAGTTGCCGCTGGAGGGCCTGTGCACGATGCGGTGGGCGCCCACGTTCGTGCGTTCGCCTGGCCGCCGCTTGTCGGACTGTTGCAGCGCCTGCGGGATCCCACTGGATCATGCTCACTCGGCCAGCGGCGATGCGATGGCCACCGCCCTGCTGCTGAGCCACTATCTGAAGACCGTCGACTTCGCTCCACCGTGGGAGCCGACGCTGACGGCTGCTCGTGCCTATCCGTGGCCCGAGTATCGAGGCCACTTCCCGGAGTTGCGTCTGCAGCCGCGCGGCTGCACGACCGGACGCCGCCAAGACGAATGGCTGGACGGCATCGTTTCGCGGATGCCTCGTTCCACTGTGCCGCAGGTTGACGACTACTTGGCCGTGCTTGAGATGGCGATGTTGGACGGCTTCCTCGCCGAGCATGAGAAGGACGCCCTGGTGCACACGGCGCGTGTCGCCGGCCTGACCCGCGGTCAGGTCCTCGACATCCACGGCAGTTACCTGGTCAACCTCGCCATGGTCGCCTTGGCCGATGGTGTGGTGACCGCTTCGGAGCGGGCCGAGTTGGACCGGGCGGCGGCACTGCTCGGGCTGCACCGCCACGACGTCGACGCGGCTCTCGCCGAGGCTGAGGCAACCTTGGCTGATCAGGCACTCGACGGCGCCCTGGTGCAGATGTGCGGCCTGTCGCTGAAGAGCGGTGATCGGGTGGTGTTCACCGGCGAGATGAGCCGTCCACGCAGTCAGTGGGAAGCCGCCGCACGCGAGGTTGGTCTCGTCCCCGGGACCGTCACCAAGGCCACCACGGTTGTGGTGGCCGCCGACCCCAACAGTGGCAGCGGTAAGGCGGCCAAGGCCCGCAGTTACGGCATTCCCATCATCACCGAGGACCTGTTTGCCCGACTCCTGGACGCGATGTCGAAGTAGCAGCAACCTGCCCAACGAGCAGGCCCAGGCAGGCCCTGACTGTCAACAGCTGCAGAGCTGTGGTGTTCGTGGCCCAGGTGGCGGAGCTTCTTGTCAGTGCCGAGGGCCAGGATGTTGACGAGGTTGGGCTCAGCGCCAACGGCGTCCGCACCGAATGCGTGCAGTCTCGGTGTGCCGGTGCCATGGTGGACCGAAGGAACGTGAACTTGTGGGGGGAACCGGCGGTGGACGAAGACCAAGGTCGACGCGCCGTGACGTACGACGAACTGCTTGTCATTCGGGAGGAGTCCTGGGCCAAGCGCCTGGCAACCGCTTCGTTGGTCGCGGAGCAACTGGTCTGCGAGCAGCACGCCGAGCAGGCGTTGACCGGACTCGCGCTGCGCTATCGGAAGGCACCGGACTCGTACCAGCGCTGCCGTGTGCTCAGCCGCTGGCCGGCTGTTCAGGTGATGACCACGGTCAGCGTGGCTGCCAATCACTTCGTCCAGGGCAGCCTCTGGCCCGCCTTGAGTGAACGGGTGGGCAGCGAGGGCCAGACGTTTCAACGCGAGTGGGGGGATGCGTTCCTCGCCAACCTCCGCCGCCTCAGCCTGCCCGACTTCACCGACATCGAGGACCCGGGGTTGAAGTACCTGGGGCCGATCCTGATGCATTCTGGCGTGCCGACGTACTGCCTGGGCGACTACTACCGACTCGTCATGGATCGCCGAAGCCGCACGCCGGGCCTCAGCCCGACCGAGTTCGTGAGTTGGGCCGCCGCCCGCGCGGTCGCCGGGCAGCTCTACAACGTCGACAAGCCTGTGGAGCGGTTCCTGAGGTACGGCGGGGACTATGCGATCGACGTCACCGACCGAGTGTTCGAGCTCCTCGACGTGGTTGCTGCCGGCGGCAACGCGGACGACGTGCAGTTGCCGCCACGGTTCCGGTCGGAGGCGGTGAACCTGAGGAACCAGGGCGTCCTGCAGCCTTCCCATCGGCATCACGAGGGAAGTCCCGGCCGTTCGCTCCTCCCGCGGCTCGTGATCGACCCCTACGGTCGCGGCCTGTTGTTGCGCCTGCCTTCCGCCGACACCGGAGCCGCCGATCAGGCGACCTGGTCGGTCACACTGGGCACCGCCCAGGAAACGGTTCGTTCGCGAGCGCTCTGGCCCGGAGAGGCCGCCCCCGAGTTGGACGTGCCCATCCCGGTCCCCCTGCGGTCGGCCACAGCCGCTCTTGTGGGCCACGAGGAGCACCCGACGAACGTCTTGGTCGTCGACGACAAGGATCCGCTTCTGGCGTTCGGCGAAGATGGGGAACAACTGCCTCCCGGCCTGCCTCTTCGGGGCGCGGTCGTGTGGTTGCTGTTCCCCGGACATCCAGAGGACCTTCGGACGCAGGGCGAACTCGAGATCATCGCCCAGGGCACCCTCCCGCCAGGTTGGGCCAGTTGGAGCTTGGTGCTCGTCTCACTTCACGGGCTAGCGGCGGTCCGGGTCCCCGCGTCCGAGCGTTGGCGCACGGTCAGAAGCGTGGCGGCGGTTCGGATCGATCCTGGTGAGCCCATCCCTGGCCTGCTCAGTCGAGCGGGTGCTCCGGTTTTCGCTCAGCCACCCGAGATCCTGCTCCCGGCCGGCCTCAGCACCGACACGGTGTGGACGGCGAGCGTGAGCGACGAGCGCGGCGAGACGTTGGTAGGCCGGCACCAACTCGATCCAGGAGACACAGCAGCCCTGTGGAGGTGCGTGCCCCGGCCCCTGCTGGGTAGTTACACGATCCGGGTCCGCGGACCTTGGGGACGGGGAGCGGCCCGCGAGGTCTTCGTGGCCGAGGGGGTGGCCGTACAGTCCACCCCATCCTGGCGTCGCATCAACAGTCGCGGCCTCATTCCCGCGACCGTGAGGCTCGCGACGACCGCAGGGGTGCACCTCGATTCCGAGATCGCCTCGTTGGGTGAGCACCAGTTGGACGCCCAGGTCGGCGCCGACGTGCGGGGGCAGGCGTGTCCGCTGATCGTGCGTCCGCCGCACATGACGATTTCCTACCAGTCCGAGTTGCGGTCAGCCGCCCCCGCCATCTACCCGGTCCCCCTTGCCACGGAGGAGCTGCGGGAATCGCACGGCGTGCTCGTGGTGGACCTTGGCGAAGCCGGAGCACCCCAGTTGCACGCCTTGGCCGGCACGATCCAGGTCCAACTGATCGAGCCATCGGGCGCTGCCGGGAACGGCGTGTACCGCTTCGACCTCAACCGGTTGACCGACACGCTCGTCGCCCACCCCCGGTTGCGCCTCGCCCTCGATCCGGGCGGCGAGTTGGTGGTCGCGACGGTCACCCCGCGCAAGCTCTTCTCACGGATCGATCTCATCGGCGCGGAGCTGTGGCTCCAGGACGCCCCCAACGTCGAGGGGATGACGGTGCTCGCCTACCTGGCCAGGGCACCTTGGCTGCCGGCCGCCGCCTTGCCGATCAGGGAGGGCCGTGCTGTGCTTCCTCTCCGGCTGGTGGACGCCGGGCCGCTCGTGGTCCACGTTCGGGTGGAGGACCCGTGGCTGCCGCAGCCCGTCCCTGCCTGGGCACCGCTCGACTCCATCGTCCTGCCAGCGCAGGGGTGGTACCGGGGTGACTCCCCGGCCGAGACGGCGCTGTCCAGTTTCCTGGCCGGCGCTGGGCCCTTCCCAGAAGGCGAAGCGGACTTGGAGTGGATCTGGGCGATTCTGGCCAGGGCACAGTCACTGCGACTGGACGCCAGGTTCGTGGAGGTAGCCCAGGCCTGCTCGAAAGAACTGCGAGACGATCCAACGGGCGCACTGCTGGCGTTGCGATCCGTTCCGATCGATGCTCACCGGCTGCCCGAGGTGCTGGTGCGCTCAGGACTGCTGGCGCTGCCCAGCGATCAGGTTGCCTCCCGGGCGAGGATCGACTGGTCCGAGGCCACGGCGCTGTCGGCGACGCTGGTCTCCGCTGGCCGCTTGCGCAGCCTGAACCCAGAGTCCGAAGAACTGGCAGCGGCGCGAGTCGTGTGCGGGGATGTCCTGGACCAAGTCCTGGTGGGACACGACCCTTACCCGAAGGCCGGCAGGCTCGACGCCAGCGCCGACCGGTACGCCTTGCTCAAGCCGGAGATTCGTGAAGAGTTCAAGCTGAAAACCCGGCTGGTCCCCAAGGGGCTCTTGGAACTCGACAGTCGCGTGCTGGCGGTATTCCAACTGCTGGACAACAAGGACGGCGCCCCCCGCTGGCTTGTGGAGAAGGCGGGCCGGTCGCTGGCTGAACTCCTGTCCCTCCTCAGCGGCACCGGCGACGAAGCGGGCCTGGCTGCCGTTCGGGCGCGTCTGCACCCCTCGAGCAAGAGTGGATGGCGGGCGTTCTCGGCGCTTTCGCTCGGCTGGGCGTGGGTGGCTCGTTCTTCGGCCCACGGGGAACACCGACACCGGGGCTGGATCGAAGGCCAAAAGCAGCTCTGGGGCGACCTGGCCCGGCTGGCCCCTCAACTCGTGACGATCGATGTGATCCTCGCTGACCTGCTTGTCCGGGCGCACCGCACCCACGATGCTGAGGAGTTGCCGTGACCGACCGCTTCAATCCTGTCCAGACGGCTGGCGAGATCGCAGCGACCTACCGCCGCTATCTGCAGTCCCTGATCGCGGCGCATGACCCGAGGATTGGGATGCCGCTGGCGACGGCGATCGACCGATCTCCTTTGCTGCACAAGGGGCCCTACCTTGAGGCCACACCCCCCTACATGCCCGGGCTGACCCCGAGCCAACTGGTCCGGGAGGGGGTTCTGGACCGTGGTTTCGAGGCTCTCGGCAGCCCCGCGCTGCCGCTGGAGCGTCCGCTGTACCGGCATCAGGAGCAGGCCATCCGCAAGGTGCGGGCGGGTCGAAACGTCGTGATCGCGACCGGAACCGGGTCGGGGAAGACCGAGTCGTTCTTGCTCCCAATCCTGGACAGCCTCGTCCGCGAGCAGGCGGCCGGTTCGTTGGGCCCCGGGGTCCGAGCCCTGCTGCTCTACCCCATGAACGCGCTCGCCAACGACCAGATGAAGCGGCTCCGCTCGCTGCTCGCCGGCTATCCGGCCATCACGTTCGGGCGCTACACCGGTGACACCGAGAACGACCCCCGGGTGGCGCGCGACACGTTCACCGCGCTGAACCCCGGCGAGCCCCTGCTGCCCAACGAGCTGGTGAGCCGCCGGGAGATGCAGCAAACGCCGCCCCATCTGTTGCTCACCAACTACGCCATGCTGGAGTACCTGCTGCTGCGCCCGCAGGACATGACGCTGTTCCCGGAAGCCGGTGAACCAACCTGGCGGTTCCTCGTCGTCGACGAAGCGCACGTGTA
The DNA here is from genome assembly GCA_012517965.1 of Propionibacterium sp. Taxonomy (GTDB): domain Bacteria; phylum Actinomycetota; class Actinomycetes; order Propionibacteriales; family Propionibacteriaceae; genus Propioniciclava. The sequence goes on along the minus strand of JAAYTZ010000123.1, from coordinate 5,520 downwards.
CGACGGCACCCAGGGCGCCGAGCTGGCGATGCTGATGCGACGCCTGCGCGATCGCGTCGTCCCAGACGGCCAACTGCAATGCATCGCAACCTCCGCCACGGTCGGCGCCGACACCGACCCGAAGGGCGTCACCGACTTCGCCAGCAGCCTGTTCGGGGTGCCCTTCGAGTGGGTCACCACCGACGCCGCCCGCCAGGATCTGGTGGTCGCCGACCGGTTGCCTTCTCCACGCGGCCCGTTCTGGGGTCCCCTCACCGCAGCGGACTACCGAGCGCTGGCGGACGCCGAACCGGTGGACGCTGCTGTCCTCGCCCACGCCACGGCGCACGGCTGGTTGGGACAAAGCGCTGCCGAGGCTCTCGTCCATGAAGAGAGACTGGCGGATCTCAAGCGGGCGCTGCGCGGCGGGCCGCGGCTCTTCGATCAGTTGGTCGACGAGGTCTTCCCCGGCGACCCGGACGGCCGCGAGGCCCTGGTTTCGCTGGTGGCCGTCGCGAGTCGGTTGCACGGCGGCGACGGTTCACCGGCGCTGTCGGCCCGTTATCACCTGTTCCTCCGGGCGACTGAGGGCGCTTTCACGTGCCTGTCGGACACCGGACCCCACGTCCACCTCGCGCGCCATGAACGTTGCGAGGTCTGCGACGCGGCCGTGTTCGAGGTCGGAGCCTGCCGCCGGTGCGGGGCCGTTCACCTGATCGGTGTCGTGGAACCGCGTGAGGGCGTTCCTGTGCTCGGACAACGCCAGCGGGAGAAGCGAACGAGTTGGCTCGCGCTGGACGCGTCCGGGGGCCACCTCGATGACGACGACGAGTCGGTGTTGGCCGGCGCCGCTGATGACCTCGCCGCCGATCCGGCGATGCTGTGCAGTCGGTGCGGCGCCTTGAGCGCGGCGGACGCCAAGACCTGTCAGAACCCCTCCTGCAAAGGCGCCGACCTACGGCGAGTCGCCCGCTTGAAGAAGGGCGGTCAAGAACTCACGGGTTGTCTGATCTGCGGAGCCCGCGGCGAGGGAACCGTGCGCGCCTTCGAGACGGGCGCAGACGCCGCAGGGGCCGTGATCGCCACCACCTTGTATCAGAAGCTCCCCGCCAGCGCTGTCCCACAGGAGGTCCTCAGGCCGGGCGAGGGTCGCAAACTGCTCATGTTCAGCGACAGCCGCCAGGCGGCCGCGTACTTTGCGCCCTACCTGGAGGACACCTACGGCCGGCTGCAACGCCGCCGCCTAGTCCACCGCGGCCTCGTGCGGGCAGGTGCGACCGGAGAAGCTGTCTTCGCCGACGATGTCGTGGCCGCCACCCGGGCCGAAGCGGCCGCCGTACGCTTCTTCGAGCGCCGCACGTCGCGTCAGGAGCAGGACCGCATCATCGCACCCTGGGTGATGGCCGAGACCGTGAGCACGGACGACCGACAATCCCTGGAGGGCGTCGGACTACTCAGAATCTCCCTCGACCGCGACCCGGCTTGGGCCCCTCCAGCGCCGCTGTTGAGTCTGGGTTTGACGGCGGACGAGTGTTGGGACTTCCTGGGCGAGTTGGTGCGGACGCTCAGAAACCAGGGTGCCGTCACGATGCCGGACGCAGTGGCCCCCAACGATGAGATCTTCAGTCCGAGACGAGGACCCATCTACGCCCGCCTGCAGGGACCCGAACCGAAGCACAAGGTGTTGGCGTGGCTTCCGGGGCGAGGCACCAACAGGCGCGTCGACTACGCCGCCCGGGTGATCGCCGCGCTGGGCATTTCCATTGATCCTGGCAGCCTGCTCAGCGGCGTCTGGACCTTCCTCACCGGCGGCCCGGTCGACTGGCTGGCCCGCAGCGTCCCGCGCGGTCTGGGCGAGGTGCGGCAGGTCGACCACCGGGCGCTCCGCTACCAGTTGGTGACCTCTGAGACACCGGTCTTCGTCTGTGGCACCTGCCAACGGGTGGCAGCGGCTTCGGTCAGGGGCGTTTGCCCCGCGATCGGCTGCCCCGGCCGCCTGCAGCCCTTTGCGCCGCCGCCGATCGAGGGTGAGACCGACCACTACCGGGCCATCTACCAGGACATGCACCCGGTGTCGCTCAAAGCGATGGAACACACCGCCCAGTGGCGCAACACCGAGGCGGCCACGATCCAGCAGCAGTTCATCCGGGGCGAAGTCAATGCGCTGTCGTGTTCGACCACCTTCGAGTTGGGAGTCGACGTTGGCGAGTTGCAGGCGGTCTTGCTGCGCAACGTCCCGCCCACGACGGCCAACTACGTTCAGCGTGCCGGCCGCGCCGGACGCCGAGCCGGGGCCGCCGCCCTAGTGGTCACGTACGCCCAGCGCCGCTCCCATGACCTCACGCACTTCGCCGAACCGACAGGGATGATGGCCGGCACCGTGCGCCCGCCCTACGTGCCCCTGGCGAACGCCCGGATCGACCGCCGCCACGCCTACTCCGTTGCGCTGTCGGCCTTCTTCCGCTGGTATCGCGAGACGTTCGGTCTGATCTCAGACGACGCGGGGGAGTTCTTCCTGGGCGAAGGGAACGCCGCCCCTGCGGTCGAGTCCGTGCGGGCGTTCCTGACCCCGGCCGTCCCCGACCGGGTCAAGCGGTCATTGGAGCGCGTCCTGCCGCCCACCGTTCAGGCTGAACTCGGCCTCGCCCAGGACCACTGGGTGGCGGACCTGCTGGACCTGCTGGAACAAGTCCGCCTGGAGATGTCCCAGGACGTCGCCAGTCTGCAGCAACTGCAGGACGACGCGGTGGCGCTGAAGCGGTTCGGTCAGGCAGAACGGCTTCAGAAGGTCATGCGCACCATCAAGCAACGCGACCTGCTGGGCTTCTTGGCGAACCACAACGTCATCCCCAAGTACGGGTTCCCGGTCGACACCGTCGAACTGCGCACCAACATCGGCGCCGGTTCGCAAGTCGGCTCCCGGTTGGAGTTGTCGCGTGATCTCACGCAAGCCATCCACGAGTACGCGCCAGACGCCACCCTTGTCGCGGGGGGCTTCCTTTGGACGGCGCGCGGGGTCTACCGCCTGCCGGGGAGGGACCTCGAGCGCCTCCAATATCGGGTCTGCGAGTCCTGCGGCCAGTATTGGGAGGCGTTGCAGGACATCGAGCCGAAGTGCCCCCACTGCGGCCGGGTGTCCGACCACACCGGTCGGGAGTTCATCATCCCCGAGTTCGGCTTCGTGGCCGCCCCCGAACCCAGCCGTCCGGGCTCACGACCACCGGAGCGCGCTTGGGGTGGGGCCACCTACGTGGCGCGACTCTCGGAGGAGTTGCGGACGCGAACCCTCGCCCTGCCCGGCGGGGCGATCGAAGCCTCGGTCGGGCCACGCGGCCGCCTGGTGGCAGTGGCGGACGGGCCCGGCGGCGCCGGCTACTGGGTCTGTGACTGGTGCGGCTGGGGAACGGCCGTTGGCAGGGGTGGAAGGCCACCCCGGCAGCACGACCACCTGCTACGGCCCGGCACCCAGTGCAACGGCCGACTGAGCCATCTCGACCTCGCGCACCGGTACGAAACCGACCTGCTGTCGCTGGACCTGCGCCCGAACACCCCCGTCACCGACGACAGAGCCTGGAAGTCGACCCTGTATGCGGTGCTCGAGGCCGCCTCGGCGACGCTCCAGATCGCCCGTGACGACATTGGAGGGGTTGTGGGGGCCAGCGGACCCTTGTCGAGGTCCCTGATGCTCTTCGACGCCGTGCCGGGCGGCGGCGGCAATGTGCTGCGCATCGAGGAACACCTGGAACACGTGCTGAGCGCCGCCCTGCGGCGAGTCGACGACTGCGAGTGCGGGCCCGAGACGTCCTGCTACGGCTGCCTGCGCGGCTACCGAAACCAGCGAGACCACGAGGCACTCACCCGTGGAGCCGCCGCCGACCTGCTCCGGAGTCTCGGCGTCACCCGCTGACCGCGGCGGTTCCTTGGGTGGTCTAGGCGCTTGGTCGCGGAGACTCCGGGTTAGGGTGAGGGGACTGGTGCCGCCACCAGGGCACCGAGGAAGCACGGACGGATGGCGCCGTCGTGGGTGAGGTCTTGGCCGAGGGGGGAAGCCTTGGAACTTGAGGAGATCTCCTCTGGTCAGCGGCTGAGCGGTGTCATTCCTGGGGATTTGGTGACCGTGATTGCCACGCAGTGGCATGGCCGGGATGCGGTCGAGCTCACGTTCCGCCCCACGGTGGGCCACCTCGATCAGCGCATCGTGTACCGCGCCGACGAGCCACGGCTGGAGATCGCGCGCGCTGCCGGGCGTCCGTTCGACGCGGTGGCGTCCGATTTCAAGTTGGCGGCCGAGGCGCAACGGATCCGGCTGGCGGGCTTGTTCGATCCGATGCTGGCGGTGGCGACCAGCGACGTTCAGCCGCTGCCGCACCAGATCACTGCCGTGTACGGCGAGCTTCTCCCGCGGACGCCGTTGCGCTTCCTGCTGGCCGATGATCCGGGCGCCGGCAAGACGATCATGGCCGGGCTCTACATCAAGGAACTTCTCCTGCGCGACGACGTGAAGCGCTGCCTGATCGTGGCCCCGGGCGGGCTGGTGGAGCAGTGGCAGGACGAGTTGTTCCTGAAGTTCGGGTTGCACTTCGAGATCCTGACCAACGCCTTGTTGGACGCGAACATCAACGTCAACGTGTTCGAACGCCACCCGCTGCTCATCGCCCGGATGGACCAGTTGTCCCGCAACGACGACCTGAAGGCCAAGCTGACCGAGTCGGAGTGGGACCTGGTGGTGGTCGACGAGGCCCATCGGATGGCGGCGCACTACTTCTTCGGCAAGCTTGAGAAGACGCGCCGCTTCGAACTCGGCGAACTGCTGGGCGGCCTCACGCGTCACCTGCTGTTGATGACCGCGACCCCCCATTCGGGCATCGAGCAGGACTTCCAGCTGTTCCTCACCCTGCTCGACAAGGACCGGTTCGAGGGCCGCTACCGCGCGGGCGTCCACACGGCCGACACCAGCGGGGTGATGCGCCGCATGGTGAAGGAGAAGCTGCTCACCTTCGAGGGCAAGCCCCTGTTCCCCGAGCGGATCGCCGAGACGGTCCCGTACGAACTCACCGCCCTTGAGCAGGCGCTCTACGAGCAGGTCACCGACTACGTCCGGCAGGGTTTCGACCGCGCCGACCGGCTCGACGGCAAGCGCAAGAACACCGTCGGGTTCGCCCTGACGGTGCTGCAGCGCCGGCTGGCGTCAAGCCCTGAGGCGATCCTGCGCTCCCTGGAGCGGCGCACCCAACGGTTGCAGCGGCGCCGCACCGACATGATCAACGGCACCTACCGCGACGAAACCCTCACGGCCGACGCGAGCCTCTACGACGAGGTCGACGAGTACACCGCCGAAGAGTTGGAGCAGGTCGAGGAAGAACTCGTCGACGCCGCCACCGCCGCCCAGACCGTCGCCGAGTTGGACGCCGAACTGGCCGAGTTGGCCGACCTCACCTCGCTCGCGCGCCGGGTCCGGGATTCCGGCGAGGACCGCAAGTGGAGCGAGTTGAGCACAATCCTGCAGGACGAGGCCCTGCGCCTCGACCCCGCCGGCCGCCC
>JAAYTZ010000122.1 GCA_012517965.1 Propionibacterium sp. | reverse complement strand
GCCCCGCCCGGGCCGCTCGCCTCGGCACCGTCGGCCCTGCCCGCCGCCACCGCTTCGGCACCCGCCGCCACCGCTTCGGCACCCGCCGCCACCGCTTCGGCACCCGCCGCCACCGCTCCGGCGTCTCCGGGCACCGCGGCGCTCGACAGCGTTGCGGTCCGGGGCGTGCTCGGCGGCCTGGCCGCGCTGGCGGCGTCCGGGGTGCTGGGCGGGCTGCTGGCGCGACGGCGCGAGCGGGCCTCGGCACGGCAACTCGGCACCACGTTCGGCGACCCGGAGCCAGAACTGCAGCGGTTGGAGACGGCGCTCGGCCTGAGCGGGCTGGCTGTGGAGGCCCCCGCCGACGACGCCGACCTCGGACGGCCCGCCGGAGCGTCCCCCAGCCGCGAGCACCTCGTCGCCCGAGCCCAGCGGCTCCTGGCCGCCCACTGGAGGGCGACCGGGCGTTCGGCGCCCGCGCTCCGACGCGCGTTGGTGGCGGAGGACGCACTGACGTTCGAGTTCGCCGAGCCCGTGGCCGTGCCGGACGCCTTCGAGGCGACGGCTGACCCTGCGGCGGTGCGCGCGTCCTGGCCTGCGCTCGCCCTGGCCGCCGAGCCCGACCACCCCGTCGCGTACCCGGGCCTGGTGACGCTGGGCCGCGACACCGCCGGCACCCTCGTCCTGATCGACCTGCTGGGCTGGCGGCTGCTGGCGATGGAGGGTGACGACCGCATCCCCGCTCAGTCCCTGTCGGCGATGCTGGTGGAACTGGCGTGCTCGCCGTGGGCGTCCGAGGTGACGCTGTGGGCGGTGATCGCCGACCGTACATTCGTCGACATCGCCGCGGGTGAGCGCGTCCGGTGCTTCCCCGACGTCGAAGGGGCGGTGGGCGAGCTCGAGCGACGCGCCGCCGAGCGAAGCACCCGGCTGGCGCTGCTGGGGACCGACTTCGATCGGTTGCGTCTCGACCCCGACACCGCGGACGCCTGGACGCCGATCGTGTTGCTGCTGGAGCAGCCGCCCGACGCCGGCCAACGGGACCGCCTCCACGCCACCCTCGCCGCGGGCGCCGGCCTGGCGGTGGTCGTCGCCGCGGAGGCCGGGCCAGCCGCCGGGGCCCGGGCGCCGTCGGTGGCCGAACCGCACCCGGAGGCCGACTCCGAGGCCGTCGCTTCCGGGCGGGCAGCGCCCGCCGATGAGCCGTCGGATGCCCCCGGACGCCTCGTGCTCACCCGTCCCGCGGACGACGCCGAGCCGATCGCGGTGCTCGAGCCCGCCGGCATCAGCGTCGCGGCGCAGACCCTCGATCCCGGCACCCGGGACGCAATCGCCGCGCTGTACGCGGCCGCGGAGGAGGCGGCTCTGCCCGCCCCCTGGTGGGACGGGACGACCGGAGGGAACGAGTCCGCCGATCCTCCCGAGTCCGCCGATCCTCCCGTGGAGCGCGCGACCGTGCGGGCGCTGCGCGTGGTGCGCGGGCCCCGGCTGCGCCTCTTCGGGCGGGTGCGCCTGGAGGGCGCCACCGGCGCGCCGCCGGACAAGGCGCAGCGCCGCTGCCTGGAGTACTGCGCCTGGTTGCTGGAGCATCCGGGGGCCACGGCCTCGGACATGACCCGGGCCCTGTTCGTCACCGACGGCACGCGCCGGTCGAACCTCAGCCGGCTCCGTGCCTGGCTGGGCGCCACCCCGCAGGGGGAGCTGTACCTACCCGAGGCCTACGCAGGACGCATCGAACTGCATCCGGCCGTGACCTCGGACTGGCAGGAACTGCAGCGGCTCCTCGACCGCGGGGTCAACCGGACGCCGCCCGAGCGGCTCCGCGCCGCCCTCGCCCTGGTCGATGGCGCGCCGCTCGCCGACGCGGCGCCGGGGGAGTGGGCCTGGGCGGACGGGCTGCGCCGGCGGATGAGCGAGGCGGTCCGCGACCTGGCGGTCGTGCTGGCGCAGGCCGAGCGGGAGAGCGGCGACTTGGACGCCGCCCGCGACGCCTGCGCCCGCGGGCGGCTGGTGGCCGGCGAGGACGAACGCCTCGGCTGCGAGTTGATGCGGGTCGAGGCCGCCGCGGGTGACCTCGACGCGGCCCGCACCGTGCTGCGCGGCCTCGAGCGGGCCGCCGGGGACGCGGGGGTCGACCTGAGCCCCGAAACCGTGGCGCTGGGTCAGGAGATCCTGGAGGGCCGGCCTCGGGCGCAGGTGCGGGAGGTGCGGCTGGGCGCCCTCGCGTGAGGCGCATCGCCTGGGCGCGCCCAGGCAATCGGAGCCCCGGGGCGACTCCCGGACTCGCTCGAGACGGCCGTGATCGCGTCGGCCCCGGGGCCTGGCTAAGACGCCGCCGGTGTTGGTGCGCGGGTGTACGCCTTTGCTTACGCCAGGTACGCAGAGGCGTACGGGCTGGTGCACCTCGGCGGAGTGGCGCCCACCGGGGGATACGTCACAGCCAGCGCCGCACACGCGCCCGGTACCGCTCGTAGTCGGCGCCGAAGACCTCCGCGAGGGCCCGCTCCTCGCGCCGGATCTGGGGCGTGAGGGTGGCTGCGAGCCCGAGGCCGGCGACGGCGGTCCAGGGACGCCGCGACGCCAGCCCCGTGCCAGCGATCCCAGCCGCCAGGGCGACGTACATGGGGTTGCGGGACACCGCGTTCGGCCCGTCGTCGATCAGGATCGCCGCGTGGTGCGGGTTCCACGGATGCCAGGTCGTGCCGCGTTCGACGAAGGCGCGCAGCGACAGCCCGCCGAACACCGCCGCCCCCAGCACCAGGCCGCCGCCGGCGAGGCGCAGCGGCGCGGGGGCGCGTCGGCGGCGTCCGGTTCGGGCCAGCGCCTGCTGGGCGGCGAGCCACAGCGCCGCTTGCACCGGGGGGACGAAGACCTGCACGTCCCCAGCAAACCAGACGGCGCGGGCCGCGGCGGCCGTGCCGCGGCGCGGCCGCGCGAGGGTGCCCCCGCGGTCCGGGAACGGACCCGCCGCGAGCGTCCGCGGTGTCAAGATGGACGGGCACCTCGACGAAGGAGATTCAATGGCCGAGTTCCTGTACGAAGACCTGCTTCCGCACGGCGAGGATCACACGCCGTACCGGCTGGTGACGACGGAGGGCGTCTCGGTCGTCGAGGGCCCGGGTGGACGACGCTTCCTGCAGGTGGCCCCCGAGACCCTCGAGTTGCTGGCCGAGACCGCCATGCACGACATCGCCTTCTTCCTGCGCCCGGCGCACCTGCAGCAACTCGCCAAGATCGTGGCCGACCCCGAGGCGTCCGGTAACGACAAGTTCGTCGCCCTCGACCTGCTCAAGAACGCCAACATCGCCGCCGCCGGCGTCCTGCCGATGTGCCAGGACACGGGCACCGCGATCATCAAGGGCGAGCGCGGGCAGCACGTCCTCACCACCGGCCCCGACGGCGAGCCGCTGAGCAAGGGCGTCTACAACGCCTACACCAAGCTCAACCTGCGCTACTCGCAGAACGCCCCGCTGACCATGTGGGACGAGAAGAACACCGGCACCAACCTGCCCGCCCAGATCGAGCTCTACGCCAACACCGAGCCCGGCCACGAGACCGAGTACTCGTTCCTGTTCATGGCCAAGGGTGGCGGCTCGGCGAACAAGAGCTACCTGTTCCAGGAGACCAAGGCGATCCTCAACCCGGACTCGATGATGAGGTTCCTGGACGAGAAGATCCGTTCGCTGGGCACCGCCGCCTGCCCGCCCTACCACCTGGCCATCGTGATCGGCGGCACCTCGGCGGAGTTCGCGCTCAAGACCGCCAAGTACGCCTCCGCGAAGTACCTCGACACCCTGCCGACCTCGGGCAGCATGGCGGGCCACGGGTTCCGCGACCTGGAGATGGAGGAGAAGGTCCTCAAGCTCACCCAGCACATGGGCATCGGCGCTCAGTTCGGCGGCAAGTACTTCTGCCACGACGTGCGGGTCGTTCGGCTGCCGCGGCACGGGGCGTCCCTCCCCGTGGCGATCGCGGTCTCCTGCAGCGCCGACCGCCAGTGCCGCGCCAAGATCACCCCCGAGGGTGCGTTCATCGAGCAACTCGAGTTCAACCCCGGCCAGTACCTGCCCGAGATCACCCACCACGACCTCGACGAGGGAGCAGCCAAGGACGCCGGTGAGGTCGGCGACCTGGTGCGCATCGACCTCAACCGGCCGATGAGCGAGATCCTGGCCGAGCTGACCAAGCACCCGATCAAGACCCGCCTGTCGCTGACCGGGCCGCTGATCGTGGCCCGCGACATCGCCCACGCCAAGCTGCGCGAGCGGCTGGACGCCGGCGAGGACCTGCCCCAGTACTTCAAGGACCACCCGGTCTACTACGCCGGCCCCGCGAAGACGCCCGAAGGCATGGCGTCCGGCTCGTTCGGCCCGACCACCGCCGGCCGCATGGACGCCTACGTCGACCTCTTCCAGAGCCGCGGCGGCTCGATGGTGATGCTGGCCAAGGGCAACCGGAGCCAGCAGGTCACGGACGCCTGCAAGGCGCACGGCGGCTTCTACCTGGGCTCCATCGGCGGCCCGGCCGCCCGGCTGGCCCAGGACTGCATCAAGAAGGTCGAGGTCGTCGAGTACCCCGAACTGGGCATGGAGGCGATCTGGAGGATCGAGGTCGAGGACTTCCCGGCCTTCATCGTCGTCGACGACAAGGGCAACGACTTCTTCAACGAGTTCAAGCCCGTCGTCCTTCAGGTGCAGAAGAAGCACTGACCCTCGACCGGACG
>JAAYTZ010000121.1 GCA_012517965.1 Propionibacterium sp. | reverse complement strand
GCCGGCAACAGATGCCCCGCGACCGACGACACATCGAACAAGTCCCGCTGCTTGCCAGCCTCACCCTGCACCACCCAACAATTTCAGGTGCCGCCCAAGATCAGCCCTCGACGCGCAGATTGTTCAGCGCCCTCCTAGGAGTGCGGCCCCCAGGCGGAGCGAGCCAGGGCGTGCGCCCGCTCCACCTCGGCCCGACCCGGAGCCGCGGTACGGACGATCCCCCGCCGCCGGGCCAGCCAGGCGAGCAGCACCGTCGTCCCGGCCATGACGGCCAGGTTCACCAGCACGGTCGCGTCCGCCGCACCCACGGACCGGTCGAACATGCCGCCGATGTCGCTGAACGGGAGGAACGCCTCGCTGACCAGGTTGTTGACGACGTGGAGGGCGACCGCCGCCTCCAGTCCGCCGGTCCGCCACGTCACCCAGGCGGTCAAGACGCCGAAGGTGAAGTAGTACACGTTCAGCCAGGGGTCCGCCGCCGCGTGGATCAGCATGAACGTCCACGACGTCACCAGTGCCCCGGCCAGGAAGCCGACCAGGTCGGAGGGGAAGTAGGACGCCACGAGCCGCTGCTGGAGCCCGCGGATCGCGTACTCCTCGCCCGCGGCCTGAAACGGGGTGGTGAGCAGGATGCCCACGACCATCACAACCGTGTACGGGCGCACCCCCACGTCGGGGGGCACCCCGGTCAACAGCGTCTCGACCACCAGCACCACGATCCACACCGGGAGAGCGATCGCGGCGCACAGCCCGAACCAGCCCCAGCGGAAACGGCCCTGCACCGACGACAGCCACCGCGGCCGCTGTCCGGTGAACAGCCACTGGACGAGCATGGCCGTCGGGATCGACAGGGCGAGGGCCACGTTGTTCGCGAGGAACAGGCCGGGCCCGATCTCGAGCGAGTCCGGGTCGGCGGCCAGCCCCATCAGGTCCACCCCGTCGGCGACCAACCCAACCACGGTCAGCACCGTCGAGAACACGACGAAGACCACCACCGTCAGCAGGACGGCCAGGATCGGCTTCCACCAGCGCCACCGGGGCGCGCGGTAGAACCCCGAGAAGGAGCGCTCCTCGACCGGCAGGCCCGTGATCAGCGCCGGGGTCGGCGGCAGGGGCGCGGGCAGGGCCGGGCTCGGGTAGCCCGCCGGGACCGACTGCGGCGCACCGTAGCCCGGCTGGGGGTACTGCTGGAGATACGGCGCCGGGGAGGGCTGCGTGGGATGCCAAGCGGGCGGTTGCCCCGACTGCTGCGACGGGTGGGCCGACGCCGGGGGCGTCCAGTCGTCGGGACGACGGGTCGGGTCAGACACCCGGGAACCAGAGCCGGACCTCGCGCTCGGCCGACTCCGGCGAGTCCGACGCGTGCACGACGTTCGCCTGCTTGGACGCGCACAGGTCGCCGCGGATCGACCCGGGCGCCGCCGCGACGCCGTCCGTAGCGCCGTTCAGGGTGCGCACCGCCTCGACGGCCCGCTCCCCCGCCAGCACGAGTGCCACCAGCGGCCCGGAGGTGATGAAGTCGCGCAGTTCGGGGTACCAGGCCTTGCCCACATGCTCGGCGTAGTGACGATCGGCGAACGAGGCGTCGACCCGGCGGAGCTCCATCGCCTCGACGGTGAGCCCCTTCGCCTCATAGCGGCGGAGGATCTCACCGACGAGGCCGCGACGGACGGCGTCCGGCTTGATCAGGACCAGGGTCTGTTGGACTTCGCTCATGGGGCGATGCTAGCGGGCCGCCTGAAGCCGCCGTCCGAGGACGAACGTCACCACCCAGAGCAGCGCGAACAGGCCCCCGAGGACGAACATCCACGCGGTGAGCACGCCCAACGCCACCCCCAGCACCTGCGTGGCCCAGCCCAGCACGTAGCCGATCGGGCGACGCAGCGTGCCGGCCGCCACCAGCGCGAGCAACGCGGCGCTGCCGGCGGCCGCGCCGGCCGTCGCGATCGGGACGCCGTGGACGACAACCATGCCGGGGACGGCCAGCCCGAAGACCACCGCCTCGAACACCAGCAACGCCATGAGAACCCGGGCCATCGGGTTCCCCGGTGCGAGCGCGATCATTGGGCGTCCTCCGCGGGGGCCGGTTCGGGCCGCTCGCGGACGAGGAGCGCGCGCGCCTCGCCGGCCGCGATCACCGACCCCGCGATCAGGACGCCGGCTCGCCCGCCCGCCTCGTCGGCCAGCGCGATCGCCCGGTCGATGGCGTCCGCCATCGTCGGCGCCGAGCTCACCCGCCCGGCCGGGAAGTGTTCCTCGGCCCGGGCGGCGAGTTCCTCGGGCGTGAGCCCGCGGCTGGTGGAGGCCACCCCGGTGCAGACGATCGCGGCCATCCGCTCGGCGAAGATCTCCAGGACGCCGTCGACGTCCTTGTCGCGCATCATCGCGACCACGCCGATCAGCGGGTCGAAGTCGAACGCCTCGGTCATGCCGTCCAGGGTGGCGCGGGCGCCGTGCGGGTTGTGGCAGGTGTCGAGGACCACGGTCGGGGACCGGTGCACGATCTCGAGCCTCGCCGGTGCGACGACGGACCCCAGGCCCTCGGCGACGACGTCCGGCGCCAGCGCCTGCCCGCCCAGGAACGCCTCCACCGCCGCCACCGCCAACGCCGCGTTCTGGGCCATGTGCGCCCCGAAGAGCGGCAGGAGGAGGTCGTCGAGCGGGCCGCCGGCCGCCTCGATCCGGATGACCTGACCGCCGACCGCGGGCTGCCGGCCGAGCAGGGCGAAGTCGTGGCCCTCGACGACGAGGCGGGCCCCCACCTCGCGGCACCGCTCGGCGAGGACCCGGGCGACCTCCGGGCGCTGCCGGGCGACGACCGCCGTCGCGCCCGCCTTGATGATGCCGGCCTTCTCGGTGGCGATCTCGGTCGTGGTGGCCCCCAGGATGTGCGTGTGGTCGAGGTCGATGGGGCACACGACGGCCACGGCGGCGTCCGCGACCGAGGTGGCGTCCCAGGTACCGCCCATGCCCACCTCGACGACGGCCACATCGACGGGCGCCTGGGCGAACGCGGCGTAGGCCAGGCCGGTCATGACCTCGAAGAAGGTCATGGGGATGCCGTCGATCCGCCGGGCGTCCACCAGGTCGACGTAGGGCAGGCACTCCTCCACGAGCTCGTCGAACGCGGCGGCGTCCATCGGGTGGCCATCGATCGCGATGCGTTCGGTGACGTCCTGCAGGTGCGGCGACGAGATGCGGCCGACCCGCAATCCCAGGGCCCGCAGCAGGCCCTCGATCATCAGCGCGGTGCTCCCCTTGCCGTTCGTGCCGGTGATCTGGATCACCGGGCACGCGTCCTGCGGCGACCCCAACAGGTCGCACAGGGCCTCGATCCGTTCCAGGCTGCGCCCGATCCGGTGCTCGGGCCAGCGGGCCTGGAGCGCGGTCACGATCTCGGCGTGGGTCATCTTCGTCATGGTGGGCCCAGAGTACTGGGAGGGCCGCTGGCTACACTCGGCGGGGTGACTCGCCTGACACCCTCCATGCCCCGGCCGTGGACGCCCTGGGTGGGCCTGCTGGCTCGCCTGCTCCTGGGCGGCGTGCTCCTGGCGGCTGGGGCGCTGAAGATCGGCAATCTGGGCGAGTCGGTCAACGCCGTGCGTGGGTACCAACTGCTGCCCTGGTCGCTGACGGTGCCCGTGGGGTACGCCCTCCCGATCCTCGAGATCGTCGTGGGTCTGCTCCTGGTGGTGGGGCTCTTCACCCGCTGGGCGGCCCTCGCCGGTTCGCTCCTGATGATGGCCTTCATCATCGGCATCGCCAGCGCGTGGGCCCGCGGCATCGCCATCGACTGCGGCTGTTTCGGCGGCGGCGGCGCGATCGCGCTGGAGGCGGCGCTGGCCGCCTACCCCTGGGAGATCGCCCGCGACATCGGCCTGCTGCTCTGCGGGGCGTGGCTCGTCTGGCGGCCCCGCACCCCCTTCGCGCTGGACGAGCGATTGTCGCCGTCCCGTAGGCTTCGAGCGAGCACCACCGCGGACCGACCTTAGGAGCACCCAGCCGTGAGCAAAGAATCCGTGAGCCGACGCGAGGCGCTGCGCGCGCAGCAGGAGGCGCAAGCCAAGGCCGCCCGCACCCGCAAGCTGATCGGGATCGGCGTGGGCCTCATGGCGGTCGTCCTCGCGGTCGTCATGATCGTGGTCGGCATCGGCGCCCTGAACTCCGGCAAGACGAACCAGGGCACCTGGTATCCCCCGAACGTCACCGAGACCAAGGACGGCGTCATCCTGTTCGCCGGACAGCCGAAGGCCGGCGCACCGACCATCAACGTCTACGTCGACTTCCAGTGCCCCATCTGCAAGGTGTCGGAGGAGAAGTACGTCGGCGCGCTGCGGGAACTCGCCACCGCGGGTGACATCAAGGTCGTCCAGCACACGCTGACGTTCATGGACAACAACCTGCGCAACACCGCCTCGTCGCGTGCCGCCAACGCCGCGAGTTGCTCGGACGCCGCCGGCAAGTACGCCGACATGACGGCCGCCATCTTCAGCCGGCAGGAGGCCCGCGAGGTCGTGGGATCGGTCGGCTACTCCGACAGCCTGCTGCGCGAGACCCTGCCCGCGCAGGTCGGCATCACCGGCGAGGCGCTGACGTCCTACCAGCAGTGCTACGACCAGAAGCTGCCCGCCACCTTCCACGAGGAACTCGCCGAGGCGAGCTACAACAAGGGCATCACGGGCACGCCCACGTACATGCGCAACGGCGTCCGGCTGGCGGTGAACGCCGTCGGTTCGGCGTCGGTCCCCGAGACCACCGTGGAGCAGTTCAAGAGCCTGGTCCTCACCGGTAAGTAGCGGTGTCGGGCCCCCCGGCGGGGCCTGGGACGATGTGACGGGTGCGCGGGCGTCCTCGTAAACTCGGCGACCATGACCGCACAGCCGCAGCAGACCCCGACCGCCGCCTCCACCGCCGCCTTCGCGGTACCGGAGCGGCCGGTCCTGGAGGGGCTGGAGGCGAAGTGGTCCGAGCTCTGGCGCGAGCGCGGCACGTTCGCGTTCACCCGGCCGGCCCGGCGCGAGCAGGTGTTCAGCATCGACACCCCGCCGCCCACGGTCTCGGGGTCGCTGCACGTGGGCCACGTCTTCAGCTACACGCACACCGACCTGATCGCCCGGTACCAGCGGATGCGCGGCAAGCACGTGTTCTACCCGATGGGCTGGGACGACAACGGCCTGCCGACCGAGCGGCGGGTGCAGAACTTCTACGGCGTCCGCTGCGACCCGGCGGTGCCCTACGATCCGGAGTTCACGGCCCCCGAGCGGCCCGACCCGAAGCGGCAGGTGCCGATCAGCCGCCGCAACTTCATCGAGCTGTGCCACGAACTGACCGCCGTCGACGAGCGCGCCTTCGAGGGGCTCTGGCGGCAGCTCGGCCTGTCGGTGGACTGGGACACCCTCTACGAGACGATCTCGGCCGAGTCGCAGACGGTGGCCCAGCGCGCCTTCCTGCGCAACCTCGCCCGCGGCGAGGCCTACCTGTCCGAGGCCCCCACCCTGTGGGACGTCACGTTCCAGACAGCCGTCGCGCAGGCCGAGCTCGAGGCCCGCGACTACCCGGGCTTCTACCACAGCCTGACCTTCCACCGTCCCGACGGCGGCGGCGTACTGATCGAGACCACGCGGCCCGAACTGCTCGCCGCCTGCTGCGCGCTGATCGCCCACCCGGACGACGAGCGCTACCGCCCCCTGTTCGGCACCACCGTCACCACGCCGGTGTTCGGCGTCGCGGTGCCCGTGCTGGCGCACCCGGACGCCGAACCCGACAAGGGCTCCGGCATCGCCATGTGCTGCACCTTCGGCGACCTGACCGACGTCACCTGGTGGCGCGAGCTCCGGCTGCCGATGCGCACGATCATCGGGCGCGACGGACGCCTCCACGCGGAGACGCCCGACTGGATCGTCAACACGGCCGCCTACGAGCGCATCGCCGGCAAGACGACCTTCTCGGCGCGCGAGGCCACGGTGGCGATGCTGCGCGAGAACGGCGAGCTGGTCGGCGAGCCGCGACCCACGACCCGCATGACCAACTTCTACGAGAAGGGCGACAAGCCGCTCGAGATCGTCTCCACGCGCCAGTGGTACATCACCAACGGCGGCCGGGACGCCGCCCTGCGCGAGCGACTGCTGGCCCGCGGCGAGGAGCTCGCCTGGGTGCCCGACCACATGCGGCACCGCTACGCCAACTGGGTCAACGGGCTCAACGGTGACTGGCTGATCTCCCGGCAGCGGTTCTTCGGCGTCCCGTTCCCCGTCTGGTACCGCCTGGACGCCGACGGCGAGCCCGACTACGCGCACCCGATCACGGCGGACGAGGCGTCCCTGCCGGTCGACCCGGCCTCGCAGTGCCCGCCCGGGTACGACGAATCGCAGCGCGGCGTCCCCGGCGGTTTCGTCGGCGACCCGGACGTCATGGACACCTGGGCCACCTCGTCGCTGACCCCCCAGATCGCCTGCGGCTGGGAGCGTGACGAGGAACTGTGGCGACTCACCTTCCCGATGGACCTGGCGCCTCAGGCGCACGACATCATCCGGACGTGGCTGTTCAGCCGGGTGGTCCGCGCCGAACTCGAGCACGGGGAACTGCCCTGGGCGCGCGCCGCGATCTCGGGCTTCGTCGTCGACCCCGACCGCAAGAAGATGTCGAAGTCGAAGGGCAACGTCGTCGTCCCGAGCGACATCCTGGACCGCTTCGGCGCGGACGCCGTCCGTTGGCGCGCCGCGATGGCGCGCCCCGGCATGGACTCCCCCTTCGACGAGACCCAGATGAAGGTCGGCCGCCGGCTGGCGATGAAGGTGCTCAACGCGTCCAAGTTCGTGCTCGGCATGGGAGACGGTCCCGTGTCGCCCGATCGCATCGAGGCGCCCGTCGACCTGGCGATGTTGGCCGCCCTCCGTTCGGTCGTGGCCCAAGCGACCGACGCCTTCGAGGCCTTCGACTACACGCCCGCGCTGGAGGTGTCCGAGAAGTTCTTCTGGACGTTCTGCGACGACTACCTGGAGCTCGTCAAAGAGCGTGCCTACGGCGACCAGGGGCCGGACGCGGCCGCCTCGGCCCAGGCCGCCCTCCAGTTGGCCCTGGGTGTGCTGCTCCGGCTCTTCGCCCCGTTCCTGCCGTTCGTCACCGAGGAGGTCTGGTCCTGGTGGCGCCCCGGCTCGGTGCACCTCGCCGCCTGGCCCCAGGTCGACGAGTTGCCCGGCACCGGCGACGCCGCGCTGCTGGACGACGTTTCGGCCGCGCTGATCGGCGTCCGGGGGGTCAAGTCCGCCGCCAAGGTCTCGATGAAGACCGAGGTGAGCCGGGCGCGGATCAGTGGCCCGGAAGCGTCGCTGGCGAGACTCCGCGCGGCCGAGGCCGATCTGCGGGCCGTGGGCCGGATCACCGCCCCCGTCGAATGGGCGGTCGGCGGGGAGGCTGTGAGCGTCGACGCGGAACTCGTCCCGGCCCCCTGAGCGGGCAAACGCCCGAGACGACGGCCCGGCCCGGTGGCTGCGGACTGCGGGGAAGCCTTGGGCTCAGGCGGTCTTGCTGCCGCGGCGTCCTCGGGCCAGTTGGGCGCGGGGCACCAGAATCGGGTCGGCACCCTCCCGGACCACCTCGGCGGTGACGCGCACCTGAGCCACCTCGTCCTCGCTCGGCACGCGATACATCACGTCCAGCAGGATCTCCTCGAGAATCGACCGCAACCCGCGCGCGCCGATGCCGCGGCCCAGCGCCAGCTCGGCGATCGCCTCGATCGCCTCCGGGGTGAAGTCGAGGTCGACGCCGTCCAGCTCGAACAGCTTGCGGAACTGCTTGACCAGGGCGTTGCGCGGCTCGACGAGGATGCGCACCAAGGCGTCCTTGTCGAGGGGGTTCACCGTGGAGATCATCGGGAGCCGCCCGATGAACTCGGGGATCAGGCCGAACTTGTGCAGATCTTCCGGGCGCACCTCCTCGAAGGGGTTGGCGCGCTCCTTCTTCCGCAGCTCCAGGTCGTTGTTGAACCCCAGCGGCCGCTTCCCGACCCGATGGTTGATGATCTCCTCGAGCCCCGAGAACGCCCCACCCACGATGAACAGGATGTTCGTGGTGTCGATCTGAATGAACTCCTGATGGGGGTGCTTGCGGCCGCCCTGGGGCGGCACGGAGGCTGTCGTGCCTTCCAGGATCTTCAGCAGCGCCTGCTGGACGCCCTCCCCGGACACGTCCCGGGTGATCGACGGGTTCTCGCTCTTGCGGGCGACCTTGTCGATCTCGTCGATGTAGATGATGCCGGTCTCGGCCTTCTTCACATCGAAGTCGGCGGCCTGGATCAGCTTGAGCAGGATGTTTTCGACGTCCTCGCCGACGTAGCCGGCCTCGGTGAGCGCCGTGGCGTCCGCCATGGCGAACGGCACGTTGAGCATGCGCGCCAGCGTCTGCGCCAGGTACGTCTTCCCGCAACCGGTCGGGCCGATGAGCAAGATGTTGCTCTTGCCCAGTTCGACCAGTTCGTCGTCGGCGCCCCGCCGCGACGAACCGGCCGCCTGGGCCTGGACGCGCTTGTAGTGGTTGTAGACCGCGACCGCCAGTGCCTTCTTGGCGGCCTCCTGCCCGATGACGTAGTTGTCCAGGAACGCGCAGATCTCACGCGGCTTGGGCAGTTCCTCGATCAGGCCGACGTCGTGGCCCTCGGAGAACTCCTCCTCGATGATCTCGCTGCACAGGTCGATGCACTCGTCGCAGATGTAGACACCGGGCCCGGCGATGAGCTTTCTCACCTGCTTCTGGCTCTTCGCGCAGAACGAGCACTTCAGCAGGTCGGAGGTTTCCCCGATGCGCGCCATCTCAGTTCCTCGGCAGGTCCTTGAGTGAGGTCAGCACATCGTCGATGATGCCGTACTCCTTGGCCTGCTCGGCCGTGAGGTACTTGTCGCGTTCGACATCCCGGCTGATCTGCTGGACCGGTTGCCCGGTGGCGTCGCTCAACATGCGCTCCATGAGCGCCCGGATCCGCAGGATCTCGTTGGCCTGGATCTCGATGTCCGAGCCCTGGCCGTAGCTGCCCTGGCCCATCGAGGGCTGGTGGATCAGGATCGTCGAGTTCGGTAACGCGAGGCGCTTACCCTTGGTGCCGGCCGCCAGCAGGATCGCCGCCGCGGACGCCGCCATGCCGAGGCAGACCGTCTCGATGGGAGGCTTGATGTACTGCATGGTGTCGTAGATGGCGGTCATCGCGCTGAACGAGCCACCCGGGGAGTTGATGTACATCGAGATCTGACGCTCCGGGTCCAGCGACTGCAGGACCAGCAACTGCGCCATCACGGCGTTGGCGATGTCGTCGGTCACCGGGGTGCCGAGGAAGATGATGCGATCCTCGAACAGCTTCGTGTAGGGGTCGACCCGGCGGACACCGTAGCTGGTGCGCTCCTCCCACTGGGGGATGAAGTAGTCCATCGACGGCCCGATCGGTGCGTGGCCGCCCGGCAGGGTGTGGTTCATGTCAGGCTTCCTCACTGGTTCGGGGCGTCGGGGGACTTGATGTCGGCGGCCCGCTCGTAGACGTGGTCGATGAACCCGTACTCGAGCGCCTCCTGCGCAGTGAACCACCGGTCACGGTCGGAGTCGGCGGTCACCTGCTCCACCGTCTTGCCGGTGTGCTGCGCGATCAGTTCGGCCATCTGGCGCTTCGTGTGCAGCATCTGCTCGGCCAGGATCTTGATGTCGGACGCCGAACCGCCGATGCCGCCCGAGGGCTGGTGCATCATGATCTTCGCGTGCGGCAGCGCGTACCGCTTGCCACGGGTACCCGCGCTCAGCAGGAACTGTCCCATGGACGCCGCCAAGCCCATGGCCACGGTCGCGACGTCGTTGCTGATCCATTGCATCGTGTCGAAGATCGCCATCCCGGCGGTCACGGAACCGCCCGGCGAGTTGATGTAGAGGTAGATGTCCTTGTGCGGGTCCTCCGCGTTCAACAGGAGCATCTGCGCGCAGATCGCGTTGGCGTTGTCGTCGCGCACCTCGTCGCCGAGGAAGATGATGCGGTTCTTCAGCAAGGCCTGGTAGACGGAGTCGTGCATGCTCGCCCCGCCGGAGGCGGAGCCGGCCAGGCTGGGGCCGATGCCGGGATGGATGTCAGTCACACGGCGAACCTACCCGGAGCCCCGGACAAATCCGAGACGACGCGGCCCGTGTTCGCTGACGGCCGAAGCGTCGTGGACCCGGAAACGCCGAACGCACCGCGACGCTGCCGCGCGGTGCGTTCGGGCTCGGGTGGGCTCGCCTACTCGGGGGACTCCGCCGACTCCGGGGACTCCGCCGACTCAGGAGACTCCGCCGACTCCGGAGACTCCGCCGACGCCTCCGCCGACTCGCCCAGGATCGAACCGTCGGGCCCGACGGCGGCCACGTCCACGACCGCGCCCGACTCGTCGGTCACGGTGGCGGCCCCGACGATGACCTTGAGAGCCTTGGTGCGACGGATCTCCTGCATCCACTCCTGGGTATGCCCGTGCTCCATCATGTGCTTCATCTCGTGATCCGGCGAGGTGCCGTTCTGCGCGGCCCGCCGGAACAGCATCTCGGTCAGGTCCTGCTGCTCGACGCCGATCTCGTGGTCGTCGGCCAGCTTGTCCAGCACGATCTGTGCCTTGAGCGCCTTGGCCGTGTTGGTGGCGACCGCGGCCCAGAACTCCTCGGGGGTGGACGCCTCCTCCTCGTTCTCCTCCAGGTAGCGCTCCAGGGTGTAGCCCGCCTGGGCGAGTTGGCTCTTGATCTGCTGCGTGCGCTCGGCGACCTGGCTGTCGAGCAGCCCCTTGGGCACCTCGAAGTCGAGCTTGGCCACCAGATCCTCGAGCACCTTGTCCGAAGCCTCCTGGACCTGCTCCAGGCGCGCCATCTGATCGACGCGCTTGCCGAGATCGGCACGCATCTCGTCGACCGTGTCGAACTCGGAGATCATCTGGGCGAACTCGTCGTCCAACTCCGGCAGCTTCTCCTCCTGCACCTTGTGGATCACCACGTGCAGGTCGGCCTCCTGGCCCTTGAACGGGCCGCCGACCAGCTTCGAGGGGAAGTCGACCTCGTCGCCGGCCTTCTTGCCGCGGACGGCCTCGTCGAGGCCCTCGATCATGCCCTCGGCACCCACCTTGTAGGCGATGCCCTCCGCGTGGGCGTCGACGATCTCCTTGCCGTCCTGGCTGGCGCTGATGTCGATCGTGACGATGTCGCCCGTCTCGGCGGCCCGATCAACGTCGGAGCGCGTCGCGAACCGCTGCCGCATGAGTTCGATGCGCTCATCGATCTCGGCCTCGCGGTCGGTCAGGGGCGCGACGGTCGCCGCCAGCGTCGAGAAGTCGGGCAGGTCGAAGTCCGGCCGCACGTCGACCTCGGCGGTGAACTCGACCGACACGCGATCCTCGAGCTTCGTGACGTCGACCTCCGGCTCGCCGAGCGGCACGATGTTGGACTCCTCCACGGCGCGGCTGTACGCCGCCGGAAGGGCGTTGTTGATCGCGTCCTGCAGCACCGCGCCGCGCCCGAAGCGCTGGTCGATGATCGCCGGCGGCACCTTGCCCCGCCGGAACCCGGGGATGTTCACACTCTGGGCGATCTCCCGGTAGGCCCTGTCGAGGTGAGGCTGCAGCTCGGCGAACGGGATCTCGATGGTGAGCTTGACCCGGGTGGGGCTGAGCTTCTCGACGGTGCTGGGCACTGACTGACTCCTGTTTCGAACGGTTGGCTGACGTCGTGGAGCGGACGACGGGAATCGAACCCGCGTAGCCAGTTTGGAAGACTGGGGCTCTACCATTGAGCTACGTCCGCAGAGCGCCGGTACAGCCTAGCTGAACTCGCCACGCGCGACACAACGCGAGACCGCCGGGCGCCCCACGTCTCGGCCGCATTGAGCGCGGCCCTCCATCAAGGCCTGCTGCTGAGGAGCACGATGAGCCAGCCAACCGACGACACCATTCGCACAGCGGTCCGGGAGACCTACCACGTGATCGCGGTCGGCGAGTCCAGTGGGTGCTGCGGACCGAGCAACGCGTCGTGCTGCTCCCCCTCGGTCCCGGCGCAGGTCGATTCCCTGCACCTGGGCTACGCGGCCCATGATTTGGTCTCCCTGCCCGAGGGCGCCGACCTGGGGCTGGGCTGCGGCAACCCGGGCGCCATCGCAGCGCTGCAGCCGGGCGAAACCGTTCTCGACCTCGGCTGCGGCGCAGGCGTGGACGCCTTCCTGGCGGCACGTGCCGTCGGGCCGCAGGGGCGCGTGATCGGCGTGGACACGACGCCGGCGATGATCGGCAGGGCCCGGGCCAACGCCGACAGCGGTGGCTACACCAACGTCGACTTCCGCCTCGGCGAGATCGAGAACCTGCCCGTCGCGGACTCGACCGTCGATGTCATCATCTCCAACTGCGTCATCAACCTCTCCCCCGACAAGGCCGCGGTCTTCCGCGACGCGTTCCGGGTGCTCCGCCCCGGCGGCCGACTCGCCATCTCCGACATCGTCGCCTCGACCGACATCCCCGAGGACCTGCGACGCGACCTGAGCCTGCACAGCGCGTGCCTGGGCGGAGCATCACCGATCTCCGAGTTGGAGACGCTGATGGCCCGGGCCGGCTTCGAGAACATCCGCATCACCCCCAAGCAGGAGAGCAAGGCCTTCATCGACCAGTGGGCGCCCGGTCACGAGATCACCGACTACGTGGTCTCCGCCACCATCCAGGCAGTCAAGCCCAGCGCCGGCTCGAGCTGCTGCTGACCCACGATCGAGGCCGGCACCCGAGGCCGCTCCGTGGGGGCGTGTTCGTCGATCACCGGCCTGCCCGCACTGTCCCCTGCGGTGCCGCCAGGGGCAGGGGAAGGGCGGCATGCAACCGGTCCAGCGCATCGTCGGCCAGCGTGTAATCAACCCAGCGGCCCCGCTTCGCCGCCGTCACCAGCCCCGCCTCGCGCAGCACCTTCAGGTGGTAACTCAACACGTTCGCCGGCACCGGCTCGGCCGGCTGCAGATCGCACACGCAGCGAGTACCCGCCGTGGCCAACCGGGTCAGGATGGCCAAACGCACCGGATCGGCGGCCACCGACAACAGCGCCGCAGCCTCCTGGAAGACCCTCGCATCCGCGCTCGGTTCGAGCACAGTTAGTTCGACCATGATTGCAGTATCGACCCACGGCCCGTCGGAGGCAACCGCACGCCCCACCGAGACCACTCGACACACGCTGTCGTGCGGTTACCGCCGGAGGCGTGTCCTCTGGCGAGGTCGGCGTCGGACCCTACTCGTGGTGGCGGTGGTGGGCGTCGGGGTAGTGGTCGTGGGTGTGGGTGAGGGCCGCGTGGTCGTGCTGGTGCCGGTGCCGCGTGCCGGGGGGCACATCGGCGGCATGGTCGTGCTGGTGGTGCTCGTCGTGGGTGTGCCAGTGGTCGTGGGTGATCGGCTCGTGCCGGTGCGGGTGGGCATGGGTCTCGGTGAGGTGCACCCACACGCCGAGCCCCATCAGCACGCCGGCGACCATGAGCGGCCAGGTGAGGGGTTCACCCAGGGTCAGGGCGACCAGGGCGCCGAAGAACGGGGCGATCGAGAAGTAGGCGCCGGCCCTGGCGGTGCCGACGTGCCGCATCCCGACGATGAACAGGGTGAGGCTGACGCCGTAGGCCAGGAACCCGACGCCGAGAGCCGCGGCGAGCGGACCGGCCGGGGGCAGGGTGGCCCCGAGCAGGAATGCCAGGGCCAGGTTGACCGGCCCGGCGATCGCGCCCTTGACCGCAGCCAGCCAGGTCGCGTCGGTGAGGGAGACCTTGCGGGTGAGGTTGTTGTCCAACCCCCAGGCCAGGCAGGCTCCGAGGATCGCCAGCGACGGCCACCCGCTGCCGAGGCTGGCGCCGGTCGGCACGCTGAGCACGATGGCACCGGCCACGATCGCGACCATCCCGAGCAGGATCCGCCGATCGACGTTCTCGCGGAACACGACCCAGGCGAGGGTGGCGGTGAACACGCCCTCGGCGTTGAGCAACAGCGACGCCCCCGAGGCGGGCATCCCGGACAGTCCAACCATCAGCAACACGGGGGCGATCATCCCGCCGAACACCACGGCGCCGGCCAGCGGCGCCCAGTCGCGGCGGGCGAGGCGGACGCGCGGCACCCTGCCGGCCAATCGCCACACCGACAGGCCGATCCCCGACCCGCAGTACAACAGGCCGGCGAGCAGCCACGGGCTGACGTCGCCCAGCAGTAGTTTCGCCAGCGGGGTCGCCGCCCCGAACAGGGCGGCCGACAGCAGGGCCGCCTGCACCCCCCGATCGGCCAGCGCCCTCACCGGGCGCCCGCCACAGTCGGACGCCCGGCGTCGCGCCACTGCGGATAGCCGCCCTCCAGCCGGACGGCATGAAGGCCGGCGTCACGCAGCCTGGTGACCGCCGTGGCGGCCATCACGCAGTAGGGTCCGCGGCAGTAGGCGACGACGGTGGCGTCCCGAGGCAGTTCGGATAGCCGGCTGGCCAGGTCGGCCAGCGGGATGTTCAGGGCGCCGTCGACGTGGCCGGCCGCGAACTCGCTGGCGGGGCGGACGTCGACCAGGACCACCTCGCCGGACCGGCTCAGCTCGTCGAGGTCATCGGACCCGATCGGGCGGGTGCCGTCGGCGTCGGCGAAGAAAGCCCCGGTGAGAGCGGCGACCTCGGCGACGTGGTTCTCGGCCAGCGCCACCAGGGTGCGGTAGGCGGTCTCGACCCCGGGATCGGCCAACCGATACACCCGCGTGGTGCCCTCGACTCGCCGGGCCACCAGCCCGGCGGCTGACAGGATCTGCAGGTGCCGCGACGTGTTGGCAACACTCGCCGAGATCTGCCGGGCCAACGACTCCACATTGCGCTCACCCTGGGCCAGCACGTCGATGATCTCGACGCGCTTCGCGTGCCCGAACGCCGCTCCCATGCGCGCGAAGTGGCCGAACACCTCGTCCTTGAACTGGCGACCGTCCAACACAGCCCACTTCCTCAACGATTCGCGTGAATAGTAGTGCGTAGGACAGGGTGGTGCTAGGCTCCTTCCTTATTCAAGTCGATCCTTGAATATCGAGTGACCGCGAGATCGAACAACCTGGACGCCCCGGCCGGCGTCCTGGAACAAAGTCGGGGTGACGGCTCGGAGCGTTGGAACCGCCGGATCCACCGCCCCACCCGCTGAGAGGACAGCAACGCATGAAGGCCCTGATGATCATCAACGGTTCCGCCTACGGGCTGGACTCCACGTACAACGCCATCCGCCTCGCGGCGTCCATGGCCAAACGCGACGGCGTCGAGATGACCGTCTTCCTGATGGGTGATGGTGTCACCGCGGCCATGGCCGGCCAGAAGACCGCCGACGGCTACTACAAGCTCGACCGGATGCTCGGCTCCGTGACCAGGAGCGGCGGGACGATCCTGTGTTGTGGGACCTGCATGGACGCCCGCGGCATCACCGCCGAGATGCTCATCGACGGCGCCCGCCGTTCCACCATGGAGGAACTCACGGACCACACCCTCGCCGCCGACAAGACCCTCGTCTTCTAGGGCCGGCCCGGACTCCGCTCACGCGGCAGCCCAGCTCAGGGTCGGGGCGACAGGACTTCAACTTGCGGCAACATGCACGCAAACTATGCTTCCACTAGCCTCGCGCTTTCATGAGGGTGGGGTCTGACTCGGTGGTTTGAACAGCGAAAGTGCTTCCGGCTTGGGAGAATGTGATTGTCGAAGTCCCAATCACCCACGCGAAGGAAGCACTTTCAACATGCAGCGTACCGCCGTG
>JAAYTZ010000120.1 GCA_012517965.1 Propionibacterium sp. | reverse complement strand
CGCCCCTGCGGCGGCGCCCCCCCTGGACCGCCTCGCCGCCCCCGGGCCGCCGCCCCGCGACCCCGGCGTCCCGTTCGCGCCGTCCGCCACACTGCTGACCTGGCTGGCCCCGCCGACGAGCCTGCCCGCAGCGCCGCCCGCCCCGCACGCGTCGCCGTGGGGCGCCGCCCACGCCCCGCAGAGCGCGCCGCGCGCCCACACCGACTGGACGCCGTGGCAGCCGCTGGCCCTGCCGGAAGCGCCCATCGGCTCCCCGGCCCCGCTGCCCCCCCACCCGCAGGCCCCGGTCAACCCGCCCTCGTTCCCACCCCCGGACGCCGAGCACTGGTACGCCGGCTACGGCCGGCCCCCGGCCCCGCTCCCCCAGCCGGTCACCGTCCGGGCCCTCGTGGACGCCCTCCACCCCGCCGTCGTCGCCTGCGTCGCCGCCGGGGCGCTGGCGCCCTGGTTCGGCCTCGGGCTGTTGAGCGCGCCGCTGCTGGTGGCCGCCCTCCTGCTCGCGACCCGGCTCAC
This sequence comes from Propionibacterium sp., assembly GCA_012517965.1. Lineage (GTDB taxonomy): Bacteria > Actinomycetota > Actinomycetes > Propionibacteriales > Propionibacteriaceae > Propioniciclava. The sequence goes on along the minus strand of JAAYTZ010000120.1, from coordinate 50,409 downwards.
CCGCTACCGCCGCGGCCCGGTGCGGACCCAGTTCCTGGTGGTGAGCGGCGGCTCGCTCCTGCTGGGCACCCTGGCGGCCCTCGACTCCTACTCGCCGATCCTCATGGCCTTCTGGGAGGGGTGGAGCGCCTGGGCCGGCCTCGCCTGCTGGGTGCTGCTCGTCTCGTTGCCCCTCACCGTGGGCGGCGCGCTGCGCCGCGGCGAGCCGCCGGAGCCCCCGTGACCGAGCCGATCCCGTTCCGCACCCGGAACTTCCGTCCCGTCCCCCCCGCCGAGCGGCCGCGGCGGGCGCGGCGCGGCGTCCGCGTCGTCGTGACCGACGGGGAGGCGACGCTGCTCTTCCGCGACACCGACCCCGGACTGCCCGGCAGCGCCTGGCTCGTCACCCCGGGGGGCGGCATCGACCCGGGGGAGACGCCCGCGGAGGCGGCGCTCCGCGAACTGGCCGAGGAGACCGGGCTGCACGTCGAGGCCGCCGACCTCGTCGGACCCGTCATGCACCGGGTGGCGGTGCACGGGTACTCCGACCAGGTCCTGACGCAGGAGGAGTGGTTCTACGTGCTGCGGACCCCGCGGTTCGAACCCGACCGCTCGGGGCACACCGCCGCCGAGCGGCTCACCCTGACCGGGCACGTGTGGCTGCCGCTCGCCGAGGTGGGCGATTCGGCGATCCCCGTGTGGCCCGCCGTGCTGGCCGAGGTCGTCGACCGGGCGGCGGACCCCACAGCCGGCCCGTGGGAGCTGGGGTGGGTGGAGGAGTCGACGGTCGGCGTCCTGCCCGGCCAGGCCGACGGCGCGGGGGGTCCGGCGGTCGCGCCGCCCCGTTAGGCGCGCCTTGCCTAACAGGCGTGGCGGCGTCCGAGGGAGTTGAATACTTCCCGCATCCAGGAGGTTGACCGTGACGATCCCCGCGCCCGCCGGCGAGCAGGCCGACACCCGCTTCCTCACCCGGTTCATGTGGCTGTCGGTCGCGACGGCCGTCGTGACCCTGACCATCAAGGGCGTGGCGGCGCTCATCACCCAGTCCGCGGGCCTGATGTCGGACGCCCTGGAATCCACCGTCAACCTCGTCGCGGCCGTGGTGGCGCTCTGGGCCCTCAACCTCGCCGCCAAGCCCGCCGACGACGGCCACGAGTTCGGGCACGGCAAGGCCGAGTACTTCTCGTCGGCCGTCGAGGGCGCCCTGATCTTCATGGCCGCCGGTGGCATCATCGCCGGCGCCGTCCTGAAGCTGCTCAACCCGGTGCCGCTGGAGGAGCTCGGCTTCGGCCTGCTGCTGTCCACCGGGGCGAGCGTGCTGAACCTGATGACCGGCCTCATCCTCATCCGGCAGGGCCGCAAGCACCGCTCGATCGTCCTCGAGGCCGACGGCAAGCACCTCATGACGGACGTCATCACCTCGGCGGGGGTGCTGCTGGCGATGGCGCTGATCCTGGGGGCGGAGCGCTTCCTCGGCCAGGACTGGCAGGTGCTGGACCCTCTGATCGCCATCGCGGTCGGCATCAACATCCTCCTGACCGGCTCGAAGCTGCTGCGCCGTTCCGCCGTCGGGCTACTGGACGCCACGCTGCCCGCCCACGAGATCGAGATCGTCCACGGCGTCATGAAGGAGATCGTCGACAGCCAGCACTGCCGCCTGACCCGGCTGCGGACCCGGGAGTCCGGCCGCCAGCGGTTCATCCAGGCCACCGTCGAGGTGCCCGCTTCGTGGACCGTCGCCCGCGCCCACCAACTCACCGATGCCCTGGAGGAGGGCATCGAGCGGGCCCTGCCGGGCACCGAGGCCCACATTCACGTGGAGCCCCTCGGCGGCGGGTCCGTCGCCGGCCCGGTGCCGCCGCAGCTGGCCTAGTGGCTGGACGTCCGGTGCTGGAGGTGCCGGAGTTCGGCGTCGATCAGCCGGCGCCACGAGGCCACGAGCGCCTCGTCCACGTACGCCCGGAACGAGCCCCCGGGCCGGGCCTGGGCGTCCAGGTGGAACTGCCGGACGCCCGCGCGCAGCAACCACGGCACGTGCTCGGGCAGGAGGTCGCCGTCCGCCATGATGAGGGCCGCCGCGCGGGGGTCGGACCGGGCGCGGGCGATGAGGTCGTCCAAGCCGTGCTCGACGTCGCGCGCCGACCCGGCGGTCGCGACGGCGTCCAGGCGGGGCAGGGCGAGCAGGGCCCGCCACGCCTTGGCGGTGTCGAGCGCGGCGTCGACGGCGCGGTGGAAGGTCCAGGGCAGCGCACTGTCCTCGAGCAGGGCGCCCATGACCTCCAGGTCGATCTCGCCCAGCCCGTTGAGGAAGCCGAGGCTGAGACCGTCCGCGCCGGCGTCGGTGTAGCCCGCGATGAGCCCGCGCAGCCGGGTCACCTCGCCGCCGTCGGTGCCGAACCCCTCCCGCAACCGGACGACGGGACGCAGCGGCAGGGTGGTGCGGCGACGCACCTCGGCGACGACCCGCGGTTCCGGCGACAGGCCGCCGTCCGTGAGCGCCCCCACGATCTCGAGCCGGTCCGCTCCGCCGGCCTCGGCCGGGTGCGCGTCCGCCGCCTGGGTGACGCGGACCTCGAGCACGCTCCTCACGACGCCATGATCGCGCCGCCGCGCCACGGCCGTGCCGCGACACTCGGGAGCGTGCGCACCGGCGCTGCGCCTCACGGGGTTTCGGGCACGGCGCCGCGGTTCGCGTGACGGTCCAGACCGGACGTCCACGTCAACCGCCGCACGTCGCTCGAGACGAGCGGCAGCAGACACACCACGATCAGGGCCAGGCCGCACACCAGCATCGCGGTGTGGGCCCCCCACAGCACGACGGCCGGCCCGCCGACCAGCAGCCCGACCGGCTGGAAGACCAGCGAGCCCAGCGCGTCGTACGAGGCCACCCGCGACAGCGACTCCGCCGGCACCCGCAACTGCATCGTCGTCGCCCACAGGACGCCGAACAGCCCGAACCCGGCCCCCGCCGCCGCCATCGCGGCGATGATGAGCGGCAGCGGGGCGCCGAGGGCCAGGCACAGGAACGGCGGTGGCAGCGCGACCGCCGTGGCCAGCACCGCCGCCAGGATCGGTCGCCGCGGGCGCCACCGCATCGCGGCCAGGCCACCCAGCAGGGTGCCGGTGGCCTCCCCGGCGAGGATCCACGACCACGGCACCGCCCCACCCAGTTCGGCGTCGGCGATGACCGGCCCGATCACGCCGTGGGCGGCCGAGAAGAACAGCACCATCAGCGACCACTGGGCCACGACGACCCACAGCCACTCGTGGGCGACGAACTCACGCCAGCCGTCGCGCAGATCGCGCACGACGCCCCCCGCCGACAGGCCCGCGGGCCGGGACGAGCGGACCGGGATCCCCGTCGCCAGCCAGCCGGCCGCCCCGAACAGCGCGGCCCCGGTCATCAGCGCCCAGGCTCCGCCCACCCAGGCCACCAGCATCCCCGACGACACCAGCCCAACGATCTGGGCGGCGTTGCGGGCGGCCCCCAGCAGCGCGTTGCCGGCCTGCAGTTGCCGGACCGGCAGGATCTCGGGGATCAGCCCGGTCAACGCCGGGTAGATCAACGCGATACCGACGCCGCTCAGCGCCGCGGCGGCGCACAGGGCGGCCGTCGGCGTCCACCCGGTGAGCATCATGGCGCCCAGGGCGGCGAACGCCGTCGCGCTCAGCAGCAGCCCGCCGCGTAGCACCCGGCTGCGCGGGAACCGGTCGGCGATCACCCCGCCGACCAGCATGAAGCCCACCATCGGGATCGCCTCGGCCGCCAGCACGACCGACAGCAGCTGCGGCGTCCCGTGCGGCAGGTGGAGCACCGAGAACGCCAGCGCCACCGGGGCGAACGAGCTGCCCAGGGTGCCCAGCGTGCGCGTGGCGAAGAACAGCGCGAACACCGGGTTGCGGAACAGCGCCAGATCGCGCCGCCACCCGCTCATCGTCCGCTCCGTCCCGCCGCGCCCACGGCCCACCGACTCTAGGCCGGACATCCGGGCCCGGCAAACGGCCGGACGCCCCCGCACCGACGGGTGCGGGGGCGTCCGGTGGCGTTGGAGGCCGGACTCAGAAGTCCATGCCGCCCATGTCCGGCGGGGTGGCCGCGGGGGCCTTCTCCGGCTTGTCGGCGATGACGGCCTCGGTGGTGAGGAACAGCGCCGCGATGGACGCCGCGTTCTGCAGCGCCGAGCGGGTCACCTTGGCGGGATCGATGATCCCGGCGGCGACCATGTCGACGTACTCGCCGGTGGCGGCGTCCAGGCCCTGGCCCGCGGGCAGGTGCTTGACCTTCTCGGCCACCACGCCGCCCTCGAGGCCGGCGTTCGCCGCGATCTGCTTGAGCGGGGCGTCGCACGCCACGAAGACGATCTGGGCGCCGGTCGCCTCGTCGCCCTCGAGACCCTCGACGTTGGCGTCCTTCGCGGCCTGCACGAGGGCGACCCCGCCACCGGGGACGATGCCCTCCTCGACCGCGGCCTTGGCGTTGCGGACGGCGTCCTCGATGCGGTGCTTGCGCTCCTTGAGCTCGACCTCCGTGGCCGCGCCGACCTTGATGACGGCGACGCCGCCGGCCAGCTTGGCGAGGCGCTCCTGCAGCTTCTCGCGGTCGTAGTCGGAATCCGACTTCTCGATCTCGGCGCGGATCTGCTTGACGCGGCCCGCGATCTGGTCGGACTCGCCGGCACCCTCGACGATGGTCGTCTCGTCCTTGGTGACGATGACCTTCTTCGCGCGGCCCAGCAGTTCGAGGGTGACGGCGTCCAGCTTGAGGCCGACCTCCTCGGAGATGACCTGGCCGCCGGTGAGGATCGCGATGTCGCCCAGCATGGCCTTGCGGCGGTCGCCGAAGCCGGGGGCCTTGACGGCGATCGACTTGAAGGTGCCGCGGATCTTGTTCACGATCAGGCCGGCGAGGGCCTCACCGTCGACGTCCTCGGCGATGACCAGCAGCGGCTTGCCCGCCTGCATGACCTTCTCCAGCACGGGCAGCAGGTCCTTCAGGGAGGAGACCTTGCTGTTCGCGATCAGGATGTAGGGGTCCTCGAGGACCGCCTCCATGCGCTCGGCGTCCGTCACGAAGTACGGGGAGATGTAGCCCTTGTCGAAGCGCATGCCCTCGGTGAGCTCGAGGTCGAGCCCGAAGGTGTTCGACTCCTCGACGGTGATGACGCCTTCCTTGCCCACCTTGTCCATCGCCTCGGCGATGATCTCGCCGACCGTCGGGTCGGCGGCCGAGATGGACGCCGTCGCCGCGATCTGCTCCTTGGTCTCGACCGGCTTGCTCTGCTCGAGCAGCTGGGCGACGATCGCGGCGGTGGCCTTCTCGATGCCCTTCTTCAGCGACATCGGGTTGGCGCCGGCGGTCACGTTGCGCAGCCCCTCGCGCACCATCGCCTGGGCGATGACGGTGGCGGTGGTGGTGCCGTCGCCCGCGACGTCGTCCGTCTTCTTGGCGACCTCCTTGACCAGCTCGGCGCCGATCTTCTCGAACGGGTCCTCAAGCTCGATCTCCTTGGCGATCGAGACGCCGTCGTTGGTGATGGTGGGGGCGCCCCACTTCTTCTCGAGCACCACATTGCGGCCCTTGGGGCCGAGCGTCACCTTGACGGCGTCGGCGAGGATGTTCATGCCCCGCTCGAGGCCGCGGCGCGCGTCGGCGTCGAATTCAATCAGCTTTGCCATCTGTGCTTGGCAGCCTTCCGTGACTCCGGGGGGCAGTGCCCCCGCGTGTGGGTTCGTGGTCAGTCAGGACGATGCCCGCGACGGACGACGCTCTCCCCGATCGGTTCGAGGGTCTCATCGAGTCTGACGGTGTGGCACTCTCACCCCGAGAGTGCTAACCCATTCTTAGCACTCGCCCCTGCCGAGTGCAAACGCCCGGCCCCGGGAGGGTACCGCCCATCCCGCACCGAATGGACGCCGCCGCTCCCCCTTGCCACGATGGCGTCGTGCGGTCAGCGAGCAGCCCCGGGCGCGGCGCCGCCGCGGTTCTCCCCCCGGCCGGCCCGCCGGACGCCCCGGCGCGCCGCCGGGTGCTGCTCAACCTGCTGAACCTCACCACCCCGCTCGGCTGGGCGATCGCCCGCGTGGGCGGCGCCCGGCTGCGGCGCGGGCCGGCGGGGCTCTGGCTGGGGGAGGGCTACCGGCCGCGGTTCCCGGTCGCCGGCGCGTTCACGGTCGGCGACGTGGTCATCACGGCGCGCACGTTCGCCGAACTCGACCGCCTCAGCCCCGGCGTCCTGGGCCACGAGGCCCGCCACGCCGAGCAGTACGCCCGCTTCGGCGTGGGCTTCCTCCCCCTCTACGGGCTGGCCGCCGGGTGGTCGTGGCTGTGGTACCGACACCCGGCGCTCGGCAACCCGTTCGAGCGGCGGGCCGGCCTGGTCTCGGGGGCGTACCTGGCGCCGGGGGCCGAGCCGCCGACGCGGCTGCCGTGGGCGTCCGCCCTCGGGATCGTCAGACGGTCACCGACACCGGCAACTGGCGGGCCGAGCGGCCCTCCTGGCGGCGCGCCCGCAGCCGACGGAGCCGCTTGACCAGCAGGGGCGCGTGAGCCAGCGCGGCCGGGTCGTCGAGCAACTGGTTGAGGATCTGGTAGTACCGGGGGGCGGACAGGCCGAACCGCTCGCGGATCTCGGCCTCCTTGACGCCGGGCGCCGACCACCAGGACTCCTCGAAGTCGAGGATCGCGGCGTCGCGGTCGCTGAGGTCCGCGACGGGGGCGACGGACTCTTCGGACATGCCCTCAGCTTAGGCGCGAATCACACCGCTGTCATTCCCGCGGTGCGGGCTGAAGGCGGCGCAGCACCCGGACGGGTGCCACACTGGAGGACGGTTCTCAGCCCAGCCCAAAGACAGGACGCTTCGGCAGCATGCAGGAAATCCACGGCACCGTGATGCACTTCCCTTGGGGCACCGCGGACGCCATCCCGGCCATCCTCGGCGTCCAGGGCGACGGCCGGCCGTTCGCCGAGTACTGGCTGGGCGCGCACGCGGTCGGGCCCTCGCGGGTGAACGGGACGCGACTCGACGAGCTGATCGCAGCCGATCCGTCGATCCTCGGCCCCGTCGCGCTGCGGCAGTTCGGCGGCCGGTTCCCGTTCCTGATGAAGATCCTGTCGGCGCGGCACGCCCTCTCCCTGCAGGCGCATCCCGCCCGCGCGGAGGCGGCCGAGGGTTTCGCAGCCGAGGAGGCGGCCGGCTTGGCGCTGGACGATCCTCGCCGCTGCTTCAAGGACGACTGGGCCAAGCCCGAGACCCTGATCGCGCTCACCGACTTCCGGCTGCTCCTCGGGTTCCGGACGCCGACGCTGACCTACGCGCTGTTCGAGCAACTCGGGCTGGCCCAGGTGCTCGACTCCGTCATCGGGCCCCTGAAGTTGCGCCGCGGACCGGCCGCGACCGAGGAGGTCTTCCTCGAGACCCGGACCCTGGAGGGCGACCGGCTCGAGCTGGTCAATCGGGTGCTGGTGGCCGCCGTGGCCCACGCCGACGATCCCGGACCGGCCGGCGACCTGGCCCGCCTGATCATCGAACTCGACGAGTTCTTCCCGGGCGACCCCGGCATCATCGCGGCCTGCCTGATGAACCTGGTCACGCTGCGGCCCGGTCAAGCCATCCACGTGCCGGCGGGCCAGATGCACGCCCACCTGTCGGGCACCGGCATCGAACTCATGGCCAACTCGGACAACGTCCTGCGCGGCGGCCTCACCGCCAAGCACATCGCCGTCGACGCACTCGTCCGGGCGGTGGACTTCGGGGAGTCGTCGCCGCGGGTCCTGAACGGCACGGAGCGGAGCCCCGGCGTCTGGAGCTACCCCTCCGAATGCCCCGAGTTCGACGTGTGGCGCATCGAGTGCGGCCCCGACCCCATCAGCCTGCCCGCCCACGGTGCCGTGCGGATCGCCCTCGTGACCAGCGGCGACGTCGTCCTGGAAGACGCCCGGACCAGGCTCGACCTCGAGCACGGCCAGGCCGTGCTGATCCCCGCCGACAACCCGCCCGTTCGGCTGTGGGGCCACGGCCAGGTCTTCCTGAGCGCGCCCGGCATCCGCTGACGTGTTCCCGACGGACGCCGACCTGGCGGCCCTCGCGGCCGACCTGGCGCGGGCGCCACGGCCCGCGGTCCTGATCGACGGCCCCAGCGGGGCGGGCAAGACCACCCTCGCCCGGCGGCTGGGCGCCGTGTGGCCGGGCCCGATCGCGTTGGTGTCGCTGGACGACGTCTACCCCGGCTGGGACGGGCTCGCCGCCGGCGCGGCCGCCGTCCCCGGACTGCTGGGCGACCCGTCGCCCGGCTACCGCCGCTGGGACTGGCAGCGGGGGCGTCCGGCCGAGTGGGTGGCGCTCGACCCGGGTGCGCCGATCATCGTCGAGGGCTGCGGGGCCCTCACCCCGGCGAGCCGCGCGCGGGCGTCCTTCGGCATCTGGGTGGACGCCGACCCGGCGGCCAGGCGCCGGCGGGCGCTGAGCCGCGACGGGGACGCCTACGCCCCGCACTGGGACCGCTGGGCGGCCCAGGAGCGGGCCCACTGGGCCGCGCACCGCCCCTGGGAGTTGGCCGATCTGCACCTGAACTCCGAGGCGGTAGGCTGAGGGGCCGACGGCTCGCCGTCGCGCCTCCGTAGCTCAGTAGGTAGAGCGCCCGCCTTGTAAGCGGATGGTCGCGGGTTCGAATCCTGTCGGAGGCTCGTGGATCGTCCGAGGAGCCAGTGGTCAAGGATCGTCGAGCGCGACCCGGAGCACTCGCACCGCTACGTCCAGCGGTTCCGGGACATGGCCGCCCGCGGCGCCGACCTGGTGGGCGAGGCGCGACTCGTCGACGCGCTGGCCCCGCGCGGGGCCGCGATCCTGGACGCCGGCTGCGGGCCGGGCCGGCACGCCGGCCACCTGCACCGGGCCGGGCATCGCGTGGTCGGCGTCGACCTCGATCCGGTCCTCATCGCCGCCGCCGAGGCCGACGAGCCGGGCCCGACCTACCTGGTGGCCGACCTGGCCGACGACTTCGCCCTGCCGCCCGAGGCACCCCAGCGGTTCGACGTGATCCTGTGCGCCGGCAACGTGCTGGGCTTCGTGCACCCGGCGACGCGGCGTCCGATCCTCACGCGGCTCGGCGGCCTGCTGGCCCCCGGTGGACGCCTCGTCACCGGCTTCGGCGCCGGCCGCGGCTACGACTTCGGCAGTTTCTTCGCGGACGCCGCCGCCGCCGGCCTGCGCGTGGCCGCCCGCTACTCGACCTGGGACCTGCGCCCCTACGGGGCCAACCCCGAGTTCCTGGTGGCGTTCCTCGAGCGGTGACGGCCGAGCCGACGGCGACTCACACCAGCCCGGCGTCGTCCACCGTCATCGCCACCCCTAATGACCGAAGACGTCGGAGTCGGCGGGCACCAGGCCGGGCGACTCCAGGGAGGTGAGCGCGGCCACGTCGGCGGCGGTCAGCGGGATGTCGAAGACGTCGAGGTTCTGGCGCAGCCGCTCGGGGTTCGACGACTTGGGCACCGTCACCATGCCCTGCAGGACGTCCCAGGCCAGCACGACCTGCCCCGGCGTCACCCCGTATCGGGCGGCCAACTCGACGATCAGCGGCTCCTGCAGCAGGCCGTTGTTCCGGCCGAGCGGGCTCCAGGCGGCGGTGACGATCCCGTGTTCGGCGTGGTAGGCGCGTTCGGCCGCCCGGTCGAGGTAGGGGTGGCACTCGATCTGGTTGACCTCGGGGGCGACCCCGGTCTCGGCGATGAGCCGGCCGAGGTGCGCGGGCTTGAAGTTGGAGGTGCCGATCGCCCGGGCGAGGCCCTGCTCACGCAACTCGATCAGCCCCTGCCAGGCCTGCACGTAGCGGTCCTGATCGGGGTTGGGCCAGTGGATGAGCGCGAGATCGACGTAGTCGAGCCCGAGCCGCTCGAGGTTGCCCCGCAGCCCGGCAGCCGGGTCGGCGTGCCAGCGCCGGTTGAACTTGGTGGTGACCCAGACCTCGGACCGGTCCAGGCCGGAGTCCCTGATGCCGTCGCCGACACCGCGTTCGTTGGCGTAGTTCTCGGCGGTGTCCACGTGGCGGTAGCCGATCTCGATCGCCTGGCGCACCACCCGGCGCGCCTCGGCGTCGTCCATCGGCCAGGTACCCAGGCCGACCATCGGGATGTTGGTCCCGCCGGCCAGGGTCACGGTTGGCTGCGTCATGGGAGTTCCCTCCGGTTCTGTTCGGCGCGCCGCCCAGGGCGCGCTCGTCTCGTCCCGGCGACCCTAGCGACCCTCGCCGGCGGCGTCCCCGACGGTTCCCACCCCCGGACCGGCCGCGGCCCCGGTGGCGGGCTCGGCCGTCTTGGTGCGCGACCGCCACAGCGCCACCGCGATCATCCCGACGATGATGGCGATCGAGACGTACCAGAGGTAGCGGCCGTAGGCGTCCATGACCTGCACGGCGGGCTCCCCGATGGCGTAGCCGAGCAACAGGTAGGCCGCGGAGGTCGTCAGCGACGACAGCACGCACACCGTCAGGAACTTCCGCAGCGACGTCCCGGCGGCTCCGACCGCCGCGAAGATCACCCCGGCGGGCAGCGGGATCGGCAGGAAGGTGGCGATCAAGGCGATCGTGTCGAAGCGGTGGGTGACCTCCCAGGCCTTGTCGTAGCGCCGGCGGGTGCGCGGACCCTTGTCCTTGGCGAACACGTCCAGGATCTGCCGGCCCCACAGGCGGCCCGCCCACCAGTACACCCAGTGGAACTTGATCACCATCAGCGAGCCGACCACCCAGACCAGCGGCCGCCACGGGTCCCCCACGGACGCCAGCGCGCCGGTCATGATCAGGCCGGTGCGGTAGCCGAGGGAGCCCAACACATGGGGGGCCAGCCCCAGGATCACCGGCCGGAGCGGCAGCATGACCAGGGCGTACACCGCCACGACGCCCAGCGCCGCGAGGCAGATCACGTCGGCGCGGGAGGGCTGGTGCCGCCAGGGCAGGGCGGGGTCGTCCCACCAGTCGCGTTCGCCGTCCGGCTGCGGGGTCGGTTCCGGCTGCTCGCTCACGAGTTCCGAGGGTACCGGCGTCCCCGGAACGGTGGCCGAGCCCCGGAGGCCGTGAGATGATCGGAACCGAGGAGATCGGACTCCTCATTCATTCCACTACGGATCGTCGGGCACGTACCTGCCCGTGGAAAGGACTTCGGCATGGCCACCGTCACCTTCAAGGACGCCACCCGCGTCTACCCCGGTGCTGATCACCCCTCGGTCGACAAGCTCAACCTCGAGATCGGCGACGGCGAATTCATGGTCCTCGTCGGCCCCTCGGGTTGCGGCAAGTCGACCTCCCTCCGCATGCTGGCCGGGCTCGAGGAAGTGAACTCCGGCCAGATCTTCATCGGCGATCGGGACGTGACCTCGTTGCCGCCGAAGGACCGCGACATCGCCATGGTTTTCCAGAACTACGCGCTCTACCCGCACATGACCGTGGCCGACAACATGGGCTTCGCGCTGAAGATGCAGAACGTGCCCAAGGCCGAGCGGGACGCCCGCGTGGCCGAGGCCGCCAAGCTGCTCGGCCTGGAGGAGTTCCTCAACCGCAAGCCGAAGGCGCTCTCCGGTGGCCAGCGGCAGCGCGTCGCCATGGGCCGCGCCATCGTCCGTCAGCCGCAGGTCTTCCTCATGGACGAGCCGCTGTCGAACCTGGACGCCAAGCTGCGCGTCTCCACCCGCACCCAGATCGCCGCGCTGCAGTCGCGGCTCGGCGTCACCACCGTGTACGTCACCCACGACCAGATCGAGGCCATGACGATGGGCGACCGCGTGGCGGTCATGCGCGACGGCATCCTGCAGCAGGTCGACAGCCCGCTGACGCTGTACGACAAGCCGGACAACCTGTTCGTCGCCGGCTTCATCGGAAGCCCGGCCATGAACCTGATCAAGGGCCGGGTCGTCGAGGGCGGCGTCCAGATCGGCGACTGGGTCGTCCCGGTGGCGCGGGAGGTGCTGGCCAAGGCCGGCGACACCGCGACGATCGGCATCCGCCCCGAGCACCTGACGCTGTCCGACACCGAGGCCGGCATCCCGATCGACGTCTCGGTGATCGAGGAACTCGGTGCCGACGGCTACGTCTACGGCACCCTGTCCGGCCTGAGCGAGGACGCCCGCCTGACGGCCCCGCAGCTCACCGCCCGCACGCACGCCCGCAGCGGCACGCACCGCGGGTCGAAGGTCCGCCTCATGCCGGACCTCACGCGCATGCACGTGTTCAACGACTCCACGCAGAAGCGCATCTCCTGACCCGGAGCCGAAACCGCGGGGACCCGTCGCCGGAGGGCGGCGGGTCCCCGCGTCTGTCGGGGCACGCTGTCACACTGGACCCGTGCCCCGCTTCTTGTCCGCCCAGCCGGACAGCAACCTCCTGCCGCTGCCCTGGGACGTGCCGCTCGCCGACTGGCCCCCCGACCTGCTGGTCGCGCTGCCGCGCGGCATCTCGCGGCACGTCGTCCGGTTCATCCGGGTCGGGCAGTCCGTGTACGCCGCCAAGGAGGTGATCGAGGAGGTCGCGCTGCACGAGTACCGGCTGCTGCAGGACCTGCACCGCCTCGACACCCCCGCCGTCGAGCCGCTGGCCGTCGTGACCGGACGCCTCGACGCCGCCCGGCAGCCCCTCGACCCGGTGCTGCTCACCCGCCACCTGGAGTTCTCGCTGCCCTACCGCTCGCTGTTCGCCTCCGGCGTCCGGCAGGAGACGGTGTCGCAGCTGCTGGACGCGCTGGTCGTGCTGCTGGTCCGGCTGCATCTGGTCGGCTTCCTGTGGGGCGACGTCTCCCTGTCGAACGTGCTGTTCCGCCGGGACGCCGGCGAATTCGCCGCCTACCTGGTGGACGCCGAGACCGGCGAGTTCCACCCGCGGTTGAGCGACGGGCAGCGGAACCACGACCTCGACATCGCCATCACCAACCTGTTCGGCGAGTTCTGCGACCTGGAGGCCGGACGCCTCCTCGACGCCGCCCTCGACCCGCGGCAGCTCGTCGACCAGATCAACAGCCGCTACGCGGCCCTGTGGGGGGAGTTGACCGCCGCCGAGGAGTTCTCGGGCGGCGACCTGCACCGCATCGAGGGCCGCGTCCGGCGGCTCAACTCGCTCGGCTTCGACGTGGCCGAACTGGAGGTGACGACCGCCGTCGACGGCTCGTCGATCCGCATCCAGCCGAAGGTCGTCGACGCCGGCCACCACTCCCGACGTCTGCTGCGCCTGACCGGCCTCGACACCGAGGAGAACCAGGCCCGGCGCCTGCTCAACGACCTCGACACGTTCCGGGCCCGCACCGACCAGCAGCACGTCGACGAGGCGATCGTCGCCCACCAGTGGCTGCGGGAGTGCTTCGAGCCGGTGGTTCGCGCGATCCCACCCGAGCTGACCGGGAAGCGGGACCCGGCGCAGATCTTCCACGAGGTGCTCGACTACCGCTGGTTCGCGTCGCAGCGCGCCGACCGCGAGGTGCCGCTGGGGGACGCCGTGCAGGGCTACATCCAGGACGTGCTGCGCGGCCTGCCCGACGAGGCGATGAGCGAGGACCTCGGGGAGACCCCCGACGAGCGGCGGCTCGTCAATCCGTTCGACCCGTCCCAGGGGTTCGTCGACGAGGCCGAGGAGGCGCCGTTCGATCCCTGGGAGGCGGAGGCGGTCGCCCCGGACACCGAGCTGCTGCCCGACGTGCTCGACATCGACGCCCTCCGGCGGCGGGAGGCCGAGCGGCGGGCGTCCGACTGAGGCCCGGCCCCGCCCCCCGCCGGGGGCGGGCGGCACGCGCCCGCCGGTAGACTCCGGCGGGTGACGTTCCACCTGTATGACAGCGCCCGCCGGGCCGTGGTCGAGTTCGTGCCCCTGGTCGAGGGTGAGGTCTCGATCTACTGCTGCGGCGCCACCGTGCAGTCGGCGCCGCACCTGGGGCACGTGCGCAAGGAGGTCAACTTCGACGTGCTGCGGCGCTGGCTCGAGGCGTCCGGTCACCGGGTGACGATGGTCACCAACGTCACCGACATCGACGACAAGATCCTGGCGAAGTCGGCGGAGGCCGGCCGGCCGTGGTGGGCGCACGCCTACCTGTACGAGGGCGTGTTCCACGAGGCGTTCCGGGCCCTGGGCGTCCGGCCCCCGACCTACGAGCCGCGGGCGACGGGGCACATTCCCGAGATGATCGAACTGATCGAGACCCTCATCGACCGCGGCCATGCCTACCCCGCGGCCGACGGCTCGGGCGATGTCTACTTCGACGTCCGGTCGTGGCCGGCGTACGGGGAGCTGTCCGGCATGCGGGTCGACGACATGGCCCCCGCCGAGGACGCCGAGGAGCGCGGCAAGCGCGACCCGCGCGACTTCGCCCTGTGGAAGGGCCACAAGCCCGGCGACCCCGACACCGCCTCCTGGGCCACGCCCTGGGGACGCGGCCGGCCCGGCTGGCACCTGGAGTGCTCGGCGATGGCCGGCAAGTACCTGGGCGACGCGTTCGACATCCACGGAGGTGGGCTCGACCTGCGGTTCCCGCATCACGAGAACGAGATCGCCCAGTCGAAGGCGGCCGGCCGGCCCTTCGCCACCTACTGGATGCACAACGCCTGGGTCACGCTGGCCGGCGAGAAGATGAGCAAGTCGCTCGGCAACACCGCCGACGTGCTCGGCGCCGTCGAGAAGTTCGGCGGCCGCGCGGTCCGGCTGTACCTGGCCGGGCCGCACTACCGCTCGGCCATCGAACTCTCGGACGCCTCCCTGGCCGAGGCCGCCGCCCAGCTGGCCCGCATCGACTCGTTCCTGGACCGGGCCGGCGCGTTCCTCGCCCGGCGGTCCCCGGACGGCGGCGCGCCGTTCGCCTACCGTGACAGCGCCGCCTGGCGCGCCTTCGCCGAAGCGATGGACGACGACCTGGGGACGCCCGAGGCGCTCGCCACCTTGTTCGGGGTCGTCCGCGAGGGCAACCAGGCGCTCGCGGCGGGGGACTCCGAGGCCGTCCTCGCCTGCCACGCCACCGTGCTGGGGATGCTGGACGTGTTCGGGCTCAACCCCGGCGCCCCCGAGTGGGTGGCGGCGGGGCCGGCGTCCGACGACTTGGCGCCCGTGGTGGACGCCCTCGTACAGACCCTGCTCGCGCAGCGCGCGGAGGCCCGCGCCCGGCGTGACTGGGCGGCGGCCGACGCGATCCGGGACTCGCTCGCGGCGTCCGGACTCAAGATCGAAGACACCAAGGACGGGGCTCGCTGGAGCCTGGTGAAGGAGTAGACATGCCGGGCAACAGCCAGCGCAAGGGCGCCGTCCGCAAGACGGGCAAGGGCATGGGGAACACCGGCCGCACGGCCGGGTCGGGCGGGCGCATCCGGCGCTCCCTGGAGGGCCGGGGCCCCACCCCGAAGGCCGAGGACCGTCCCTACCACAAGGCCTACCGCAAGGGCGGCGCGGACGGGGGCCAGGGCAAGCGGCAGGTGTCCGGCCGCGCCCGGCAGGCGGTCGCCCTCGGGGCGGACTGGGTGATCGGCCGCAACCCGGTCTTCGAGGCGCTGCAGGCCGGTCTGCCGATCCGCCGCGCCTACGTCGCGGAGGGCGTCGAGCGGGACTCCCGGCTGGCCGACATCCTGAAGCTGGCCGCCGAGCGGAGCGTCCCGTTGCTGCAGGCGTCCCGGACCGAACTCGACCGGCTCACGGGCGGCGCGGTCCACCAGGGCGTGGCCCTGCAGCTGCCCGAGTACGAGTACGCCCACCCGGCCGACCTGCTCGACGACGCCCTGCTCGAGGACGCCCCCCTGGTCGTGGCCTGCGACGGCATCACCGATCCGCGCAACCTGGGGGCGATCGTCCGCTCCGCCGCCGCCTTCGGCGCCGCCGGCGTCATCGTGCCCGAGCGGAGGTCCGCGCACGTCACGGCGGCCGTCTGGAAGGCGTCGGCCGGGGCCGTCGCCCGTTGCCCGGTGGCGTTGGCCACCAACCTGAACCGGGTGCTGCGCGACTACGCCGAGGCCGGGTTCCTCGTCGTCGGGCTGGCCGGCGAGGGTGGGACGCCGATCGACGAGCTCCCCGGCGTCGACGGCCCGGTCCTGGTGGTGGTCGGCTCGGAGGGCGAGGGGCTCGCGCAGCTCGTCCGCAAGAACTGCGACGTCCTGGCCGCGATCCCGATCGCCTCCGCCGTCGAGTCGCTCAACGCCTCGGTGGCGGCGAGCATCGCCCTGTACGAGGTGACGCGCTCCCGCGCCTCGCTGCAGGGGGGCACCGAGGCCTGAGGGCCCGATCCTCAGCCGCACACCCCCGCGAGGCTGCCCTGGTAGGCGAGCACCTGCGGGCCGCCGGCGCAGAGCGCGGCGGTCGCGCGCGCCGGCTGCCCGTCGACCCCGGTCGCCGCGGGTGCCGTGCCGTACACGCGCGCCTCGGCCCCCAGCAGCTGGGCGAGCAGACTCGGCGCCTCGGCCATGACGACCTTCGTCTGGGCCGGGTCGAGCCCGGCGGCGGTCGCGAAGTCGCGGAACGCCTCGTCGCGGCCGGCCGTCCCGTCGATCAGCCCGTACTGCTGGGCGCTCCTCGTGTCGAAGATGTAGGCGCCGAGGGTGTTCCTGATCGTGTCCGCCTCGATGCCACGCGCGGCGGCGACCCACCCGACGAAGGCGTCGTACTCGTTGGCGAGCAGCCGCATGAACTGGGCCCGCTCCTCAGCGGTCATGTCGCGGTAGGGGTTGCCGAAGTCCTTGCCCTTCCCCTGGGTGAGGTACTCGCTGCTGATGCCCCCGGTGGTCGTCACGCCCGTCTCCAGCATCGAACCCGTGATCGCGGTCACGTCGCGGTAGCGCTCGAACGGCCCGGCGATCACCCCGATGCTCCCCACCAGCGAGCCGTGGTCGGCCAGGATGCGCGACGCGCCGGCCATCGCGTACACGCCGCCGGACGCCGACATGCCCTGCACGTACGCGAACGCCTTCTTCCCCGTGCGCTGCTCGTAGCGGTCGACGGCGTCGGCGATCGCCCGCGACCCGTTGATGCTGCCGCCAGGGGTGTTGAGCAGCAGGATCAGGCCGTCGGCGTCCTTCGCCGCCAACCCGTCGATGACCTCGGCCACTTCGTAGCCGTAGGTGCCCCCCACCAGCGTCACGCCGTCGCCGGCGTCGCCCATGATCGGGCCGGTCACGGCGACCGCGCGCAGCTTCCGGGGGGCGCTGTCCGCCCCCCACACGGTGCCGAGCGGCTCGACGCTGGTCTGCCGGGACCCGCCGAGCGCCCCGGCCACCCCCACCAGCATCAGCGTGCTCAGCAGGGCGCCGATCAGCCCGAGCACCAGCAGGGCGGCCCCCGCCCCCAGGCCGGCCCCCGCCCCCAGACCGAAACCGCGCGCGAACGAGCCCCGCTGCGGGGGCGGCGCCGGCGGCGTCCAGGGCTGCGGCGGCAGGGGCGGCTGGGCCGCACCCCACCCCCGGGGCTGCGGGGCGGGCGCGGGGGGCCGCGGGTCGGGGGGGGGGCTCGGCTGGGTGGGGGTGTCGCTCATGGCGGGGACTCCTTGTCACGCGGTGCGGCACAGCATAGGCGGTGCCCACGACACCCCCGGCGCGAGGGGACTCCGGCGGTGTCCGGTAGATTGAGGGCGAGCCGAACCCAGCCGAAGGAGACCGTCGTGACCGACGTCGCCGCCACCGCGTCGAGCGCCTACCGCCAGGCCCTGTCCATCATCGACTCCGTGGAACCGCGGATCGGCGGCGCGATCCGGCAGGAACTCGCCGACCAGCGCGGGTCGCTGAAGCTGATCGCGTCGGAGAACTACGCCTCGCTGGCCACCCTCCTCACGATGGGCAACTGGCTGTCCGACAAGTACGCCGAAGGCACCGTCGGCCACCGGTTCTACGCCGGCTGCCAGAACGTCGACACCGTCGAGTCTGTCGCCGCCGAGCACGCCCGCGCGCTGTTCGGGGCCGAGTACGCCTACGTTCAGCCGCACTCGGGCATCGACGCCAACCTGGTGGCCTACTGGGCGATCCTCAACAAGCGCATCGAGTCCCCGACGCTGGAGCGCCTCGGCGCCAAGACCGTCAACGACCTGTCCGAGGCCGACTGGGAGGCGCTGCGCCGCGAGTTCAACACCCAGCGCGTCATGGGCATGAGCCTGGACGCCGGCGGCCACCTGACCCACGGCTTCCGCCACAACATCTCCGGCAAGATGTTCGAGCAGCGCGCCTACGGCACCGACCCCGAGACCGGCCTCATCGACTACGCCAAGCTGGCCGCCGACGCCCGCGAGTTCAAGCCCCTCATCATCGTCGCCGGCTACTCCGCCTACCCGCGCCGGGTCAACTTCGCCACGATGCGCGAGATCGCGGACGCCGTCGGCGCCACCTTGTTCGTCGACATGGCCCACTTCGCCGGCCTCGTCGCCGGCAAGGTGTTCACCGGCGACGAGGACCCCATCCCCCACGCCCACGTCGTCGCCTCCACCACCCACAAGTCGCTGCGCGGCCCGCGCGGCGGCTTCGTGCTGGCCACGCCCGAGTACGCCGAGTTCGTCGACAAGGGCTGCCCGATGGTGCTGGGCGGGCCGCTGTCGCACGTGATGGCCGCCAAGGCGGTCGCCTTCGCCGAGGCCCGGACGCCGGACTTCCAGGGCTACGCGCAGCGGGTCGCCGACAACGCCAAGGCGCTCGCCGAGGGGCTGCAGCGGCGCGGGGTGAAGCTCGTCACCGACGGCACCGACAACCACCTGGTCCTGCTCGACGTCGCCACCTCGTTCGGCCTCACCGGCCGCCAGGCCGAGTCGGCCCTGCTCGACTCCGGCGTGGTCACCAACCGCAACTCGATCCCCCGCGACCCCAACGGCGCCTGGTACACCTCCGGCGTCCGCATCGGGACGCCCGCGCTCACCAGCCGCGGCCTGGGGGCGGCCGAGTTCGACGTCGTGGCGGACCTGATCGCCGGCGTCCTGCGGGGCACCACCCCGGTCACGGCCGCCAACGGCAAGCCGGGCAAGGCGAAGTACACGATCGCCGACGGCCTGGCCGAGCGCACCCGGGCTCGGGCCGCCGAGCTGCTCGGCGGCTTCCCGCTCTACCCCGGCCTGGAGGTCTGACCGTCCCGGGCGCCGGGACGTCCGCCCATCAGGACGCCACCCGCCGCGGTACGTTGCCCAGCGCCTCCTTGGTGGCGACGCCGTGGTAGCGAGCCAACTCCCCCAGAGCCCGGGCCCGGTCGCTGCGCAGGGCGGCGTGCCCTTCGGTCCGTCGCGACGCCCCCGGTCCGGGCACGACCTCGAGGGCGACGCTGGTGGCACGGGCACCGAGCCGGAACCAGCCGGCCCGGCCCGCGGCGTCGCGGGTGCCGTCGAGGCGCACCTCGGCGATCTCGTCCCAGGCCAACCGCCAGCCCCCGACGCCGAGCTGGCGGACGCCCTCGGCGTCCGCCTCGACCCGGTGCCGCCGCAGCAGGAACAGCCCGAGCGTCAACGAAACCGCCACCAGGGACACCGCCAGCCACGGAAGCACGTCGGCGCCACGACCCGAAACGATCCGGGTGACCGTGAAGCTGACCAGGAACAGGGCGGCGAGCCCGACCGCGTCCCGGGAGTGCGACCAGACGATGACGTCGCTGGAGACGTCGGGCGGGGCCTCGTCCGGCAGCGCGCGGGAGGGGGTCAGCGCGGTGCGCGGCACCCACCGCCGGCCCACCGGCACCGGGCGGGGAGCCAGCGCCCGGCGGGCGGGGGGGAACCCCGGCGGCGCCGGCTCCTCCGGCAGCGGCTCCTCGGGCGCCGCCTCGAAGGCCCGCCGGGCGGTCACGGCCGGGACACCAGGGTGCCCTCGAGCGCACGGATGAAGGTGCGCAGCGAATCGGGCAGGTCGGACAACTGCCAGCCCGCGGGACCGTGGTACCAGGACAGTTCGGTGTGGTCGGCCCGCGCGGCGTCGTTGACCCGGGCGATGCCGTCGAGCCACCGGTCCGCCCCCCCGAGCACCACGGCGTAGGGCAGCACCTGGGACAGCTCCTCGTGCTCCCGTCCGGCCGGCATCTGATCGGTGGGCTGGGTCAGCAGCAGCCCGCGCAGCACCCCCAGCCCGGCCAGCGTCGAGGACCCCTTGGCGGTGCGGGCCGGCATGGCCTGCCCCAGGACGCCGACCCCGGCCGCCAGGGCCACCAGCACCAGGCCGAGCAGCCCGAACGAGGTGAACGCCACCAGCAGGCCGGCGACCACCACGGCCACCGCCAGCGCCCCCCAACCCAGCCGGGCCCACCGGTCCCGGGTGCGGTCGGGCCGGGCCGCGAACCAGCCCTTGGCGACCACCTCGTCGTACAACTGGTCCTGGATCGTGGGCAACACCGGGCCGAGCAGCGGGCCCAGCTCGGAGAGGCGGCGGGGGCTGCCGTCCGCGGGCGCCACCACGTCGAGCAGGGTCTTCTCGAAGGGGAGCAGCGCCGCCCCCGACTCGACCCGCCGGAACTCCCAGTCGGTCGGCTTGAACTCCCCGCCCCGGGGAAGCTGGGTGATCCGCAGGTGGTTGCGGACCGCCAGGTCCAGCACGGAGGCCGTCACGTCGATGGGGTCGACCCGCTCGTCGGCGAGCGTGCCGACCTCGCCGGGCCGCACGTCGTCGGCCAGGGTGAACGCGCTCTGGCCGTCGCCCACCGGGCGGAACGTCCCGATGGTCGCGGGCAGGGCCGCGCCCGCGGCGTCCCGGCCGTAGCGGCGGTGCACCCACCAGAAGCCGAGGCCGCCGAGGAGGGCGGCGGCGGTGGCGAGCCCGAGCGGCAGGGGCGCCGCCGAGAAGGCGTTGTCGAGGGTCCAGACGCGGTGGCGGCTCTCGTTCGCGGAGACCAGCCGGGAGTCGAACCGGACCACCACGCCGACGACCTCGCCCTCACCGCGGGGCCCGTCGCTGAACACCGGGTAGGGGTCGTCGTGGGTGCCCCCGGCGTAGCTCACGCACGGGCCCGGCGCGGCCGGCGGACCGGCGTAGCAGTCGACCGACCGGAACAGCCCCGGCGTCGTGACCACGGCGTCGAACGAGCGCACCGGGAGGTTCAGGCCCTGCAGCAGCCGCCAGTTCAGCGTCGTGGTCTGCGCGTCGGTGCGGAACGCGGCCCCGCGCACCTTGTAGGACAGCGTCACGGGTCCGGTGGCCCCCGTCACCGGCACCGTGACCACCTGGTAGTCGCCCTCGGTGGTCACCGCCGACGCGACCGGCTGGCCCGCCACGGACGCCGTCAGCTCGCTCAGCGTGAACCGGTAGCGCGTGTCCCGCCCCGAGTCGAGGGTGGTGGCGAAACGTTGCCGCACCTGGGTGGGGGCCCCCTCCAGGCCGAGCGTGGCCTGAACCGCCAGTGTGCCGTCGGATTCGACCGCGGCCCGGACCGAGTAGGTGGCGACGCCGTCGGCGGCGTGGGCGGGACTCACCCCGAGGCCGAGTGCGCCGGCCGCGGCGAGGACGACAATGGCGGCGCAACGCGCCAGCCTGGACGTGAGGGTGCCGGTCACAGGGCGAACCTACCGCACGATGGTTCGGCACCCCACCGGTGACTAAGGTGGGTGCGTGACGCAGCAGTGGGGGGCCCCCGACCAGTGGACCCGGACCCCGGCGCCGTGGGCCCCGCCGGGTGGAACCCGATGGGGCGCTGCCCAGTGGCCGCCCCCCCAGCAGTGGCCCACCGCCCCCGGCGGTTGGCCGCCCGGACCCGGCTACCCGCCGCCCCAGGCTCCCCGCCCGCCACGCCGGAGCAGCCCCTTCAGCGCGCTGCTGCGGGCGGCGCTCATGGTGGCCCTCGTCATGATCGCGTTCTCCGTGATGCGCGCGCTGCTGGGCGGCATCTCGGAGCCCCCCGGTCCCGGAACCACCACCCCGCCTCCGGCGGGCGGGACCGCGGGCTCCGGAACCGCCGGGACCGGCACCACCGAATACGAGAACGAGGGCTACCAGGCCCCGCCCGCCGACTTCAACCCGCCGGAGCTCCCCGTCCCGACGACCGTGTCCCAGGCCGAGTCGTGGCTGACCGACAACGCCCTCTACGCCCAGTCCGTCCCGTCCCCCACCCGCTGCGTCATGGTGCCCCTGTCGGCGACCGCCACCGCCGCCGAACTGCAGACCGAGCTCAACGACCTGATGGGCTGCCTCATGCAGGTGTGGGAACCGCCGCTGACGGCGGCGGGCTTCGAGCTGCCGCGGCCGCCCGTCACCGTGTACTCGAGCCCGGTCACGACCGCGTGCGGCACGATGAGGGAGGTCAACGCCGCCTACTGCGCCGGCGACCAGCGGATCTACTACGCCCGCCGGCTGCTGTCGGCCCTGCCGCGGCAGATCGGCGCCACCAAGTACGCCGCCGAGGACGTGATGGCGCACGAGTTCGGGCACGCCGTCCAGGCCCGCACCGGCATCCTCATCGCCGACAAGGCGCTCGAGCAGCGGGTGTCCGAGAGCGAGGCCCGCCGCATGTCCCGACGGACCGAGCAGCAGGCCGACTGCTTCGCGGGCCTGTTCGTCGCCTCGGTCGCCCAGAGCAAGAACCTCACCCAGGCCGACCTGCAGAACCTCGTCACGATGACCTACTACCTCGGCGACGACGCGCTGTCCGGCGACCCCGAGATCGACGGCGACCACGGGCTCGGCAAGAACCGGCAGGCATGGTTCGCGCGGGGGCTGCAGACCGACGAGATCGCCGTCTGCAACACGTGGGTCGCGCCGGCGGCGTCCGTTCGCTGAGCCGGACGCCTCAGGCCCGCTGGATCAACGCGGTCGCGATCGCCGCAACACCCTCGCCGCGGCCCGTGAGCCCGAGGCCGTCCGTCGTGGTGGCCGAGACGGTGACCGGGGCCCCGAGCGCCGCCGACATCGCCCGCTCCGCCTCGGCCCGCCGGGCCGCCAGGCGGGGCCGGTTGCCGATCACCTGCACGGCCACGTTCCCGATCGTCCACCCGGCCGCCGCCAGCCGCCGGGCCGTCTCGGCGAGGAAGGCCGCCCCGGACGCCCCCGCCCACCGCGGCTCGGCCGTGCCGTAGTTGCTGCCCAGATCGCCCAGGCCGGCCGCCGACAGCAGGGCGTCGCAGGCGGCGTGCGCGGCGACGTCGCCGTCGGAGTGACCGGCGAGCCCGCGCGGCTCGTCGGGGAAGTGCAGGCACGCCACGTGCAGGGCGACCCCCTCGGCCAACTGGTGGACGTCCGTGCCCACCCCGACCCGGAACGACGGTCCGCTCATCGGCGACTCCTCACGCCTGCCGGGCCAACGCCTCGGCGAACACCAGATCCAGCGGCTCGGTCACCTTCAGCGAGCGCCGCGACCCCGCGACCAGCGTCACCGGGTGACCGGCGTGCTCGCACGCCGCCGCGTCGTCGGTGACGACCACCCCGTCCGCGGCCAGGCGGGCGTGAGCGGCGGCGAGGGTGGCCAGGTCGAACCCCTGGGGGGTCTGCACGGCCCGCAGAGCCGACCGGTCGACGACGGCCGAGGTGGCTCCGGCGAGGGCGCGGACGGTGTCGACGACCGGCACCACCGGGACGACGGCGACCGACCCGCCCCGCACGGCGTCGATGACGCGGGTCACCACGTCGGCCGGGACGAACGCGCGCGCGGCGTCGTGCACCAGCACGACCCGACACCCGGCCAGCGCCGGCTCCGCCCGCACGGCGTCTAGGCCGTGCCGCACCGAGTCCTGCCGCTCGGCACCCCCCAGCGTGAGCAGACACGGGATCGGGGCGTCCGCGAGCGCGGCGGCGAAGGCGTCCTCGGTACCGGCGGCCACGACGACGACGGCTGCGGTGCACCCGCCGGCGGCGAGCTGGTCGACGGACCGGGCGACCAGCGAACGTCCGGCGACCACCCGCAGCGCTTTGGGTGTCTCGCCGCCCAGCCGGGTGCCAGAACCGGCCGCCACCACGACGGCGACGACCGGTTCAACGGGTTCGTGCATGCCCGGACTCTACGACGCGAGCGCCTCGTCGAGCAGGACCTCGGCGCGATCCTCGGCGACCTTCTCCGCCAGGGCGAGCTCCGAGACCAGGATCTGACGGGCCTTGGCGAGCATCCGCTTCTCCCCCGCCGACAGCCCGCGCTCCTTCTCCCGGCGCCACAGGTCGCGGACGACCTCGGCCACCTTCAGCACGTTGCCGGAGTGGAGCTTCTCGAGGTTGGCCTTGTAGCGCCGCGACCAGTTGGTCGGCTCCTCCGTGTGCGGGGCGCGCAGCACGCCGAACACCCGTTCCAGACCGGCCGCGTCCACCACGTCCCGGACGCCGACCAAGTCGAGGTTGCACGCCGGCACCCGGACCACCAGGTCGTTCTGTCCCACGATGCGCAGGACGAGATACAGCTTCTCCTCGCCCTTGATCGTTCGGGTTTCGATGTCCTCGATCACGGCAGCTCCGTGATTGGGGTAGACGACGGTCTCACCAACAGCAAAAGTCATAATCTACTGGGCCCCTTCCTCCGTCCAGTGTAGCACGAAGAGAGCCCCGGTCGTAACCCAAAACCGGTAGCCAGAGGCACTTTAGCACCATCGAGACCCTCCGCGCAGCGGCCGAGTCGCACCCTCCCCTCAGGCGGGACCCCGCCCCCACTAGCGGTGACACCCGAAGAGCGCGGCCACATTCTCCGTCCGATCACGATTCGGACTCGGGAACAGCGCGCCGGACGCCGGCCCGCCGCGCCGCTGTTCCGGGACCCGGCCCCCCGGGCTGACGTGCCTGGTCGTCGCGGATATCCTGCTGGCGTCCAAGCCGCGACAGGAGCTGCCATGTCCCGCACCCGCCCGTCCCGCCTCGTCCGCCGCGCGGGGGTCGCCGCCGCACTGGGGGCGTCCCTGATCCTGACGGGCTGTGGCTTCGACGCGCAGACGCTGCGCACCTACACCCCGGCCCACGGGGTCAACGTCGACGTCAACGACATCAAGGTGCGCAACCTCCTGGTGATCGCCAACTCCGCGGGCCAGGGGCGCCTCTCGGCCTCCATCGTGTCCCCCAGGGCCGACACGCTGGCCAACGTCACCGGCTACGCCACGAACCAGGACGGCAGCCAGGCCGCTCCCCTCACGATCACCGGCGCCACGGGCCTGCCGCTGCCGCCGAACAAGCTGGTCGTCCTGACCGGCGAGGGCGCCCCCCTGGTGTCGGTCACCAGTCCCGCTTTGAAGCCGGGCCTCAACGTCACGCTGCAACTGACGTTCGGCTCGGGCGGCGCGAAGGAGCTGCGGGTGCCCGTCATGGACGCCCAGGACCCGATCTACCGCACGGCCGCCCCGGAGCTCAGCCGCTGACCGAACGCCGGCGGGCGTTCACTCGCCGTACGTGTCGTCGTCGGAGAACAGGCGACTGACCGACTCGCCCTCGTGGATCCGCCGGATCGCCTCGGCGAACAGCGGGGCCACGCTCAGCACGGTGAGCCGCTCCACCGCCCGGTTCGGCGGCACGGTGTTCGTGGTCACGATCTCGGCGATGCCGGGGCACTCGTTCAGCCGCTCGGCGGCGCGTCCGGTGAACAGCCCGTGCGTGCACGCCACCCGTAGGCTGCGCACGCCGTACTCCTGCACGGTGCGAATCAGGGTGACCATCGAGCCACCGGTCGCGATCTCGTCGTCGAGGACGATGACGTCCCTGCCCGCCACGTCGCCGACGATCTGGTCGATGACCACCGAGTCGTCGGCGAGCCGCTGCTTCGAGCCCGCCGCCACCCCGATGCCCAGCTGCCGGGCGAACGCGCCCGCCGACTTCGCATTGCCGAAGTCCGGCGACACCACCACGGCGTCCGAGAGGTCCATCGTGGTGCGGAAGTGGTCGGCGAGCACGGGCAGGGCCGTGAGGTGATCGACCGGCACGGAGAAGAACCCGTGCACCTGCTCGGCGTGGAGCGCCATGGTCAACACCCGGGTCGCCCCCGCCGTGGCCAGCAGGTCGGCCACCAGCCGGCCCCCGATCGAGATGCGGGGGGCGTCCTTCTTGTCGGAGCGCGCGTACGCGTAGTGCGGCATGACGACGTTCACGGTCGGGGCCGAGGCGCCGCGGGCGGCGTCCACCATCATCAGGAGCTCCATCAGGTTCTCCTGGGTCGGCGGGACGAGCGGCTGGACGATGAACACGTCACCCCGGCGGCAGTTCGCGCGCAACTGCACCTGCAGGCAGTCGTTGCTGAAGCGCGTCAGCCGGGAGGGCGACAGTTCGTCCATGAGGATGGCGCACCTCTCCTCGGCGAACGCGCGATGGGCATGCCCGGAGAAGACGGTGATGCGGTCGGTCACCCCGTCAGGCTAGTGGGGATGCGGGCCGGCGGGCGGCCGGACGCCGGAGGTGCGGTCAGGCGTCCAGCTTGTAGCCCAGGCCCCGCACCGTGGTCAGCCGCACCGGGTTCGCCGGATCGGCCTCGATCTTGGCGCGGAGGCGCTTGATGTGCACGTCGAGGGTCTTGGTGTCGCCGATGTAGTCGGCGCCCCACACGCGGTCGATCAGCTGCCCGCGGGTGAGCACCCGCCCGACGTTGCGGAGCAGGAACTCGAGCAGCTCGAACTCCTTGAGCGCGAGCCGCACGGGCCGTCCGTCGACCCAGACCTCGTGCCGCTCGACGTCCATCCGGACGCCGCCGGCCTCGATCACGCTCGGCAGCAGGTCGGCGTCCGCCCCCCGGCGCAGCACGGCGCGGATGCGGGCCACCAGCTCGCGGTGGCTGAACGGCTTCGTCACGTAGTCGTCGGCGCCCAACTCCAGGCCGACCACCTTGTCGATCTCGTCGTCGCGCGCGGTCACCATGATGATCGGCACGGTCGAGACCTGCCGGAGCCGGCGGCACACCTCCGTGCCCGACAACCCCGGCATCATCAGGTCGAGCAGCACGATGTCGGCGCCCCGCCGCTCGAACTCCGCCAGCCCGGCCGCACCGTCCGACGCGGTGACGACCTCGAAGCCCTCCTTGGTGAGCATGTAGCTCAGGGCCTCGCGGTAGGACTCCTCGTCCTCGACGATCAGGACCACGGTCATGCTTCCTCCTCGACGTCCTGCGGCGCGGTGGCCGGCAGCCGGAGCGTGAACGTGGAGCCGGCCCCCGGGCTGCTCCACAGGGACACCGAGCCGCCGTGCCCCTCCACGATCTGCCGCACGATCGACAGCCCCAGGCCGGTGCCACCGGTCTCCCGGCTGCGGGCGTAGTCGACGCGGTAGAAGCGCTCGAAGATGCGCTCCTGGTCCGCGGGGGCGATGCCGATGCCGTTGTCGGAGACGGCCAGATCGACCCACGGGACGCCGTCCACGGTCACGGCCCGCGTGGTGACGACCACGCGCGCACCCGGATCGGAGTAGTTGATGCCGTTCTGGATGAGGTTGGTGAGGGCGTCCGAGAGCTGCTCGGCGTCGCCGAACACCCACAACCCCGGTTCCCCGGCCGACGTCAGCGTGATCGACCGGCCCTCGGCCAGTGCGCGGCAGCGGCCGAGGGCGTCGGCCACGACATCGTCGACCGGGAGCCGGTCCGCGGCGGCGAGCGGCTCCCGGCCCTGCAGCTTCGACAAGGTGAGGATCTGCTGGACCAGGTTGGACAGCCGCGCCGCCTCGCGGCCGATGCTGCCGGCGAAGCGGGTCACGGCGTCCGGGTCGTCGGCGGCGTCCGCGATGGCCTCGCTGAGGAGCGCGACGGCACCGATCGGGGTCTTGAGCTCGTGCGTCGCGTTGGTCATGAACTCGCGGCTGGAGGCGTCGGCGCGCACCTGCAGGGTGCGGTCGTCGGCGACGACGAAGACGCGACCGCCGTCGAGCGGCAGCGTGCGGATCGCCAAGCGGACGCCGGTGCGGCCGAGCCGATCGGTCTGTTCCGCCTCCAGGGACCGCTGCTCCCCCTCGCGGCGGGAGGAGCGGACGAGAGCGAGAACCTCCGGGAGGCCGATGCGCGTGCCGCGCACCAGCCCCAGCCGCTCGGCGGTCTCGTTGTGGGCCAGCAGGTCGTCGTGCGGCCCCACGATCACCACGCCGGAGGTCAGCACCCCCATGATGGTGCGCACCTCGTCGGTGTGCACGGCGGCGGTCGGGCCGGCCGCGTCCGGCCGCCGCAGCACGGCGACCATGACCCCCGCGCCGAGCAGGACACCGGCGAGGACGCCCAACAGGGCGGCGGCGATCGGGCTCACCCGCCGATCATAGGGCGGGCGCACGGGCGGATCGGCTCCGGCGTTCAGCCGTGCCGAGACCGTCGCCGAACGTTCGCGTGCCGTTCACCCGGCGTTCGCGAGCAGGCCCGGGACAGGCCGGGGGCGCGGGGTAAGGTCTCCGCGACCGGGTCGCTCCGGCAGCCGTCGAGCGACCGTAGCCGTTGAAGGAAGGGCTGACGCGATGCGCGCTAGCTACCACGAGGCACTGAGCGCGGTCAGCGCCGACCTCGTCCGGATGACCGACCTGGTGCAGGAGTCCGTCCGCACCGCCACCCGTGCCCTGCTGGACGCCGACCTGCAGGCGGCCGAACAGGTGATCTCCGGGGACGCCACCCTGGACGCGCTGCACGACGACCTCGAGAGCCGCTGCTTCAGCCTGCTGGCCCGTCAGGCGCCGGTGGCGGGCGAACTGCGCACGCTGGTCGCCGCCCTGCGGATGGTGGGCGACCTGGCCCGGATGGGGGACCTGGCCGCGCACGTCGCCAAGATCGCGCGGATGCGCTACCCGAAGAAGGCCGTGCCCGACACCATGGAGGGCAACTTCCGCCGCATGGCCGAGCTGGCCGAAACCATGGTGGCGCTGGCCGGCCGCACCCTCGCCGAGCGCAACGTCCTGGACGCCGAGCGCATGGCCGACCACGACGAGGAGGTGGACGAGCTGCGCGCGCTCCAGTTCCGGCGGCTGCTCGACGACTCGTGGCCGCACGGCGTGGAGGCGGCCGTCGACTGCGCCCTGCTGGGCCGCTACTACGAGCGGATCGCCGATCACGCCGTGCTGCTGGGCTCGCGGGTGATCTACATCGTCACCGGGCTGCACCCCGAGGGCGAGAACTGGACGATCGCCTAGAGAACTGGGCGGCGCGGGCGGGTCTGGTCCCCGACCGCGCCGCCAAGCGCGGGCGTCGAGCTACTTCTTCTTGCCCTGGTTCTTGACCGCCTCGATGGCCGCCGCGGCGGCGTCCGGGTCGAGGTAGCGGCCCCCCGTGGTGACCGGGTTGAAGTCGTCGTCCAACTCGTAGAACAGCGGGATGCCGGTCGGGATGTTGAGGCCGGCGATGTCGGCGTCCGAGATGCCGTCGAGGTGCTTGACGAGGGCGCGCAGCGAGTTGCCGTGGGCGGTCACGAGGACCGTCTTGCCGGCGGCCAGGTCGGGCTTGATGTTCGACTCCCAGTAGGGCAGCATCCGCACGACGACGTCCTTGAGGCACTCGGTCTGGGGGCGCTGGTCCTCGGGGATGTCCGCGTAGCGCGGGTCGTTCCACTGGCTGAACTCGCTGTCCTTGTCGAGCAGCGGCGGCGGGGTGTCGTAGCTGCGCCGCCAGAGCATGAACTGCTCCTCGCCGTACTTGGCCAGCGTCTCGGCCTTGTTGAGCCCCTGCAGCCCGCCGTAGTGGCGCTCGTTGAGACGCCAGGAGCGCTCGACGGGGATCCAGTGCCGGTCGCAACCGTCGAGGGCCAGGTAGGCGGTGTGGATCGCGCGACGCAGCAGGGACGTGTGCAGCTTCTCCGGCAGCAGCCCCTCGGCCTTGAGGAGCTCGGCGGCCCGCTTCGCCTCGCCGATGCCCTTCTCGTTGATGTCGACGTCCACCCAGCCGGTGAACAGGTTCTTCTGGTTCCACTCGCTCTCGCCGTGGCGCAGCAGGATCAGCTTGTAGGTCATGACGCCGAGCCTAGCGGTGGACGCCCAGCACAGCGGCCAGGTCGTAGCCGACCGGCTCCTCCAGTTGGGCGTACGTGCAGCTCTGCGGCGTCCGATCGGGACGCCAGCGCACGAACTGGGCGGTGTGCCGGAAGCGGTCGCCCTCCATGTGGTCGTAGCGCACCTCGACCACGCGTTCGGGGCGCAACGGCACGAACGACAGGTCCTTCGTCGCATTCCAGCGCGAGTGGGCGGCAGCCGTGGGCGTGCGGGGGAACGACCGGTCGCGGTTGTCGGGCGGGGTCTCCTCCGGCCGCGCCCACGCCCAGGGGTGGCCGTCGAAGGTCGTGACCAGCGGCTGCAGCTCGGCGAACAGCTCGCGCCGTCGCTCGGCCGTGAAGGCTCCGATCACGCCGACGCTGTGGAGGGTGCCGTCGGCGGCGTAGAGCCCCAGCAGGAGCGAGCCCACGGCGTCCGTGGTGTCGCGGTAGAGCCGGTACCCGGCGACGACGCAGTCGGCGGTGCGTTCGTGCTTGATCTTCCACATCACCCGCTTGTCCTCGGCGTACGGGGCGTCGAGCGGCTTGGCGACGACGCCGTCGAGGCCGGCACCCTCGAACTGGGTGAACCACAGCTTCGCCAGGTCGCGGTCGCGGGTGGCCCGGGTGAGATGGATCGGCGGGCGGGCGTCCCGCAGCGCCTCCTCCAGCGCGGCGCGGCGCTCTCGGAACGGCTTCTCGGCGTAGTTGACCGGGCCCAGCGCGAGCAGGTCGAACGCGACGAACGAGGCCGGCAGCTCGGCGGCCAGCTTCCTGATCCGGGACTCCGCGGGGTGGATGCGCTGCTGGAGCAGGTCGAAGTTGAGCCGGTCACCGGAGGTCGGGTCGACGAGGATGATCTCGCCGTCGATGCAGGCGGGGTCGGGGAAGTTCGCCTTCACCGCCTCGACGATCTCGGGGAAGTAGCGCGTCAGCGGGCGGCTGTTGCGGCTGCCGAGCTCGACGCGGTCGCCGCTGCGCCAGATGATGGTGCGAAAGCCGTCCCACTTGGGCTCGAACAGCACGTCGGCCTTCGGGAACTCCTTGACCAGCTTGGCCAGCATCGGCCCGAACGGTGGGACGATCGGCATCCCCCACTCGGCGTCTCGGACGGCCTTGGGCGCCAGGTAGTCCTCGGCCGGCCGATCGGTCCGGCGTTTGCTCGGCGGCACCCGGGGCGGCTCGCCCGGCATCTTGGGGTAGTCGGGGGGGTAGTTGAGTTCGCCCAGGCCACGATCGAGGTCGGCCTGCCACAGCGCCAGCGCGCCGGCCAGGTCGCCCGGGGTCGCGTCCAGGGACGCCCACGGGCAGGCCCGGTCGGCGAGCAGGTCGGGCACGGTCCGGATCGTGAGGTCGGCGGGCACCGCGTCCCGCAGTTCCGCCCAGGTCAGCGGCGTCGAAACCGGCGCGCCGGGCAGCGGACGCGGCGAGTAGGCCCCCGCGATCGTCCGGTCGCGATTGGCCTGGTTGAAATCGACGAAGACCCGCTCGCCCCGTTCCTCCTTCCACCAGCTGGTCGTGACCAGGTCGGGCAGGCGACGCTCCAGTTCGCGGGCGACCCCGATCACCCCGTGCCGCACGTCGACGAACTCGTGGGTGGGCCTGATGCGGGCGTACACGTGGACGCCCCGGTTCCCGGACGTCTTGGCGTACGCCGTCAACCCCACCTCGGCCATGACGTCACGCAGGGCGAGGGCCGCCTCGACGGCGTCCACGAACCCGCGGCCCGGTTGCGGGTCCAGGTCGATCCGGAACTCGTCGGGGTTGTCCAGGTTCGCGGTCCGCACGGGCCACGGGTGGAAGGTGAGGGTCGCCAGCTGGGCCGCCCAGGCCAACGCCGCCGGCTCGTCGAACACCAGTTGCTCGTGCCGGCGCCGCGATGGGTAGGTGCACAGCACGCGGCGCACGAAGTCGGGGGTCCCGGCCGGGGGGCGCTTGGCGAAGAACTCCTCGCCGTCGATGCCGTCCGGGAACCGCTGCAGCGTCAGCGGCCGGTCGCCGTTGATCCGCAGGAACGGTTCGGCCACGGCCAACAGGTAGTCGGCGAGGTCGCTCTTGGTCACCGCGGGGCCTTGCCCGGACGCCGGCCAGAGCACCTTGTCGGGGCTGGTCAGCTTCACCTCCCGGACGCCGTGGGGCCCGGGCACCGACAGCATCCGCGTGTCCGCCATGCCGGGCAGCCTACGGGGCGAGTCTAGGATCGGCGCCATGACCCGCACCGCAGTCGTCACCGGCGCGTCCTCCGGGATCGGCGCCGCCACCGCCCGCCGCCTCGCCGCCGAGGGCTTCTCGGTCATCTGCGCCGCCCGGCGTTTCGACCGGGTCCACGACCTGGCGGCCGAGATCGGCGGGGTCGCCGCCCAGTGCGACATCACCGACGCCGACGACGTGGCGATGCTGGCCGAGTACGTCGGCGAGCGGCTGGACCTGCTCGTGAACAACGCCGGCGGTGCGGTCGGCCAGGAGAGCCTGGCCGACGCCGACTTCGACGCCTGGACGACGATGTACCAGACCAACGTCCTCGGCGCCGGGCGGGTCACCAAGGCGCTGCTGCCCGCCCTGCGGGCGGCCGAGGGCACCGTGGTGTTCGTCACCTCGACCGCGGCGGAGGCCGCCTACGAGGGGGGCGGCGGCTACAACGCGGCCAAGGCCGGCGAACGCATGCTGGCCGGGGCGCTGCGCCTCGAACTGTGCGGTGAGCGCGTCCGGGTGTGCGAGGTCGCCCCCGGCATGGTGCAGACCGAGGAGTTCTCGTTGACCCGGTTCCACGGCGATCGGGCGCGGGCGGACGCCGTCTACGCCGGCGTCCCCGACCCGCTGACCGCCGACGACGTGGCGGACGCCATCGCGTGGGTCGCCACCAGGCCCGCCCACGTCAACATCGACCGCCTGGTGCTCCGGCCCGTCGCCCAGGCCGCCAACCACAAGGTGTTCCGCGTCACCTGATCCGCCTGGACGACGAACGGCGGCCCGCCCCGGAGGGCCGGCCGCCGTCGCGTCCGCTGAGAGCGGGTCAGGGCTGGAACTCGATGAGCGCGTCGCCCCCGGCGACGGTCTCGCCCTGGCTGACCAGGACGCGCGCGATGACGCCGTCGTGCGGTGCGGTGAGCTCCGTCTCCATCTTCATGGCCTCCAGGATCACCAGGACGTCGCCCTCCTTCACCTCCTGGCCGTCCTCGACGAAGATCTGCTTGACCGAGCCCGACAGGGGGGCCGTGACGGCGTGCGCCGACGAGGCGCGCACCGACGCGGTGGTGGCGACCGGCGTGTTCATGCCGCCGGCGCCGCCGATGACGATGGTCGGAGCGACCTGCTCCTCCTCCTCGACCTCCACCTCGATGGAGTACGGGATTCCGTTGACTGTCACCTTGAGCTTCATGGTTCCTTCCCTACCGCAGGTGCAGCGGTGTGTGGACGAGCTGGCTTCCCCGCGTGGTGGCCTGCCAGGTACGGCTGGTGGTGAAGTGCTTCTGGCGCTTCTTGGCCCGGAAGCCCATGTAGCCCGAGACGGCCGCCGCGATGGCCACGATCGTCTCCTCGGGAACGTTCTGGGCGTTCAGGAGCTTGATGCTCTTGATGTCGCTCTCGATGCTGTCGAGCCGCTGCTGCAGCCCGCGGATCAGTTCGAGCAGCTGGGCGTTCTGATCGTCCGACATGACTCCTCCGATCAGACCGGGCCGAGGCCGTGCTTCTTGGCCGGCCGCAGCTCGCGCTTGTTGATCAGGATCTCGAGCGCCATCGCGACGTTGCGCCGCGTGGTGGCGGGGTCGATCACGTCGTCGACCAGGCCGCGGGCGGCCGCCATGAACGGCGTGCTGTAGACGTTCCGGTACTCCTGGATCAGCTCCTGGCGCCGGGCGGCCGGATCCTCGGCCGCGTCGATCTCCTTCTTGAAGACAACGGACGCCGCCCCCTCGGCCCCCATCACCGCGATCTCGGCGGTCGGCCAGGCGTACACCGAGTCGGCGCCCAGGTCCTTGGCGCACATCGCGAGGTAGGCGCCGCCGTAGGCCTTGCGGAGCACGACGGTGATCTTCGGCACGGTCGCCGCGGAGTAGGCGTACAGCATCTTGGCGCCGTGGCGGATGATGCCGCCCGCCTCCTGCGCGACCCCCGGCAGGAAGCCCGGCACGTCGACCAGGGTGACCAGGGGGATGTTGAACGCGTTGCAGAAGCGGACGAACTTGCTCGCCTTGTCGGAGGCGTTGATGTCCAGGACGCCGGCCATCACCTGCGGCTGGTTGGCGACCACGCCGATCGAGCGGCCGTTGATGCGCGCGAAGCCGATCACGATGTTCATGGCGTAACCGGCCTGCACCTCGAGGAAGTCCTCGTGGTCGACCAGGCGCCGGATGACCTCGCGCACGTCGTAGCCCTTGTTGCCGTCGACCGGGACCGTGTCCCGCATCTCCGGGTCGTCCTCGATGTAGGGGTCGGGGTCGAGGATCGGGGCGTCCTCGGTGTTGTTCTGCGGGAGGAAGCTCAGCAGCTTCTTGCAGATCAGGATGGCCTGCTCGTCGTCGTCGGCCACGAAGTGGTTGACGCCGGACACCGACTGGTGCGCATCCGCGCCGCCCAGGGCGTCCGCCGTGACCTCCTCGCCGGTGACCTGCTTGATGACGTTCGGCCCCGTGATGAACATGTGGGCCTTGCGCGTCTGGATGATGAAGTCGGTCAGCGCCGGGCTGTAGGCCGCGCCGCCGGCGCACGGTCCGGCGATGATCGAGATCTGCGGCACGGTGCCGGACAGCTTGACGTTCTCGTAGAACACCGCGCCGTACCCGTGCAGGGAGTCGATGCCCTCCTGGATGCGGGCGCCGCCGGAGTCGTTGATGAACACGAACGGCGTGCCGCACTTGAGCGCGCCCCGCATCATCTCGGCGACCTTGAGGCTGTGGGTCTCGCCGGCGGAGCCGCCGACGACCGTGAAGTCCTGCGAGGCCAGGTGGATCGGGCGACCCAGCACGGCCGCCGTTCCCGTCACGACGCCGTCGGCCGGCATGTCCGCGGTGTCCATGCCGAACGAGGTCGTCCGGTTCTTGCGGAACAGGCCGATCTCCTGGAACGAGCCTCCGTCCACCAGAGCGTCGATGCGCTCGCGGGCTGTCATCTTCCCGGCGTCGCGCTGCTTCTGCAGCCGCTTCTCGCCGCCGCCCAGACGGGCTTCCTTGCGCGCGGCGAGCAGGTCGTCGACCTGCTTGCGCATCGTGGGTGCCTTCTTGACTGCCATTCCGGTCACGCCCTTTCCACGGTCACGGAGTGCTCACGGCCACCGAGGGTGACCCGGTACTTGATCGGACCCTTGACCGCGCCCGCGGCGTCCTGCTTCGACTGGCTCTCGGCGGCCAACTGTTCGGCGGTCTTGCCGACGTTCTTGGGGCCGTCGGCGCGCGTCGCGAAGAACCCGGGCGCGACGCTGGGGAACATCGCGTAGGTCAGGACGTCCTCCGGGGTGCCGTCGTTGCCCTCGAGCTTGCTGGCCTCGCTGACCAGCCGGTCCCACTCGGGTTCGAGCAGGTCGGCCGGGCGGCAGGTGATGGGCTCCTTCTTGGCCTGAGCCCGGGCGATCTCGACGACCTCCGGGTTGCGCGGCCCGATGCACTCGCCGTAGTAGCCCAGCATCAGGTCGGCGAACTCGCCGGTCAGCACCTTGTACTTGCCCATCAGGACGTTGAACACGGCCTGGGTGCCGACGATCTGGGAGGACGGCGTCACCAGCGGCGGGTGGCCGGCGTCGGCCTTGACCAGCGGCACCTCGGCCATCACCTCCTTGATGCGGTCGCCGGCGCCCTGCGCCTTCAGCTGGTTCTCCATGTTGGAGAGCATCCCGCCGGGGATCTGGGACTGGAAGATGTCGGTGTCGACCAGGGTCGCCGACTCGAACTGCGCATACTTCGGACGCACCTTGGCGAAGTGGTCGCGGATGCGGATCAGCCGGTCGTGGTCGAGGTTCGTCGTGAACGGCGTGCCCTCGAGCATGGCCACCAGCGACTCGGTGGGGTTGTGGCCCGGACCCAGCGACATCGAGGAGATCGCCGTGTCGACGACGTCGGCGCCGGCCTCGATGGCCTTCATCAGCGACACCAGGGTCACCCCCGTGGTGGCGTGGCAGTGCACGTTGATCTGCACGTCGCCGTAGGTCTGCTTGATGGCGGAGATGATGTCGTAGGCGGGCTGCGGCTGCAGCAGCGCGGCCATGTCCTTGAGGGCCAGCGACTGCGCGCCCATGTCGAGGAGCTGGCCGGCGAGCTTCACGTACCCCTCGACGGTGTGCAGGGGGGAGATCGTGTAGCAGATCGTGCCCTGGGCGTGCTTCCCGGTGGCGGCGACGGCCGCCATCGCCCGCTCCATGTTCCGGGGGTCGTTGAGGGCGTCGAAGACCCGGAAGACGTCCATGCCGTTCTCGGCGGACTTCTCGACGAACTTCTCGACCACCATGTCCTCGTAGTGGCGGTACCCGAGCAGGTTCTGGCCGCGCAGCAGCATCTGCAGCCGGCTGTTCGGCATCAACTCGCGGAACTTCCGCAGGCGCACCCACGGATCCTCGTTCAGGAAGCGGATACACGCGTCGTAGGTGGCGCCGCCCCAGCACTCGACACTCCAGTAGCCCGCCTGGTCGATGTCCTCGCACGCGTCGACCATGTCCTCCAGGGACATGCGGGTGGCCATCAGGCTCTGGTGTGCGTCGCGCAGCGCGACTTCTGTGACACCGATGGTTCGCTGACTCATGGCGTCAATCCTCTCATCCCGGAACGAAGATCGCGGAAAAGTCACGGGAATGAACAGCCCGGCGCAGGCGCAAATCGGCAGCCGGCGCGACCGGCTGGCCGGAAAGCTGTTGAGCTCCTCCGGTTGGGGCCAAGGATCTCCAGCGAGGCTCGACGCGGGACGGCGCCAGCCGCTCGCCTGGCGAGACGTGAACTTTCAGTATTCGGACGCCTCTGCTCCCGGCGCCGTCCGGGGGCCGATGGCCCCTGCGGCGGCCCCCCGCACCGGCACCGTGCCGACCAGGTCTCGCCGGTAGCCGGTGCCTCCGGAGGCCAGGACGAGCACCAGGCTGCCCAGCGCGAAGGCGATGGTTCCGATCGCCCACAGCCCGAGCGGTGACGGTCCGACGGGCCACCACCAGTCGGCGTCGGGCCCGGGGAAGTAGGTGCCCGCGGTCCCCACGCTGTAGCGCCGGATGTTGAGCAGCAACATGACGGAGTTCGCCATCGTGAGACCACCCCAGACGAACACCGACTGGATGCGCCCGAACCGCAGGGCACGCCGGCCGTCGCCGCTCAGCAACGCCACCCCGATGAGCAGCGGCAGGACGCTCATGAAATAGCGGGCCTGCACCTGGTCGCCGACATAGGCCAGCGCGCGCTGCAGCATGACGATCGGGAGCACCACGAAGGTGCCGCCGACGCCGACGACGGCCAGCAGCTTCCGGGGGCTCAACTCGCGCATGCCCGTGAGCAGCACGAAACTGGTGATCGCGATCGAGGTCACGTAGACGAGCGCCGGGGGCCGGACATCGTTCCAGCCGAGTTGCGCGAACCCGAGCAGCCCCACCGGCATCTGCAGCGACTCCAGCAGGTTGTAGGAGAAGACGGCCCAGGGGTCGCGGGTGGCCCGACTCTCGTCGGGCAGGATGCCGGTGGACGATGCGGCCGTGAGGAACGACCAGAGCCCGACTCCCAGGGCCACGCCGGCCACGGCGACCCAGGGCAGGACGCCGCGGGCGACGGTGCGCCGGTCCGCACCGGTCCGCTGGCCGGGGATCGGCGCGTAGAGCACGGTCGTCGCCGCGAGCGCCAGGACCACGTACAGGAAGGAGTCGTTGCGGGCCACGAGCGCCACGACGGCCCCGGTGATCGCGACGGCGGCGGCAGCCAGCCGGTGCCGGGTCGTGGTGGACCGGGCGAGAGCGAAACAGGAGATCCAGAAGGCGGTCAAGCCGGAGAAGGCCCACGAACTGGGGTTGACCGACGGGACGAGGAACATGGCCATCGGCACGATCGCAGCCCCGATCGCCCAGGCCAGCCCGGACCGCAGCCGCCATTGCGTGAGCAGCGCGGCGGCCCCGATCAGCACGACGGCGAGCGCCGCGTTGAAGGCGCGCAACCCCAGGACCGAGGCGTGGATGTTGTCGCCGACGAACAGATGCGCGAAGCGGTAGTAGGGGCCCGGGTACTCCCCCTGGTCGACCCGGACGGTGGTCACCAGGGCCGTCGTCGACAGCGACTCCTGGCAGGCGCCCGTGACGCGGGGACGGAAGGCGAAGCAGTTCGGCCGGCCGACCAGCTCCGGGACGTAGACGCCGGCCACCCTGCCCTGCTCGTAGAACAACTCGCAGCCGGACTGCTCGATCGGCGGGGGACACCACATGCTGGCCAGATGGAAGTCGTCGTCGGGCGCCGACCCCACCGGAGAGGACAGGCCCCAGGCCAGCAGCGCCAGGAAGGACGCCAGCGCCAACGCGAGCGACACCAGCGCGGTCCGCGCGCGTGCGCTCACGAGACCTCCCGGAGATCGGCTGCATCGAACCTAGCGAAACGATCTTATAGACTCCCCGTCGGGCCCCACTTGATTCGAGGACAGATGACGCACGGACGCCGCCGGCTGGTGATCATGCCCGCCTGGAACGAGGCCGCGGTCATCGGCGCCACCATCACCGAGCTGCGCGCGACCGTGCCGGACGTCGACCTGCTGGTCGTCGACGACGGCTCGACCGACGCGACCGTGCGGGAGGCCGAGGCCGCGGGCGCCCAGGTGCTGCGGCTGCCGTACAACCTCGGGGTGGGCGGCGCGCTGCGCGCCGGCTTCAAGTACGCCTGGGAGAACGGCTACGACCAGGCGATCCAGGTCGACGCCGACGGCCAGCACGATCCGACCCAGCTCGAGGCGGTCTTCGCCGGACTGGAGCGGGCCGACATCTCGATCGGGGCCCGCTTCGCCGGCGTGGGCGACTACACGGTGCGCGGTCCCCGGCAGTGGGCCATGAAGCTGCTCTCGGTCGCCTTCACCCGCGCCGCCGGCGTCCAACTGACCGACGTGACCTCGGGGTTCCGGGCCGCCAACCGGAAAGCGATCCTGCAGTACACCCGGCACTACCCCGCCGAGTACCTGGGGGACACCGTGGACTCGCTCATGACGGCCATCCGCAGCGGCCTGACGGTGGTGCAGGTGCCCGTCGCGATGCGCCCGCGCCAGGGCGGCGAACCCTCGCACAGCCCGTGGAAGGCGGCGAT
This sequence comes from Propionibacterium sp., assembly GCA_012517965.1. Classification (GTDB taxonomy): domain Bacteria; phylum Actinomycetota; class Actinomycetes; order Propionibacteriales; family Propionibacteriaceae; genus Propioniciclava. The sequence continues at coordinate 11,441 of JAAYTZ010000120.1, read as the reverse complement.
CTACCTGGTGCGCTCGGCCTTCGCCCTCATGATCGCGCTGACCCGCCGACGGACGCCGGCCGCCGAGGTCACCGCCGTCGGAAGCCCGGCATGATCACCCGCATCGTGTTCCTGGGGGTCGCCGTCGCGGTCGGCGTCGTGATCTTCCGCCTCCTGCGCGCCGGCCGCATCCGGGAGAAGTACGCCGCCCTGTGGATCATCGTGGGTGCCGGCGTCGTGGCCCTCGCGGTGTGGCCCGGGCTGCTCAACTTCCTGGCGGAGGGCATCGGCGTCGCGCTGCCGGTCAACCTGCTGTTCTTCCTGGCGATCCTCCTGCTGCTGGGCGTCACGCTGCACCTGTCGCTGGAGGCGTCACGGCTGGAGGACGAGACCCGGGTGCTCGCCGAGCGGGTGGCACTGCTGAGCCTCGAGGTCCGGCGGCTCACGAAGGAGTCCCGGCCGCCCGCACCGGAGGCGTCCGAGCCGGGCGCGGCGGGCGACGCCTGAGCCGGGTCACAGCCGCCGGGCCAGGTCGGGGTCGATCGGCCCGGAGCGCCCGCGCAGGGCGTCCACCCAGCCCGCGACCAGGGCCCGGAGCAGCCGACCGCGGTCCCGCCCGAGCGCCAGCCGCAACAAGTGCGCCTTGCTCTCCTCGGTCAGCCTCCGAGCCACCCAGCCCGGATCGTGCCGCAGGTGGCGCAGCGTGAGCGTCGTGCCGTTGCGGGCCATGTAGTAGACGCGGCGGGGCGCGTGGTAGTTGTACGACAGTTCCCGGCCCAGCACCCGGAGCGGCCGCCCCCGGAAGGTGGCGGGCTCCCGGCGGCCCAGCGCATGATCCAGGCGACACCCCTCCCCCACGAGCACCGCCAGGCCGGCGGCCCCCGCCCGGGCGGTGTACTCGGAGTCCACGCCGTCGATGAAGAACCCCTCGTCGAGCCCGCCGAGGGCGTCCAGCGTGGCGACCGGCAGCAGCGAACCCGACTGCATCGGGTCGAAGGCGCGCCGGAAGCCGCCGACCCGGCCCCGGGTCGGCGTGGGGTGCGCGCCGTAGGCCTCGGCGGCCACGAACCCGACCCTGATCCCGGCCGCCACCGCCCTCCGGTAGGTGTCGACGGCCCAGCGGACGTAGGCGGGGCCGAGGGTCGAGTCCTGGTCGAGGGTCAGCACGAACTCCGGCCGCCACCGCTCGCGGGCGACGCCGATGCCCGCGTTCAGCGCGGCGGCGATGCCGGTGTTCGCCGGCTGCCGCACGACGACCGCGTCGGCGGCGTCCAGTGCGGCGAAGACCTCCGCCGACCCGGCCGGCGACCCGTCGTCGACGACGACGACCCCGTCCACCTGCGCCGCCGCCGCGGCGACGTTCGCCACCAGCCCCGCCTCCGGCCGGTAGGCCGCGACGACCGCGACCACCCCCGTCCGCTCACCGCTTGGGATCATGGCGCCCCTCCTTGCCGAACTCGAGGTTCCACGACGCCCACGACACCGGGTTCCCGGCCCGGTCGGGGCACGTGCCGAAATCCGCCGGCGGCGTCCAGAGCGAGCCGGGCGGGAACACCCGGTCGGCCGGCGCGTACGAGCGGGCCAGCAGCCCGTAGTTCCAGGCCTGCGGGCCGGGCAGCCCCGGATCGTGCGCCACGTAGGCCTGCCAGGCCGAGAACTTCGGGCCCTGCCACATCCGCGCTTGGTTGTCCGGCTGGGTGCGGACCCGGTAGCCCCAGTACTCGCGGCGGGTGCGGAGCGTGCGTGAGCGCGCGTCGCTGTCGCTCAGCCCCGTGAGGATCGCGGCCGCCGTGTGGTCGCAGTGGTCCAGGGCGAGCCCGGTGTCGCGGTGGCCCAGCGAGTACAGCGACCGGATCTGGTCGGGGTTGACGGCGTCCGTGAGCGCCCGCAGCGTGCCTACGAGCGAGTCGCGGGTGTACGGGGCCCGACCGTCCGACGGCCGGGCGACGTGGGCCGGGTCCTGCAGCAGCCGAAAGAGGTCGCCGAACGGGTCTCCCCGCAGGCAGCAGTTGGCCGCCCCGCGGACGAACAGGAACGCCAGGTGCACCCGGGTGCCCTCGAGATGGTTCGTGGCCACCTCGTGCCCGTTGAAGACCAGCGGAACGAAGGTCCAGCGGTCGGGCACGCCGGCCATGGCCGCGTACGCCGCCCGGACGCCCCGGATGCGGGCGTCGACGAAGTCCGCGTCGTGCTGGGCCGGATCGCCGTTGGCGCGGCCGTCGGTGAGGAAGACCGTCCACACCGTCGAGCCGGCGCGGATGTCGGACAGGATGTCCGGGTTCAGGAACAGCAGGTCGTCGTCGGGGTGCGCGACGACCGACAGGATGGTGCGACCGGACGTGGCCGCCAAGGCGGCGGCCGCCGGGTGCGCCGGCGCCGGCCGGACGAGCCCGAGCGTGACCAGCAACGCCGTCGCCAGCAGCGCGGCACCCGCGATGAGCCAGGTTCGCATCGCCTCCCCCTAGGACTCGCGGCCGGACTCGGCGCCGATCGACCGCAGGACGCGGAGGGCGGGGGGCGTCAGCATCAGCAGCATCGCCAGTTCGGACGCCGCCATGCCGAACGCCACACCCTCCACCCAGCCGGCCAGCCCGGAGCCCAGCATGACGCCGAGGCCGAGCAGGGCGGCCGCCACCGTGGCGCGCAGGACGAGGGGCTGGCGCCCGGCGGGGATGAGCAGGTTGCGGATCAGCGGCGTCGCGGCGCTCAGGAACGCGAACGCCAGGCCGTAGGCGAGGCAGAGCGTGGCGGTCGCCGGGGCCGCGTCCGCCGAGAGCAGCGGGCTGATCGGCGGGCCCAGCACGACCAGCACGACGACCCCCGCGACCCCGAGCGCGGCGTGCGCGGCGATGGCGGCCAGGTGGCGCCGGCGCCGATCGGCGACGCCCGGCTCCAGCGTCCAGCCCTGGAAGGCGTTCCCCAGGGCCACCGCGCTGAACAGGCCCAGCCGGTAGAGGGCGTCGGTGGTGGCCAGCGGCCCCGAGGCCAGGGCCGGCAGGGTCGCGGTGGCGATCGGCGTGGGCGTCTGGGCGTACACCTGGCCGGCCAGGTTGATGCCGGCGGTGTGCCGCTGCCCGGCGAGGTCGGCGAGGGCCTGCCCGACGCGGCGCGGGAACCAGGGGCGTCCCGGCGCGAAGCGGCGCTGGAACAGCCCCAGGGCCACCGCCGTCGAGGCCGCCATGAGCAGGGGAAACGGCCACAGCGATCGCGTGGCCAACAGCAGCGGCGCGCTGGCCACGGTGGCCGCGAACCGGGGCAGGGTGTCGTACAGCCCCAGCAGCAACGGCCGGCCCGCCCCGATGCCGTACCAGGCCGGCGACAACCCCAGCAGGCCGTAGGCCAGCGTCATCGCGGCCGCCTCGTCCACGAAACCCGGGCGGGCGACGAGCGCCGCCACCACGACCGCCGCCGGCAGGACCACCACCGACAGCAGCAGCCGGGTCCGCATGCTGCGTGCGTAGACCTCCGCGCGGGCGTCCTCGGTCGCGGCCTGGGCGATCTGGACGGTGCCGTCGACGTTCCAGCCCCACAGCACCAGTACGGACGCGATCGTCCCGATCGACTGGCCCGCGATCGCGCTCGACCAGCCCTCCGGGCCCACGAGCAGGCCGATGATCGGCATCAGCAGGAACGGCATCACCAGGGCGAGCAGCGGCAACAGGGTGAAGCCGGCCAGCCGCGTCAGCACCGGCAGCGATCCGGGCTCAGCCACGCGCCACCCGCCGGGCGAGCAGGACGCCGATGCAGCGCAGCAGCAGCAGCCTGGACGCCAACGCCCCCCGGACCCCCCGCGGCCGCGTCGGCGTCTGGTTGGAGGCGTGCAGCCGGCGGGCGACGGTGCGGCGTCCGAGATGGGTCATGGTGCCGACGAGGTTGCCGTACAGGGCGATCCACAGGTCGTGGGACTCGTGCAGGAAGGGCGGGAACGGCAGCAGGCCCCGCCCCAGGGCGTCCCGCCGGACGCCCATGGCGCAGCCGTAGTACGGCAGCGCGCCCGCCAGGATGCCGACGACATTGCGCAGCCGACGCCCGGAGTCGCGGTGCCGCAGGCGCCAGTCCGTGCGGCCGAAGGGGCCGGCGAGGGTGTCCGGGCCGCCGAGCGTCGCCAGGTTCGAGGCGACCACGTCGGCGGTGTCGAGGGCGGCCGTCATGGCGGCCACACGCCCCGGCAGCCAGACGTCGTCCTGGTCGGCGAGCAGGAGGTAGGTGCCGCGGGCTGCGGCGAGGGCCTCCTCGAAGGTGCGCACGTAGCCGCGGTTCTCGCTGCGGGCGGTCAGCCGGATGCGCGGATCGCCGAACGACCGGATCAGGTCGACCGTGCCGTCGCTGGAGGCGTCGTCGACGATCACCAGCTCGTCGGTGGCGGCCAGCTGCTCCAGGATCGACCGCAGCTGCTCGCCGAGGAACGCCGCCCCGTTCCACGTCGCCATGCACACGCTGACGCGGGGCACGGCCTCCGCCGGGTTGCTCATGTGGTCCTTCCGCCTCGTGGTGTCAGGCTACCGCCGCCGGGCGCGGCATCCGGGCGGGGGGTGGGCGATAGGCTGGCCCGGTCCCGGGCCCAGAAAGGACGGCGAGCGGTCGCGATGCTTCTGGACATCTTCATCCCCTACTGGGGCGACCCTGCCCTGATGCGGGAGACGGTGCGGAGCGTCCTGGCGCAGGACTCCGACGCGTGGCGCCTGACCGTCGTCGACGACGCCTACCCCTCCGACGAGATCGAGCGCTGGATCGGCGGCCTGGGCCACCCCCGCATCACCTACCGGCGCAAGGACACCAACGAGGGCATCACCGCGAACTACCGCACGTGCGTCGCGTTGGCGTCCGAGCCGCTGATGATGATGCTCGGCTGCGACGACCGCCTGCTGCCCAACTACGTGCGCGCGGTCCTGGCTGCCCACGAGCGGTTCCCGCAGGCGGCCATCATCCAGCCGGGCGTCGAGGTGATCGACGAGCACGGAGCCGTGGTCTCGACGCTCGCCGACTCGGTCAAGCGCCAACTCGCGCGGTCTCGAGGCCGGGGCTACCGACTGCTCGGCGGGGAGTCGCTCGCCACGAACCTGATGCTCGGCGACTGGCTCTACTGGCCGGCTCTGACGTTCCGCACCGACCGCATCAAGGCCTTCGACTTCCGGGAGGGCTACCCGATCATCCAGGACCTCGCCCTGGTGATGGACATGATCTTCGCCGGCGAGCAGTTGCTGCTGACCCCGGACGTCGCCTTCCAGTACCGGCGACACTCGGCGAGCGCTTCCAGCACCAAGCTCCTCGACGGGTCGCGGTTCGCCGGGGAACGCGACTACTTCGCCCTTGCCGCCGCCCAGGCCGCCGAGGTGGGCTGGAGCCGCGCCCGGCGGGCCGCGCGGTGGCGCCTCACCTCCCGCGCCCATGCGGGCGTACTGCTGCCCCGGGCCGTGGCCCGCCGGGACGCCGCCGCCGTCCGCGCGTTGGCCCGGCACGTCTTCGGCGCCTGAAAGGAAGGCCCCATGACCCAGAACCGCACCGTGCTCGTCACCGGAGGCGCCGGCTTCATCGGCTGCGCCCTCTCGGCCGGCCTGACGGCGTCCTTCGGGCGCGTCGTCGCGCTGGACAACCTGCACCCGCAGATCCATGCCCACCGGACGCGGCCGGCGGCCCTCGCCGACGGCGTCGAGTTGGTCGTGGGCGACGTCACGGACGCCGCGGTCTGGGACGAGGTGCTGCCGCGCGTCCGCCCCGACGTGGTGATCCACCTCGCCGCCGAGACCGGCACCGGGCAGTCGCTGGCGGAGTCCACCCGGCACGGGATGGTCAACGTCGTCGGCACGACGCAGATGATGGACGCCCTCAACCGGCACGGCCTGCCGGGGCGCATCGTGCTCACCTCGTCGCGCGCCGTGTACGGCGAGGGGGCGTGGCGCCGCGCCGACGGCGTCCTGTTCTATCCGCCACAGCGCACCGCCGCGATGGTCGCGGACGGCGCCTGGGACTTCCCGGACGCCGAGCCCGTCGCGATGGACGCCCGCGTCGTCTCCCCCGCGCCGGTCAGCGTCTACGCCGCGACGAAGCTCACCCAGGAGCACCTCCTCCGCGTCTGGGGGAACGCGCTGGGGGTCGAGATCGCGATCGTGCGCCTGCAGAACGTCTACGGGCCGGGGCAGTCTCTCTCGAACCCGTACACCGGCATCCTGTCGCTGTTCGCCCGCCTGGCCCGCGTCGGCAAGACGATCCCGCTGTACGAGGACGGCGCGGTGCGCCGCGACTTCGTGCTGATCGACGACGTCGCGTCCGCGGTGCTCGCCGCGGCCACCTCGGACGCCGTGCCGGCGACCCCGCTGGACATCGGCTCGGGCGAGTTCCAGACCATCGGGACGGCGGCGTCCCTGATCGCGGAGTACTACGGCGCGCCCGCGCCGCAGGTGACGGGGAAGTTCCGCGAGGGTGACGTGCGTCACGCCTGGGCCGACGTCACCGCCGCCCGGGAGGTGCTCGGCTGGGCGCCGCGCTACAACCTGGCCGAGGGCGTCCGGCGGCTCTGCGACTGGATCGAGCAGCAGCCCGACGTGCCGCCGGCCTGACGGGAGCGGGCCGCCGCCGCGTCGTCCCCTTGAAACTGCGGGGACGCGTTCTGCGCACGCGCCTGTGCTGCGCATAGGCAGCAGGCCTTGTCAGCGGCCGATTGCTGGGGCCTGAATGCTGCGTATCCGCAGCAGCGCTTGCCAGCAGCCAAATGCGGGGCGTAGGTGCTGCGGATCCGCAGCAGCGTTGATCGCACACCGCCCCAACCCGGACGCTTCGCCACAGGGCCTCGCCGCCGACGCGTGCCTTCGGCGCTCAGCCGAGGGTCGGCGCCTCCCCCGGCCTCGGCACCGGGGGCGCGGGCGAGGCGTGCTCCACCGCGACGGACGCCCGGGCCCGGTTGATGATCGGGCTCTCCAGCCAGAACCAGCTCGCGGCCGCCAGCACCGCGGCGCCCGCCGTCGCCGTCGCGATCAGCCCCCAGAAGCCCACCTGCGGGGCGAACGTCATGACCAACTGCTGGGTCGGGAACCCATAGATGTACATGCCGTAGCTGATGTCGTGGACCCGGACCCAGTTCGGGGAGGGCAGCACGTGGCCCAGGTAGAGCAGGAAGTAGGCGGCGAAGACGCTGCCGACCTGGCCGCCCCAGCGGGTGTTCACGACCAGCAGCCCGAGGAACGCCGCGGCGCTGGCCAACGCCAGCAACCAGTGCATGCCGACCCGCCGCTTCAGCGTGTGGAGGACGCCGCCGGCGAAGAAGTACGGCACGAGCTTGGTCAGGTACTCCATGTCCCAGCCGGCCCCCCAGTAGGGCGCCAGCTGGCCGAAGAACACCCGGGCGGCCGTGGCCACCGCCCACGCGGCCAGCATCGGCCAGGGCGACCGCCGCGCGATCGCGAAGATGCCGAGGACGCCGACCAGCAGGTAGCAGAAGAACTCGTAGTACAGCGACCACAGCGAGCCGTTCCAGGCCCGCGGGTACGGGACGCCGAGCGGCGTGCCCGCCACGTCGTAGACGTTCATCTTGAGGCCGATGTTGGCGAAGACGTAGTTGAACGGCGTGGTCGGGGTGGACCAGAAGCCTTGCAGGCTGCCCTTCACGTGCCAGTAGTTGAGCGGGGCGAACACCAGCGACGTCAGCACCATGCAGACGAGGAAGGCCGGGTAGAGCCGGGCGATCCGCAGCATCAGGTAGTCGCCGAACGACTTCCCCCACCGGGAACCGGTGATCAGGTAGCCCGACAGGGCGAAGAAGCCGATCACCGCCCAGCCACCCAGGCCGTCGCCCAACAGGTTCGGCCCGAGGTAGCTGGGGTCGGTGAGCGGGAACGAGTGGTGCACGATGACGCTGGACGCCAGAACCAGCCGGACCAGGTTGAGGCTGTTGCGCTTGGCGTTGAGCGGGACGCCGATGAGCATCCCGGCCGGCGCGTCACTCATGGCGCCCCACGCTAGCAGCGGGCCTCTCGATCCCGGCGGTGGCCACCAGCGTCAGCGCGGCCAGCCCGTACGCGGCGCTGCCCGCCAGCCACCACGCCAGCGGGCTGGGGCCGGAGGACCACCACCACTCGCCGCCCCGGCCGAGAAGGTAGGAGCCGTCGAGCCCCGTCACGTAGCGACGCAGGGTCGTCAGGAGCGCCACGGAGTGGGCCGTCGTCACCATCACCCAGGCCAGCACGGCCTGCGCCCGGGTGAACCGGTAGGCGGCGACGGCCCCCGGGTGCAGGAGACACAGGGCGAACAGCAGGGGAAGGAGGCTCATCACGTAGCGCGGCTGGATCCCGGCGATCTCGAGATTGCGCATCAGCATGTAGAACGGCAGGGCCAGCAACGCCCCGGCGACCACCGCCAGGGCGAGCGCCTTTCGCCGGTCCAGCCGCCGCAACCCCTGGAACAGCAGCATCCCGGCCAGTGAGATCGTGGGCACGTGCACGCTGGTCGGCATCGGGATCTCGAGCCAGCCCAGCGCCCCCCACGGCCCCACGCCGAGGATGCCGGCGGGCACCTGCAGGATCTCCACCAGGTTGTGGGCGAGCACCTCGCCGAAATTCCTCCCCTCGACGTCGGTCACCGTCGGCGCCACCCCCGCCTGGCCGGAGCCGAGGTAGGACCACGCTCCCACCGCCAGGGTGATGGCGGCGACGGCCAGCCACCCCCGGTCCGGGCGCCGACGCACGTGCAGCAGCCCGAGCGCCAGAACGATGACCGCGACGAAGGGACCGGTGTCCCCCCGGGCCACCGACGCGAGGACAGCCCCGGACACGGCCAGCGCCCCGTTGGCGACCCGGAGCGCCGTCCCGCTCGCCTGCGCCAGGGAGTTGAGCGCGATCCACAGCGTGGTCAGCCCGACGAAGGCCCAGGAGCTGGGGTTGACGGACGCCACGATGAAGACCCCCGTGGGGACCAACCCGGCGAAGAGGGCGTAGGTCGCCGCACGGCCGGCGTGGGGCTGGGCGAGGACCAGCGCGGCGCCGACGAGCAGCACCGCGACGACCACGTTGACGACGCGCATCGTGAGGACCGACCTGTCCAGATCCGGTCCGACGAAGGCGTGCATGATCCGGTAGTACTGGCCCGGGTAATCGCCCTGGTCGAACCGGATGGACGGCACGAGTTCGGTGGCGGACAGTTCGTCCTGGCACGCGGCCGAATCGCCCAGTCGGCCCACGTAGCAGGGCCGCTGCGCCATGACCTCGGGCACCCAGACCACGGGCTTGCCGTCGACGGTTCCCATCCGGCAGCCGGATTCCTCGGCCGGAGGCGGGCACCAGATGCTGCCCAGGTGGTAGTCCTCGTCGGGGCTGGAGACGGGCGGCGAGGCGAACGACCAGGCCACCCCCACCACCAGCGCGGCGGCCGCCACGGCGATGGCCACCAGCGCCCGGGCCAGGCGCGACATCAGGCGTCCCGCGCGCTCATCAGCAGATGGTCGGCGACGATACGACTCGGGTGCAGCTCCTCGAGCACCGAGTCCCGGCGCAGCGAGGGCCACTCCCGCAGGAAGTCCCGCAACCGGTCGAGGCTCAGTTCGGTGAGGACGACGTTGGCACCCAACCCCTGCCGGCGTTCGGTCCGCTCGCGATGCACGGCGCAGGGGACGCCGAGGGCGGCGCACTCCTCCTGCAGGCCGCCCGAGTCCGTCACCACGAAAGCCGCCCGGGTCAGAATCGGGAGGAAGCGGGCGTAGGGCCGCTTGTCGATCATCCGGAAGCCCGCCCCGAACAGCCCATCGAGGCCCAGTTCGGCGATCCGCGCCTTCTCGGCCTGCCCCGCGACGAACAACAGCGGCGGATCGCCCGCCGCCTCGGCCAGCGTGCGCAACAACGCCGCGAAATGGGCGCCGTCCCGGAGCAGTTCGAACCGGTGCAGGGTGACCAGGCCGAAGGCCCCCGGCAGGTCCGGTTCCTGCACCGCGTGGCGGCCGGCGAGCCGGAGGGCGTCCACCACGGTGTTGGCCCCGGTGACGACGATCTCGCCCCGGGCTCGCGCCGCCGAGAGGTTAGCCGCGTCGTGCGGGGTCGGGGCGAAGTGCAGGGTGGCGAGGTGCCCGACGAGACGGCGGTTCACCTCCTCCGGGAAGGGGTTGCGCAGGCTGCCCGACCGCAGGCCCGCCTCCACGTGCGCGACGCGCGCCCCGAGGAACCGGCCGATCAGGCCGCCGAGCACCGTGGTGAACGTGTCGCCGTGCACCACGACGAGTCCGCGGCCGCCGCCGGAGCGGAGCTCCGCCCGTAGTTCGCGCCGGTGCCGCACGACGGACGCCAGCACGCCGGCCACCCACCCGGGCACCTGCCGGCTGGCCTTGATATGGGTGCGTCGCGTCGGGGGCAGCAGGTGCCGGTCGGGCTGCCGGACGCCGAGGTCGCCCAGGGTCTCGGCGACCCCGGCGAGGTGCTGGTCGGTGGTCCAGAGCCGGTAGGGCTCGCCGCGGTCTTCGAGTTCGCGCAGGACGGGCGACAGCTTGATCAGCTCCGCTGTCGTGCCAGCGATGAAGACGATGGCCACGGTGATCCTCGGCGGCGAAGGGCAGCGCCGGTGCGCTGGACGGACATCGGTACGATAGCAACCGATCCACCCCCCGGTAGGAATGAGGGTGCCCCATGCCGCACGCCCGACTCGGCGTCGTGATGCCCTGCTTCAACGAGACCGAATGGGTGGAGAAGTCGGTCGAGGCGCTGCGGGACGCCGCCGCCCGGGCGGACTGGCCGGTCGACGTCCTGGTCGTCGACGACGGCAGCGGCGAACCCACCGCGCGGCTGCTCGACGACCTGGCGGCCCGGGGGCTGATCCGGGTGCTGCGGCAGCCCAACGCGGGCCGCTTCGCCGCGCGCCTGGCCGGGCTGCGCGCCCACGACGCCGACTACGTGCTGCTGCTGGACGCCCGCGTGCTGCTGCACCCCGACGCCCTGGCCACCCTGAGGGGCCACGTGGACGCCGAGCCCGCCTCGGCCTGGAACGCTCACGTGGACGTCCACACCGCCGGCAACCCGTTCGCCGCCTTCTGGTCGGGCCTGACGAAGATCGGCTGGCGCCGCTACTTCGCCCGTCCCCGTGTCGTGCGCTTCGGCACCGCCGACTTCGACGCCTACCCGAAGGGCACGGGGGCCTTCGCCGCCCCCCGGGCGGTGCTGCTCGAGGCGGCGTCCGGGTTCGACTCGCTGTTCGCCGACCAACGGTTCGCCTCCGACGACACCAAGCTGCTGCGCAACGTGGCCGCCCGCACCCCCATCGGCATCGACCCGGCGTTCCGGGTCGAGTACTTCGGGCGCGACACGGCGTCCCGCTGGGCGAAGCAGGTCTTCTTCCGCGGCACCACCTTCGTGGACGGCTACGTCGGCACGCGGGGCCGGGCGGGCGCGCTGCTCGGCGTCCTGGGGGTGGGCCTGCCGCTAGGGGTGGCCGCGGCCCTCCGGTGGCCGCGCGCGGCCGCCGTCACCGCGGTGGCGGGCTGCGCGGCCGGG
>JAAYTZ010000119.1 GCA_012517965.1 Propionibacterium sp. | reverse complement strand
TGCGCCGGCGGCAGCGAGCGGCCCGGTTGGCACCGGGCCGGCCCCCCGGCGAGCTCGCGCTCGGCGCCTGGGCCGAACTGCGGGCGCTCGCGCGCGACCACGGACGCCCCTGGCCCGCCGGGTCGCCCCGGTTCGCCGCCGCGGAGGTGGCCGGCTGGGTGGCGGCCGAAGCCGCCTCCGGCGTCCGGGACCTGGGACTCGCCGTGGAACAGGCGCAGTTCGGCGGTCCCCGCCACGCCCCGGCAGCCCGGGACTGGACCCCGGTCGCGGACGCCGTCGCCGCCGGCCTCGACCGCGCGGAGCCGTCGCGGTGGCGGCGGTGGCGGGCGCGCCGGCTGCCGGCGTCCGTGCTCGGCTGACGGCGCGCGGGACGCCGGGTCAGCCGATGCGCAGGACGCCCGCGCCCTCGACATCGCCGCGCGCGAGATACTCCAGAGCCCGCGGGGCGTCGGCGAACGGATACTCGGTGGTGTGCGCACGGACGCCCAGCCGCGCGGCCAGCGCGAGGAACTCCTCGCCGTCGCGGCGGGTGTTCGACTCCACCGAGGTCAGGGTGCGCTCGTGGAAGACGTGCCGGGCGTAGTTCAGCTCCGGGATGTCGGACAGGTGGATCCCCGCCACGGCCAGGGTGCCCCCGGGCGCCAGCGCCTCCAGCGCGAACGGCACGATGTCGCCCGCCGGCGCGAACAGGATCGCCGAATCCAGCGGCACCGGCGGCAGGTCCCGCGCGTCCCCGGCGGACGCCGCCCCCAGCCGCAGCGCGAGCGCACGGGCGGCGTCCCCCCTGGTCAGCACGTGCACCTCGACGCCCTGGGCGATCGCCAACTGGGCGGTCAGGTGCGCCGAGCCGCCAAAGCCGTACAGCCCCAGCCGGCCGCCGGGCGGCACGTTCGCCCTCCGCAGCGCCCGGTAGCCGATGATGCCGGCGCACAGCAACGGTGCCGCGGCGAGGTCGTCGAAGGCGTCCGGCACCCGATAGGCGTAGGCCTCCGGGGCGAGCGCGTACTCGGCGTAGCCGCCGTGGGCGTCCCAGCCGGTGTAGCGGGAGGCGGCGCACAGGTTCTCGCGCCCCGAGCGGCAGTGCCGGCAGTGCCCGCAGGTGCTGCGCAGCCAGGCCACCCCCACCCGGTCGCCGACCGCGAACCGCTGCGGACCGCCCGTGGCCGGCCCGTGGGCGACGACGATGCCGACGATCTCGTGGCCGGGCGTCACCTGCGGGTGGTGCACCGGCAGGTCGCCCTCGGCGACGTGCAGGTCGGTGCGGCACACGCCGCAGGTCAGCACCCGCACCAGCACCTCGCCCGGCCCGGGCGCGGGCACCGGCACCTCGACCAACTCCAGTGGCCCCCGCCCGATCGGTCCGGGCTCCCGCACCCGCCACGCCTGCATGGTCTCGGGAATCATGCCGCCCTCCCTCCGTCGGGCCCGCCGGCCCGGTGCCCCCATGATCGCGCAGCGACCCCCGGGCGTACAGGAACGCAAGAGCCGGCCACCGCGGGTGGCCGGCTCGGGTCGGAGCGAGTCGGGTCAGGGCCGATCGGGCCGGGGGCCTTGCCACGGCTCGTCGGGACGATCCCGGAACGCGGTGTCGGACGTCGCGCGTGGGCGCGGCTGGGCCGAACGGACGGCGTCCCCACCCACCTGCTGCCACGAGGCGATGCCCGCGATCGACGAGGCGAGCATGATGAGGAAGCCGATGATGCTGACGATCGGTGAGATCTCCATGCCGGCGACGAGCGCGACGACGCCGAGGGCGAAGCCGAGACCGGCCAGGAGTGCGCGACGCCGGTGCAGCGTGCGGGCCGTGGAGCCACGCAGGGCACTGGCGAGCTTGGGATCCTCGGCCGCGAGAGCCTGTTCCATCTGCTCCAGCAACCGCCGCTCTTCGTCTGAAAGAGCCACGTCGCCTCCCCAGTCCATGCCGGCGCAGAATTCCTGCGCGCAGAGACAGTGTAGGCGCCCCACCGGGCGGACGGAACACCGGACGGCGGGGACCCTCAGGGCCGGGCACGGCGGGCGAGGGTCGCCCGCTGGACGGCCCGGGGACCGAACCGCGCCACGGCGGCGTCCGCGGCCCGCTCCGCATCCCGCCAGCCGTGCTCCGGCTCGTCCAGGGCCGGCTGCGTGGCGACCGCGCCGGCGTCCACCAGGCCCTCGACCCGGACGCCGATCCGGCGGATCCGCGGCCGCTGGAGCCGCAGCGCCCGCAACGAGCGGACCGCCGAGCGGTGGATCTCCCCGGTGGCGTCGGTCGGGCTCCGCAGCGTCGCCGACCGCTGGACGACCCGGAAGTCGGCGAACCTGACGTGCACCGTGACCGTGCGGCCGAGCAGCCGGGCCGCCCGCAGCCGGGACGCGACCCGCGCCGACACCCGCAACAACTCGTCCTCGACGAGGGCCAGGTCGTCGGTGTCCGCGCCGAACGTCTCCTGGGAGCCGATGCTGCGCTCCCGGTCGGGGGCGATCACCCGGCGGGCGTCGATGCCCCACGCCAAGTCGTGCAACTGGGCGCCCTGATGCGGGCCCAGCGCCCGCTGCAGCGTCGAACGCGGGGTGTGGGCGATGTCGCCGACCGTGACCAGGCCGAGCCGGTGCAGGGCGGCGGTGGTCGCCTCGCCCACCCCCCACATCTTCTGCACCCCCAGCGGGTGCAGGAACGGGATCACCCCGGCCGGTGGCACCTCCACCAGCCCGTTGGGTTTGGCCTGGTTGGAGGCCAGCTTGGCGATGAACTTGGTCGGGCCGATGCCGACGCTGCACGGCACCCCCTGCTCGTCGGCCACCATGGCCCGGATCAGCTCGCCGATCTCGCGCGGGCCGCCGAGGACCCGGCGGGCACCGGTGACGTCGAGGAAGGCCTCGTCCAGGGACATCGGCTCGACGATCGGGGTGATGCTGTCGAAGATCCCGAACACCCCCGCCGAGACGGCGGCGTAGGTGTCGAAGTCGGGCGGGACGGCGACGGCGTCCGGGCAGAGCCGGCGGGCCCGGGTGGACGACATGCCGCCCTCGACCCCGAACGCGCGGGCCTCGTAGCTGGCCGACAGCACCACGCCCCGGCTGGACCCACCAACCCACATCGGCCGCCCCCGCAACTCGGGGTGGCGGCGGAGCTCGACGGAGGCGTAGAAGGCGTCCATGTCGACGTGCAGGATGACGGGCATGCGGCACCTCCGTCAGCGGCCCGAGCTGCCGGGACTGGAGTGCCACAGCTTGCGGACGGGCACCGACTTCGGCGACTCCCCCGCCGGTGCGACGTCGGTGTAGGGGTTCTGGACGAAGCCGCTGGGGTGCAGGAAGACCCGGCGCTGCCCCATCCCGCCGGCCCGACCCCGACCGGGATGGTCGGGGGCGGACCGGTCGACGGCGTCCGGGCCGGCGGCGTCCGGCTCGGGTGGGGCGACCGGGGCGTCGATGAGGTCCCGGACGGCCGCGACGGCGGCCTCCGCGTCCCCGGTCTCGTCCAGGACGCGCCGCCACACCGCCTCGAGGTGGACCAGGTCCCAGGCCCCGGTGGCCCGCAGCGACACGCCGCGGGGCCCGGTGCGGCGCAGTTCGCCGCGGCCGACGATCAGCCAGGAGTTGAACACCGTCGTCGCGTAGGGGCCCTGCGCGTCGGAGAAGAACGTCAGGTCGACCGGCCCGGTGGTGTCGTCGACGGTGAGGAAGATCACCCGTCGGCCGGACCGCACCGGCGGCGTCTGGGTGGCCACCTTCACCCCGGCGACCAGCAGGGTGCTGCCGCTGCGCCGCCGCAGCAGTTCCTCCGACCAGGTGACCCCCAGCGCCCGCAGGAACGGCAGGTGATCGGTCAGGACGTGCCGGGTGGCGTCCAGGCCGAGGACGTCGAGTTCGGCCCGCAGCCGCTCGTCGGCGGTCATCTCCGGCAGGCCGGTGGCCACGACGTCGGCCGGGCCGAGCTCCAGGGCCAACTGCACCGCCTGGCGTCCGGCCGCCCCACCGGACGCCAGCCCGCGGGCCCGGCCGTGGGCGCGGGCGTCCACCCGGTCGGTGCGGACGAGGTCGGCGAGGTGGAGCAGCAGGTCCCGGCGCGTCACCGCGCCCCGCGCGGCGACCGGGCGGGGCCCCCCGATGCCGTAGAGGTCGTCGAACGCCCCCGCGAGGACCAGCCGCTCGGCGAGGTCGGCCGCCACGTGGGCCCGCACCCAGAAATCGGTCAGCCCCAGGTAGGGGCGACCCGCCACGATCCGCTCGCACTCGGCGTCCGTGATGCCGCGCACGTCGGCCAGCGACAGCCTGATCCCGAGGGGCTCGCCCTCGACGCGGTACTCCACCCCGGAGGCGTTCACGTCGAGCGGCAGGATCGGGAGGCCGAGCCGCCGGGCCTCCTCCAGGATCAGCCGCTTGGGGTACATGCCCGGGTCGTGGGTGAGGACGCCGGCGAGGAACGCCGCCGGGTGGTGCCGCTTCAGCCAGGCCGACTGGTAGGTGGGCAGGGCGAACGCGGCGGCGTGCGCCTTGCAGAAGCCGAACGAGGCGAACGACCGCAGCACCTCCCAGACGGCCTCGACGGTTCTCGGGTCGTAGCCGCGCCCCAGCGCGGTCGGCACGAACCAGCGCCGCACGTCCTCCTGGCCCTGCGCCGAGCCGAGCGCGCGGCGCGCCTCGTCGCCGTAGGCCAGCGAGCAGCCGGTCATCACCGCCACGATCCGGATCACCTGCTCGTGGAACACCACGACCCCGCGGGTCTCGGCCAGGGCGGGGACCAGGTCGGGGTGCAGATAGCGCGGCACGTCCCAGCCGTTGCGCGCCCGGAGGAACGGCACCACCATGTCGGACTTCACCGGGCCGGGTCGGAACAGCGAGATGTCGATGATGATGTCGTTGAAGTCGGCCGGCCCGAACTTGCCCACCAACTCCCGCTGGCCGGGCGACTCGATCTGGAAGCAGCCCAGGGTCTCGGCCCGGGCGATCATCGCGTAGACCTCGGGGTCGTCGTAGGGGGCGAGGGCGTCCAGGTCGACGCGCTCCCCGGTGACCCGCTCGATCTCGGCCACGGCGTGCGCCATCGACGACTGCATCCGGATGCCGAGGACGTCCAGCTTCAGCAGCCCGATGTCCTCCACGTCGGTCTTGTCGAACTGGCTCATGGGGTAGTCGCCGAAGGAGCGCTCCACGGGCGTCCGGTCGAGCAGGGTGGCGTCGCTCAGCAGGACGCCGCAGGGGTGCAGGGCGACGTGCCGCGGCAGCCCGTCCAGCGACTCGACGAGGGTGAACAGCACCTGGAGTTGGCGGTCGTTCAGGTTGGCCGCCCGCAACTCGGGCAGGTCGCGCAGGGCGTGGCGGGCGTCCCGGGCCCGGATGTGCGGGAACGACTTGGCGATCGCGTCGACGTCGCCGGGGGGCAGGCTCATGGCGGCCCCCACGTCGCGGATCGCGTGCCGGACCCGGTAGGTGTCCATCATCGCGACGCACGCGACCCGCTCGGCGCCGAACGTGGCGAAGATCATGTCGTAGATCTCGGTGCGGCGGGCCGACTCGACGTCGATGTCGATGTCGGGCAGGGCGCGGCGCAGCGGCGACAGGAACCGCTCCATGATCAGGTCGTAGCGCAGCGGGTCGACCCCGGAGATGCCGAGGGCGTAGTTGACCAGGCTGCCCGCCCCGGACCCGCGGGCGGCGACCCGGACGCCCATGGCCCGGATGTTGTCGACCACCAGCGCGACCGTGAGGAAGTAGGACGCGAAACCCATCCGCCCGATGACGTCGAGTTCGTCGTCGAGCCGCCTCCGGGCCGCCTCGCCGGGGACGCCGTACCGCGCCACCAGCCCCGCCTCGCTGCGCCGCCGCAGCTCGGCGAGGGCGTCGGTCGCCGCCCCCGGGCCGAGCACCTCGAACTCGGGCAGGTGGATCTCACCCAGGCCCACGTCGGCGCGCGGGTCGAGGCGGCAGCGGAGCGCCAGGTCGCGGGTGGCCCCGAAGAGCCGGGTGGCGTCGCGGCGGCCGGCCAGCGCCGCCACCTCCTCGGCGACGGCGATCATCTCCTTGCCCGACTTGAGGTGGCCCTCGGCGTTGCGACGGTCGACGTTGCGCAGGTCCAGCGGGACGAGCCGGCGGGCGGCGTCCAGCACGTCGGCGGTGGGGGCGTCCGAGCGGCGCGCCATCCGGACCGCGTTGGTGAGCACCCCGGTCAGGCCGTGGGCGTCCGCGAACGCGAGCATGCGGCCGGCCAGGGACGCCGAGCCGGGCCCGTGCCCGGCGACCCGATGGCTGACCACGCCGATCGCCAGCCGGTCGGGCGGGACGACCTCCCGCCAGGCCCGCAGCACCCGCTCGGCGCGGGCGTCGTCGCGGTCGGCCAGGGCGCGCCCCAGGTCGGAGTCGGGCCCGAGGAGGACGACGAGGTCGTCGCCGTGGCGCCCGACGAGTTCGCGGGTGAGCCGGGGGCTGCCCCGCTCGCCGTCGGCGTGCGCCGCCGACACCAACCGGCACAGCGACGCCCACCCCCGCCGCGAGGACGCCAGCGTGACGACCCGCCCCGTGCTCGGCGCCGCCTCGCGCGGCCCGGTGCCGACCCGCGCGTCGGCGTCCGGGCGGCCCCGGGGCCCCCCGGGGCGGAGCGCCAGGTCGGCGCCGATCACGGGGGCGATGCCCGCCTCCAGGCAGGCCTTGGCGAACCGGACCGCCCCGTAGAGCCCGTCCCGGTCGGTGAGCCCCAGGGTGTCCATGTCGTGACCGGCGGCCTGCCGCACCAACTCCTCGGGATGGGACGCCCCGTACTGCAGCGAGTAGCCCGACGCCACCCGCAGGTGCACGAAGGGATCGCTCACGACGCCGCACCCCCCAGCCCGGCCCGGCCGGCGCCGCCGCGGGCGTCCGCCGCCGCGCGCCAGCGGCGTCCGAGGGCGACGGCGGCCCGGAAGGCCCGCACGTCCCGGATCAGGTCGTCGGCCTCCCGCTCGCCGACCAGACCCACGGCGCCGGCGGCCACGGCCTGCCGCTTCAGTTGGAGGGCGGCGAAGTACTCCGCCCACTCCCCCAGTTCGGGCGCCACCTCGGGCAGCACCGCCCAGACGTTGCGGTGGGTGCCGTCGATCGAGTGGAGGGCGCCGCGGCGCCGCGGCCGGCCGGCCAGGGCCTCGGCCGCGATCCGCAGCGCGGCCAGGTGGGCGAGCAGGTAGCGCTGGGCCGGCTGCTCGGCGTCCTCCGCCGCCGCGAGCGCCGATCCGAGGGGGTCGTCGACGACGCGCCCGCCGGGGGTGCCGGCCATCTCAGTCCACCACCGCGCGCAGCCGCCAGTCGGGGACCCCCGCGGCCGTCGTGCCCCGGGCGAGCTCGTAGACGCCCGGCAGCGCGGCGGGGCCGGCCGCGGCGACGACCCGCCACACCTCGGCTTCGGCCAGGAGATCGTCCCCCGGCGCCGTCCACCAGTCGGCGGTCTCGAACCACCGGTTCTCGACCTCCAGCACCCGCCACAGCCGTCGCCGCCAGATGAACTGCGCCGGCCCGACCTCCTCCCCCGCGGGGCCGCCGAGGGGCTCCGCCCGCACCTCGACCGGTTCGTCATACCGTCGCATGAAGACTCCTCCCTCACCTCTTTTTCGAACACTTGTTCGAGGAATCATCACTATACGAGGGGGGTCCGACACAACGTCAAGAGGGGCGCCCGGGGCCGGCGGGGAGCCGCAGCGACCCCACCTACCATGGGCCCATGGAGCCCCTCGGCCGGCCTCTCTACTGGGTCACCTTCGCCGGCTACGCCGCGCTGATCGCCTGGCAGGCCGGCAACCTGCCCGAGCGCGTCCCGGCGCACCTGACGTTCGGCGGCACCGTCGACCGGTGGAGCAGCCTGACCGAGCACCTGGTCATGGCGACGGTCGTCGGCGCCCTGATGCTGCTGCTGGGGCCGGGGCTGGCGATCGCCCTGCGGCGGCTGCCCCGGTCGGTGGTCAACCTCCCCCACCCCGAGTACTGGAAGCGCGACGAGCACTGGCCCGAGGCTCTGGCCCGGATCGCCGGAGCGATGTGGAGCTTCGGCGTCCTGCTCAACCTCTTCCTCATCTTCGCCATGGGCTCGGTCGGCGAGACCGCCCTCGGCCGGCCGACGCCCGACTGGCAGTGGGCGGCCGCGCTCGCGCTCTACCTGGCCGCCACCGCCGCCTGGGTCGTCGGCCTCTACCGCACGATGCGCCCGCCGGCCGGGTCCTGGCCGAGCGCGCCGCCGCGCTGAGCCCGCCGCGGACCGTCGGCGGGCCGTGCGAGAGTAGGCCCCGTGCGCATCGCGACCTGGAACGTGAACTCGATCCGCCCCCGGCTGCCCCGCTTCGTGCCGTGGCTGGAGCAGCGACGACCGGACGTCGTCTGCCTGCAGGAGACCAAGCTCACCGACGCCGCCTTCGACGACCTCCTCGGTGAACCGTTGAGCCGACTGGGCTACGCATGGGCCCACCACGGCCAGGGCCAGTGGAACGGCGTCGCGATCCTCTCCCGGGTCGGCCTGGACGCCGTCGCCGCCGGCCTGCCCGGGGATCCGGGGTTCCCCGACCCGGCCACCCGCGAGGCCCGGCTGGTGGCGGCGACGTGCGGCGGCGTCCGGGTGCACAGCGTGTACGTGCCCAACGGCCGGACGCCGGACGATCCGCACTACGCCTACAAGCTGCGCTGGCTGGAGGCACTGGGCGCCATCGTCGCCGACGCGGGCCCGGCCGCGGTCATCTGCGGCGACATGAACATCGCCCCCACGGACGCCGACGTCTTCGACCCCGCCGCCTACGTCGGGCAGACCCACGTCACCCCGCCCGAGCGGGCCGCCCTCGCCCGGCTGGCCGTCGGCTATCGCGACGTCGTTCGCGACCACTGGCCGACGGAGCGGATCTTCTCCTACTGGGACTACCGCGCGGGCATGTTCCATCAGGACCTCGGCATGCGCATCGACCTGATCCTGGCCACCACCCCCGTCGCCGAGCGGGTCGCGGCCGCCTGGGTCGACCGCGAGGCGCGCAAGGGCACCGGCCCCAGCGACCACGCCCCGGTCGTCGTCGACCTCGACACCGCCCCCGACGGCGACATCGGCCCCATGGTGCCGCCACCGTCGCGGCCGGCCTCCGGCCGGGGCCGGACCATCCCGCAGGCCCGGTCGAGGAGGCCCTGACCCGCCGCCACCCGCTGCCGCGGCGCGGATCGTCCCACCCCTACCCACAGTGGCGATTCGTTTGTATGGTGTCCTTACTAAGCAGACCCCGCTGCCGCGGCCCCGCAGGAGGACGAGATGACCGAGGACCCCACCCCCTCGGGTCTGCTGCTGAGGCAGGGCAACCCCTTGGGCGGACGCGTCGCGCAGGCCGAGATGCGCGCGTCCAACATGGGCCTCCTGCTGCGCCACCTCCGCAGCCAGGGCGGACGCTCCCGCGCCCAGCTCGCGAGCGAGACGGGGCTGTCGAAGGCCACGATCTCGAGCCTGATCGCCGCCCTCGCCGAGCGAGGGCTCGTTCGCGAGGGAGAGCCGGTCCGCGACGGGGCCGTTGGACGCCCGGGGCTCACCGTCACCCTCGACGGCACGTACGTCGCCGGCGTCGGGCTGCAGATCAACGTCGACTACGTCGCCCTGACCGCGGTCACCCTGACGGGCACGGTCGTCCGCGAGTCCGTGCTCCCCGTGGACGTGGCCCACCTAGGCGCCGACATCGTCCTCGACCGGGTCGCGACCATGCTGCGGCGCACGCTGGCGTCCCTGCGCGAGTCGCGCACCGACGTCGTCGGGATCACCGTCTCCCCGCCGGGCGTCATCGACTACGCCGCCGGCGCCCTGCGGTTCGCGCCCAACCTCGGCTGGCGCAACGTCCCCCTCACCGAGGCCCTGTCGCGACGCCTGGGCGCCGACGCCCCGCCGGTGCACCTCGAGAACGACGCCAAGCTCGCCGCCGTGGCCGAGTACGACCGGATGGCGCGCGACGGCATCCGCGACCTGCTCTACCTGACCGGCGACGTCGGCGTCGGGGCCGGGATCATCGCGGAGGGCCGCCTCGTCCGGGGCTGGTCCGGGTTCTCCGGCGAGGTGGGGCACCTCCCCCTCGACCCCGGCCTGACGCCCTGCAACTGCGGGCGACGCGGCTGCTGGGAGACGGTGGTGGGGCTCGCGGCCTTCCTCCGCAGCGCCGTCCCCGAGGGTGACAGCCTCCGGGATCCCGCCCGCCCGATCGCGGACCGACTGCTCACCCTCCGGGCTCGCGCGGACGCCGGCGACGAACGGACCCTGGCCGCGCTCGCGGCGATCGCGGAGCGACTGGCCACCGGACTCGGCATCCTCGTGGACGTGCTCAACCCCCGGATGATCGTCCTCGGCGGCTACTACGGCTACTTCCGCGAGTACCTGCTGCCCGCGCTGGAGGCGAAGCTGGAGGCCCGCCTCATCGACGAGGGCTGCCGGACGCTCCTGGCCACCTCCGAACTGGGCCTGACTGCGTCGGCCCTCGGCGGCGCCCTGCTGTCCCTCGAGCACGTCTTCGACGACCCGACGGTGGTCGCCGGACGGTGAGCGCGCACCGGGGAACCGAACCGCCGGGAGAATGTTCGCTCCCACGTCTCGACATCACCGGGTTCTCGCACTAGATTCTTTCGGAAGGAGCCTGAACTAATGCGGCGACGCCGGGGCGACAGCACTCGATGACGAGAAAGGCAGACACATGAGACGAATCACCAAGGCAGCCATCGCTTTCGGGGCGGTGTTCTCCCTCGCCCTCGCGGGCTGCTCGAGCGGCGCCCCGGCGACCACGCCGGCGACCACGACGCCCGCCGGCACCGGCGCGGCGGGCCAACTGCCCGCCACCACCATCAAGATCCTCGCCCCGTCGTACTCCGAGTCGTCGAAGACCGACTGGGAGAAGATCATCACCGAGTTCAACAAGAAGCAGCCGAACGTGAAGGTCGAGCTGCAGATCGAGGGCTGGGACAACTTCAGCTCGAAGGTGCAGGCCCGCATCCAGGCCAAGGACTACCCCGACATCCTCAACGACAACGCCTTCGCCGGCGCCGCCGAGGCGGGGCTGCTCTACCCCATCACCGAGGTGATGAGCGAGGCGACCATCAAGTCGATCGAGCCCGCCCTGCTGAAGAACGGCACCGGCGCCGACGGCAAGCAGTGGGCGGCCCCGGACATCGCCAGCTCGCGGTTGCTCGCCTACAACACCGACCTCTTCGCGAAGGCCGGCGTCGCCGCCGCCCCGAAGACGTGGGCCGAACTCGAGGACGCCGCGAAGAAGATCGCAGCCCTCGGGGGCGGTGTGGCCGGCTACGGCCTGCCGCTCGGCCAGGAGGAGGCCCAGGTCGAGTCGTCCCTGTGGCTGTGGGGCGCCGGCGGCGACTGGGCCGTGAACGGCAAGCTCGTGGCGAACCAGCCGACCGCCGTCGAGGCGTTCGCCCAGATGAAGAAGCTCGTCGACGGCGGCATGACCCAGCCGAACGCGGGCGCCACCAACCGCCAGCAGGCGGCCGACCTCTTCAACAACGGCAAGCTCGGCATGATGCTGAGCCACTCCGGCCTGCTGAAGGAGACCCGCGAGAAGTTCCCGCAGACCAAGTTCGACCTCGCCCCGATCCCGTCGAAGTCGGGCACCCCGGTGGCCTTCGGCGTGACCGACTTCATCATCGCGTTCGACAACAAGGACGCCAACCGCAAGGAGGCGACCAAGCAGTTCCTCGACATCATGTACTCCGACGCGCTGTACGAGGGCTGGTACAAGGGCACGGGCCTGCTGCCGGTGACGACCTCGCAGATCGCCAAGGGCAAGGCGTCCGACACCAACAACGCCAAGTTCTACGAGGCGCTCTCCTACGTGAAGTTCCTGCCCGTCGGCAACCCGCAGTGGGACGTCCTGCAGAAGGCGCTCCAGGGCACGGCCGGCACGATCACCAGCGACACGCCCGAGAACGTGCTCAAGAAGATCCAGGCCCAGGTGGACGCCCAGGGCTGATCCGCCGACCCGGCTGACCGGTGCCGCCGGGGGCTCACGTCCCCCGGCGGCAGCGGCCTCGGCCGGACGCCGCCACTCGACCCCCGAAACCAGGAGTGACCATGGCCCCGCCTCAGCGCCGAGGACGCTGGCAGGAGACCCTCGCCGCCCTCCCGTGGCTGGCCCCGACGCTGGTGCTGATCGCCGGCGTGGTGGCGTACCCGACCATCCTGATGGCCTGGACGGCCACCCGGAAGTACAACAGCTACGGCGTCGAGCGCGGCTCGGCCGGGCTGGACAACTTCATCGGCCCCGCCGGGGCGCTGACGTTCCCGACGGTCCCGATCCCGCGGATCCTGCTGAACACGGTCGTCTGGGTGACGGTCGTGGTCTTCATCACGCTGGTGCTGTCACTGCTGCTGGCGCAGTTCCTCAACAAGCCGTTCCGCGGGCGCAAGCTGCTGCGGCTCATCATCATCCTGCCGTGGGCGAGCTCGGTCGTCATGACGACCACGGTCTTCAACTACGGCCTGCAGCCCGACGTCGGCCTGTTCAACCGCCTGCTCGTCGACACCGGCATCCTGGACGCCGCCTACGGGTTCACCAAGAACCCCACCTCGGCCTTCTGGGTCGCCGTGTTCGTGGCCATCTACGTCTCGTTGCCGTTCACCACCTACACGATCCTGGCCGGCCTGCAGTCCGTGCCCGACGACATCCTCGAGGCCGCCCACGTCGACGGTGCGAACACGGTCCAGCGCTACTGGCGGATCGTCTTCCCGCTGCTCCGCCCCTCGATGGCGGTCGCGGCGCTCATCAACATCATCAACGTCTTCAACTCGCTCCCGATCCTCAAGATCCTCAACGAGACCCCGGGCTACAACACCGGGCACACCACCACGACCCTGATCTTCGAGTACAAGGCTCAGCTGGGCCCGGGCGTCGCGTCCGCCCTGTCGCTGGTGAACTTCGCGTTCTGTCTCGTCGTCATCGCCGTCTACCTGGCCGTCGTCCAGCCGACGAGGGAGGTCTGACCATGGGCGCCACCGCCTCCGGACGCCGCTGGTCCGGCATCAACAAGGCTCCCAACCCGATCGGGATCGCGATCGGCTGCATCGTCGTCGCCGCGTTCTTCGCCTTCCCGTACGCCCTGATGCTGATCAGCTCCCTGAAGTCCCGGGAGGACATCGCCCGGATCCCGCCGGACTACCTGCCCGAGCAGCCCCGATGGGACAACTACCTGACCGTGTGGGCGTCCAACGTGGCGCCCGGCGGCGCCCTCCTGGCGACCACTGTGATCTCCGTCGGCGCGACCCTGCTGGTGCTGCTGATCGCGACGCCGGCGGCGTACTACATCGCCCGGTTCCGCTTCCCCGGACGCCTCTCGTTCCTGTTCCTCGTGCTCATCACGCAGATGCTGCAGCCGACCGTGCTGGCCGTCGGCCTGTACCAGCAGTTCCGGGACTGGCGCGGCCAACTGGTCTGGGTCGCCCTGATCCTCATCAACGGCACCTTCAACCTCTCGTTCGCCATCTGGATCATGCAGGCGTTCTTCGCCTCGATCCCCAAGGAGGTCGACGAGGCGGCGCTCATCGACGGCGCCGGTCGCCTGCAGACCATGTTCCGGATCTCGCTGCCGCTGGTGTGGCCCGGCATCGTCACCGCGATCGTGTTCGTGTTCGTCAACACCTGGAACGAGTACGCGGCCGCGTTCGTGCTCGTGCAGGACCCGGCGCTGCAGCCGCTCACGGTGGCCATGCCGCGCTTCCTCGGCCTGTACATCCGCGACTGGCAGTACCTGTTCACCACCGCGATGGTGGCGGTCGTGCCCGTCATCGTCCTGTTCTCGTTCATCGAGCGGCGGCTCATCGGCGGCCTGACCGCGGGTGCGGTCAAGTAGGAGGTAGACGTGATCGAGTTCGGCACCGGGGGCTGGCGCGCCATCATCGGCGACGGGTTCACCAAGGCCAACGTCCGGCTCCTCGTCCAGGCCCTCTGCGACCGGATGCACGCCGAGGGCGTCGCCGACCGGGGCACCGTGGTCGGCTTCGACCGGCGGTTCCTCTCCGCGGAGGCCGCGCGGTGGGCGTCCGAGGTGTTCGCCGGCAACGGCATCCACGTGCAGTTCATCGGTCGTCCGGCGCCCACCCCCATGTTCATGTGGACGGTCGGCAACCTGGGCTGCGCCTACGGCATCGCGGTCACCGCCAGCCACAACCCCGCGCTCTACAACGGCATCAAGGTGTTCACTGCCGGCGGCCGGGACGCCGAGGAGTCCGTCACCGACGAACTCGGGGCGGCGGCCAACCGCCTGTCGGACGCCGACGTGCGGTCGCTGCCCTTCGAGGACGCCGTCGGCGCCGGCCTGATCACCGTCCAGACGTCCCTCAACTGGTACATCGACGCCATCATCGACGCCCTCGACATGGAGGCGATCCGGCACCGGCACCTGCACGTCGTGCTCGACCCCATGTTCGGGGTGGCGCAGACGAGCCTGCAGACGATCCTGATGACGGCCCGCTGCCAGGTGGACGTCATCAACGACCGGCACGACACCCTGTTCGGCGGCCGGATGCCCTCACCCGACGCCGCGTCGCTCACCCACCTGAGGCAGGAGGTGCTCCAGCGCGGCGCCGACCTCGGCATCGCCACCGACGGGGACGCCGACCGGCTCGGCATCATCGACGACGCCGGTCGCTTCCTGCACCCCAACCAGATCCTCGTGCTGCTGTACGAGTACCTGCTCAGCGGCAAGGGCTGGCGTGGGCCGGCCGTCCGGAACATGTCGACGACCCACCTCCTCGACCGGGTCGCCGCGGCGCACGGCGAGCAGTGCCACGAGGTCCCGGTCGGCTTCAAGTGGATCTCGGCGAAGATGGCCGAGACGGACGCCGTCATCGGCGGCGAGTCGTCCGGCGGCCTCACGGTCCGCGGCCACATCCCCGGCAAGGACGGCATCTACGCCGGGTCGCTGCTGGTCGAGATGGTCGCGACGTCCGGACGGCGGCTCTCGCAGCTGTGGGCCGAGATCGAGGACCGCTACGGCCGGCTCGAGATGGTCGAGCGGTCGTATCCGTTCACGCCGGCCCGCCGCGCCGAACTCGAGCGGCGGGTGTTCAGCGACCACGACCTGCCCGCCTTCGATCGCGCGGTCGACCACGTGGCCTGGACCGACGGCGGCAAGGTCTACTTCGCCGACGGCGGCTGGCTGACGATCCGCTTCTCGGGCACCGAACCGCTGCTGCGGGTCTTCGCCGAGGCGGAGACGGCGGCCGCCGCCCAGGACGCCGCCGCCCGCGTCGCCCGTCACCTCGGACTGGAGGGCTGAGCCATGGCCACCGACAAGGCCGTCGTCCTGGCCCGCGGGCTGGGCTCGCGGATGAGGCGCGACGCGGACGCCGCCCTCACCGCCGACCAGGCCGCCGCCGCGGCGTCCGGCGCGAAGGCGATGATGCCGCTGGCCGGCCGGCCCTTCCTGGACTACTCGCTGGCGCGGCTGGCCGACGCCGGGCTGACCCGGGTGTGCCTGGTGATCGGACCCGAGCACGGGGCGGTGCGTGCGTACTACGAGTCGGTCGACCTGGAGCGGGTCCGGCTCTCCTTCGCGGTCCAGGCCGAGCCCCGGGGAACCGCCGACGCGGTGGCGGCGGCCGAGGAGTTCGCCGGCGACGACCAGATCGTCGTGATCAACGGCGACAACCTCTACCCGACCTCGGCGCTGGCCGCGCTGGCGGCGGCCGAGGGGTCGGCGACGATCGGGTTCAGCCCGGCCGGCCTGGTGGCGAACTCGAACATCCCCGCCGACCGCATCGCGGCGTTCGCGGTGATCCGCGCCGACGCCTCCGGACGGCTGGTCGACATCGTCGAGAAGCCGACCCCCGAGCAACTGGCGGCCTTCGGGCCCGGGCACCTGGTCAGCATGAACTGCTGGCTGTTCACCCCGGCCGTCTTCGACGCCTGCCGGCGGATCGCCCCGTCGGCTCGCGGCGAGTTCGAGATCGCGGACGCCGTGCGACTGCTGACCGCCCAGGGCGAGCGGTTCGCGGTGTTGCCGTCCGCCGAGGGCGTGCTCGACCTGTCCGCGCGCGGCGACGTCGCGGCGGTGGCCGCGCTGCTGGCGGACGCGCGGGTGCGGCTGTGACCGCGGCCGCCTGGCGGGTCCCCGGCCGCATCGAGGTGCTCGGGAAGCACACCGACTACGCGGGCGGCAACGTGCTGGTGTGCGCCGTGGACCGGGGCGTGACGGCCCTCGCGACGCCCGCGGACGGCGACGCCGTCGTCGCCTCCAGCAGCGAATTCGCCGAGCCGATCGCGCTGCGGGCAGGGGTCGAGGTCGACCTGCCCGCGGGACACTGGGCGCGCTACCTGCAGACGGTGATCGACCGGCTCACCCGCAACTTCGGGCCGCTGGGCGGCACGACGCTCACGCTCGCCTCCGACCTGCCGATGGCGTCGGGGATGAGCAGTTCCTCGGCGCTGGTCTGCGCCTCCGCCCTGGCGCTGGCCGACCGCCACGGGTTCCGGGCGACCGAGCTGTGGCGGGAGGCGATCGGGGACGACCGGCTACGGATGGCGTCGTACCTGGCCAGCGTCGAGAACGGGCGCTCGTTCGGCCGGCTCGCCGGGCACGCCGGGGTCGGCACGCTGGGCGGCTCCGAGGACCACACGGCGATGCTGTGCGCCACCCCGGGGGAACTCGGCCAGTTCGGTTTCGCGCCCGCGGCCCTGCACCGCCGGGTCCGCTGGCCCGAGGGCTGGACGTTCGTGGTCGCGGTCAGCGGGGTGGCCGCGGAGAAGACCGGCGCCGCGCGCGAGCGCTACAACCGGGCGTCCCTGGCGACCGCCGAGGCGCTGCGCCGCTGGAACGCCGCGACCGGCCGCGCCGACCCCTCGCTCGCCACGGCCGTCCGCTCGGCCCCGGACGCCCCCGCCCGCCTCGCCCGCCTGGTGGCCGACGACGCCTACCTCGCGGCCCGGGTCGAGCAGTTCGTCGCCGAGTCGGAGCGGCTCGTCCCCGCCGCCGCGGCGGCGCTCGCCGCCGGCGACCTGGACCGCTTCGGCTCCCTCTCCGCCGAGTCGCAGCACCTGGCGGAGACCCGGCTGGGCAATCAGGTGCCCGAGACCGCCGCGCTCGCCCGGGACGCCGTGGCGCTCGGGGCGCGGGCGGCGTCCTCCTTCGGCGCGGGCTTCGGCGGCAGCGTCTGGGCGATGGTGCCCGGCTCGGACGCCGCCCCGTTCGCCGAGGCCTGGCTGGCGCGCTACCGGGCGGCGTTCCCGGGCAGCGCGGCCGCGGCGAGCACGCTGGTGACGCGGCCCGCCGGGGCGGCGTCCCCGGTGGACCCGGCGACGGCCGCGTCCGGCACCCGCGCGGAGGCGGGTCTGCCAGACTGACGCAATGTCGCGGATCGTCGTCGTCGGTGGGGCGCTGGCCGGCATCGCGGCGGCCGCCCGCCTGGCGCGGGCGGGTCACGCCGTGACGCTCCTCGAGGCCCGGGACGCGCTCGGCGGGCGGCTCGCCGTCCCCGGCGTCTGGTCCCCGGTGCTGCCCTTCCCCGCCCCTCTCCGCGATCTCCTGCGGAAGTCGGGGCGGGCGTTCGACCGGGAGTTCGGCACGTACGGCCTGCGCATGGTCAGCGCGCCGCCGGTCCGCCACGTCTTCGCCGACGGCACCCGGTTCGACTGGCCCACCGACCGGGGCGAACAGTGGCACCTGCTGAATGCCCGTTACTCCTCCGCGGTCGCGACCCGCTGGCGGGCCCTCGTCGACACCCAGGACGAGACCTGGCAGGCCCTCCGCGGGCTGGGCCTGGAGGGTGAGCTGGTGGACCGCGCCCAGCTCGCGTCCCGCCGCCGGGTCCTCGATCCGCGACGGACGGTCGAGGACGTGGCCCGCCGCCTCGACCACCCCCACCTGGCGGACCTGGTGCGCGACGTCGCCCGGTTCGTCGGTTCCGAGCCGCGCGACACGCCGGCCTGGCTGCTGTCGCGGCTGGCGGTCGAGCGCACGTTCGGCCGCTGGGTGCTCGTCGACGACGCCGGGACGGTCCACCCGGCCACCGCGATCCTCGACGTCCTCGCCGGGCGGCTCCGCACCCGCGGCGTCCGCGTGCTGACCGGGACGCCGGCCCTCCGCCTCCGGACCGGCGTGGTCACCACCGCGGCCGGCGAGGAGCACGCCGACGCCATCATCAGCACCGTGAACCCCTGGACGCACGCCCGCCTGGCCGGCGGCGGCGACCTGCGTCGGCGCCACGCCCTGGCGCGCCTGCGCCCGGCCCTCGCCCCGACGGTGTCCCGCACCGTGACCGACGAGGTGGCCCCCGCGGCCCTGGTGGAGGAGGTCCGGCACACCCCGGACGGGCCGATCCGCACGATCCGGCGGGCTCTGCCGACCGGAACCGAGGTGATCGTCCACGACTTCACCCGCCGGACGCCCACGGCCGGCTACGGCGTCCGCTGGCAGGGGCCGCGGACGCTGCTGCGCCTGCCGCCCGTCCGCACCCCCGGGCAGCCGCGCGTGTTCACGGCGTCCGCCGCGAGCCGCGGCGGCAACGAGCCCTGGGCCCAGTTGCTGGCGGGGGCCCTGGCGGTCTACGCCGCCCACGAGACGCTCACCGGCGAGAACATCCGGCCCGCGAACCGCGACTACAAGCCCTGAGCCGCGCACCCCGCCACCGGGGTGTGGCGACGGGCGCCGAGCACTCCCGGTTGACGGAGGCACTAGGCTTGACTGACGGTCTCGTCCCCGTTAGGAAGCCCCGCTCTTGATCCACGCCTCCGATCACTACACGCAGGACTCGGGCGTCCCGGCTGACGTCCTGGCTCGGGAACTCGCCGCCGAACAGGCTCACGTGGACGCCGTCTACGCCCGGCTGGACGAGGCGACCCGGACGGCCCGGAGCGCGGCCATCGCCGGTCAGGGCCTCTACCGTTCCGACCGCGAGACCTGGGTCCGCGAGGAGGACGGGACCGCCCTCTTCGAGCGCGACGCCTTCGCCTACCAGGCCGCCCGGCGGCTCGCCGTGCTGGACGCCGAGCACGAGGGCCTGGTCTTCGGGCGGCTGGACCACGAGGACCGCGAGGTGCGCTACATCGGGCGCATCGGCGTCCGCGACGAGGACTACGAGCCGCTGGTGATCGACTGGCGGGCCCCCGCCGCCGAGCCGTTCTACCGGGCCACCCCCAGCAGGCCGATGGACGTGGTGCGGCGGCGCGTGCTGCGGTGCCGCAGCGACCGGGTGGTCGGCATCGAGGACGACCTGCTCGACGCCACCCACCAGCGCGACGACCTGCCGATCATCGGCGAGGGTGCGCTGATGGCGGCCCTGTCCCGCGCCCGCGGCAAGCACATGCGCGACATCGTCGCCACGATCCAGGCCGAGCAGGACGAGGCGATCCGGGCCGACCACCGCGGCGTCACCGTGATCTCCGGCGGTCCGGGCACCGGCAAGACGGTCGTGGCCCTGCACCGCGCCGCGTACCTGTTGTACTCGAACCGGCGCCGCTTCGAGCGCGGCGGCATCCTCGTCGTCGGGCCCGGGCCGGTGTTCATGAACTACATCGAGCGGGTCCTGCCGTCGCTGGGGGAGGACTCGGTCACGCTCCGCGCGATCGGCGCGGTGGTGACCGACGTGCTCCCCGAGGTGGACGCCACCCGGATCGACTCCGCCGCCGCCGCGAACGTCAAGGGCAGCCTGCGCATGGTGCAGGTGCTGAAGAACCTGGTCAACCTGCCGTTGGCGCCGGACGCCGAGCCCCTCGAGTTGCGCACCACGGTCAAGGGCAACGTGCTCAAGCTGGACGCCGCCGCCCTCGACCGCCTCCGGGCGCAGGTGCTGGCTCACCACAAGGTCAACCTGGCCCGGGACGCCGCGGAACGGGCGCTGCTGGCGGCGTTGCGGGCGCAGGTGCCCGAGGAGTTGGGGTTGGACGCCGACGCGCTCGACGATCTCATCACCGGTTCTGCCGCCTATCGACAGTTCCTCGGCGCCTGGTGGCCGCCCCTGGTGGCCACCGAGGTGCTACGCCGGCTGGCCGACCCCGGGGTGGTGGCCCGGGTCGCCCAGGGGTTGCTGTCGCCGGCCGAGCAGGACGCCCTCGCCGCCTCCTACCGCGATCACGCCTCCTGGTCGGTGGCGGACGCCGCCCTGCTGGACGAGCTCGTGGCGATGCTCGGCCCGGTCCCGGTCGAGACCGAGGACGTCGACCCGACGTTGTTCCTCGCCTCGGGCGCCGCCGTGGCCGAACTGGTGACGACCGCCGACCTCCTGGCCCGGCCCGTCGAGCCGGCGGACCCCGGCGAGGACACCTACTCCACCTACGCCCACCTCCTGATCGACGAGAGCCAGGACGTCACGCCCATGCAGTGGCGGATGCTGCGCCGACGGGGCACGCAGGCGTCCTGGACGATCGTGGGCGACCTGGCGCAGAGCTCCTGGCCGGACCTCGACGAGGTGGGCCGTGCCGTCCGCGAGTTGATCGGCACCGCGCCGCACCGCGAGTTCCGCCTGAGCGTCAACTACCGCTCCCCCAAGGAGGTGTTCGACCTGGCCGCGGAGGTGGTGCGTCGCGCCTACCCCAAGGCCGATCTTCCGACCGCGGTGCGCTCCACGGGCGTCGAGCCCGAACTGCTGCGCACCTCGGTGAGCGCGCTGGTCACCGACCTGGCCGCCCAGCTGGACGCCCTCACCTCGGAGGTGCCCGGCACGGTGGGGGTCATCGTGCCCCCGTCCCGCATCGAGCGGCTGCGCGCGGCGGTGCTCGCGCGCCTGTCCGCCGCGATGAACCCCGTCGACCTCGACCGGATCTGGTTCGTGACCCCGCTCGAGGCCAAGGGACTCGAGTACGACGCCGTCGTGGTGGTGTCGCCCGACGAGATCGTCGCGGAGTCGCCGGGCGGCGTCCGGGTGCTCTATGTGGCCCTGACGCGCCCGACCCAGCGCCTCGTCACGCTCGACGTGGGGGAAGGCGCCGGAGTCTGGCGAGGATCTCGCTCGTCGCCTTCGACCGGTTGAGGGTGAAGAACTGCAGCCCCGGGGCCCCGGCGGCGAGCAGGTCGTCGCAGAGCCGCGTCATCCAGGCGATGCCGACCTCCCGGAACCGCTCCCGGTCGTCGGCGGCCGCCTGCAGGGCGGCGGTCAGGTCCGCGGGCATCCCGGCGCCCGCCAGGTCCTGGAAGCGCCGGATCTGGCCCAGGTGGGTGACCGGCATGATCCCGGCGACGATCGGCATCGTGCCGCCGAGGGCGCGGTAGCGGTCGACCAGTTCGACGTACGACTCGGCCCGGAAGAAGAGCTGCGTGACGGCGAAGGTGGCGCCGGCCTCCTCCTTCTCGAGCAGGATGCGGGCGTCGAGGTCCTTGTCGAACTGCGCGGGATGGCCGTCCGGGAAGGCCGCCACCCCGATCTGCTGGTCGCCGCGTTCGCGGATGAGCCGCACCAGCTCGGTGGCGGTGCGGAGGCCGTCCGGGTGCGGCACGAACGGCGCGGTCGGCCCCTCCGGCATGTCGCCCCGCAGCGCGAGGATGTGCTCGACGCCGAGGGCCGCGTAGGTGTCGACGGCCGCGGCCACCTCGTCCCGCGACTGGCCGGCCACCGTGAGGTGCCCCATGGTCCGGACGCCGCCGTGCCGCTGGATCGCCCGGATCGCGTCGAACGTGCGCTGCCTTGTCGCCCCGGTCGCGCCGTAGGTCACCGACACCCAGTCGGGGCGCAGTTCCTTGAGGCTGACCACGGTGTCGAGCAGGGTGAACGCGCCGGCCGCGTCGGCGGGCGGGAAGTACTCGAAGCTGAAGGTCGGGCGGCCCGTCTCGTTCAGCCGCTCCGCGATCGTGGGCCGCTGCATGGCGGCCACCCTAGGGCCGCCGGGGTGGGCGGGGGCGGCTAGGCTCAGAGGATGGTCACCCTCGACGTCACCCAGCCCGTCTCGCCCGAGTTCCGGTCCGCGGTGGGGGCGGCCATCGGGCGATTCCTGGCCGAACGGTCGGCCTTCCTGCGCGAGCAGGTGGCGCCCGAGCTGGCGGCGCTGGCCGACCGCGCGGCCGCCTTCACGGCCGGCGGCAAGCGGCTCCGCCCGGCGTTCTGCGCCTGGGGCCACGCCGCCTGCGCGGACTCGCTGGACCTCCCGGACGCCGTCCTCGCCGCCGCCGCATCCCTCGACGTCCTCCACGTCTCGGCCCTGGTCCACGACGACGTGATGGACGCCTCCGACACCCGCCGCGGGCTCCCGGCCGCGCACCGCCAGTTCGAGGCCGACCACCGGGCGCGCGGCGGCCGCGGCGAGCCGGAGGCCTTCGGTCGGGCCGGTGCGATCCTGCTCGGCGACCTGCTGCTGGTGTGGTCGGCCGAGATGTTCGAGAACGCCGGCCTCGCTCCGGCCACGCTGGCGGCCGCGGCGCCCTGGCTGCAGACCGTCCGCACCGAGGTGACCGCCGGCCAGTACCTCGACGTCCTCGCGCAGGCGGTAGACCCCTACACCCGCACCCGCACCGAGGCCGGTGTCGCCGAACTCGAGCGCCTCGTCTCAAGGGTGGTCACGTTCAAGTCGGCCAGTTACACCGTCGAGCGTCCCCTGCACATCGGGGCGGCCCTCGCCGGCACGACTCCCGAGCGGCAGGCGACCTTCACGGCCTACGGCCGGCCGCTCGGCCGCGCCTTCCAGTACCGCGACGACCTGCTCGGCGTGTTCGGCGACGCGGGCCTGACCGGCAAGGAGTCCGGGGAGGACCTGCGCGAGGGCAAGCTGACGCTCCTGGCGGTCAAGACCTTCGCGGGGGCCTCGGACGCCGCGGCCCGCGAGTTCGCGGCGCTGTTCGGGGCCGCCGACCTGGACGCCGAGCTCGTCGACCGGGCGCGCGAGATCATCGTCGACAGCGGGGCGCAGGCCGACGTGGAGGCGGCCATCGAGCGGGAGTACGCGGCCGCGCTCGCCGCCCTGGACGTGGCTCCCTGGCTGGGGGACGCCGCCCGCGCCGGTCTGGCGAACCTCGCCACCGCCGCCGTGAGGCGAGCCTTCTGATGGTGGAACTGCTGGGGCCGCTGGTGATGATCGTGCCCGGGATCGTCCTCCTCGGCTGGTCGGGGGTGCGGCTCTGGACCGTCACGGCCCCCCGGCGCTGGACGCCGGTCGTGGGCCGCGTCGTCGAGCACGGCCGGGACGCGCACGGGGTGGTCGACATCGTCGAGTACCCGCTGCCGGACGGCGGCCGACACCGGGTGATCCCCGACCCGCATGGCCACTACCGCTCGGGGCGTCCGCTCGGCTCGCCCGTGCGCGTCTGGCACGACCCGCGGGACGCCCTCCGGGCGGTCCTGGAGCCGCCCGCCCTGGACCGCGTCGCCGGCCCGCTGCTGCTCGGCCTCCTGGGGCTGTTCTTCTTCGTGGGCGGCCTGTTCTGGGCGGCCCTCATCGTGGCGCTGGTGACCGGACGCTGAGGCGTCCGGTCGGGACCGGAGCTCGACGCTCAGGCCTCGGGCAGCCGCGGGGCGGTGGCCGGCGGCGGTGCCACGCCCTTGAACGGGTTGGTCAACGACCCGAAGCCGTCGCCCGCGTCC
The DNA here is from genome assembly GCA_012517965.1 of Propionibacterium sp. GTDB lineage: Bacteria > Actinomycetota > Actinomycetes > Propionibacteriales > Propionibacteriaceae > Propioniciclava. The sequence goes on along the minus strand of JAAYTZ010000119.1, from coordinate 32,089 downwards.
GGGGCGGCCAGGTCCTCCTCGCCGCTCCCCCGCGTCCCCGCGCCCGCGAGGCGTCCGGAGCGGAAGGCCGCGAAGCGGACCCGCTCCATGGCCGGATCGTCGGCCCAGGCCCGGTCGAGCGCGTCGGCGAGGGCCGCGGCGGCGGCCCTGGGATCGGCCGCCCGCGTGATGGCCCGCGACACCGCCACCCGCCGACAGCCGGCGGCGGCCAGTTCCCCGACGTCGGCGGCCGTCAGCCCGCCGGCCGCGAACCAGGGCTTGGCCTCCGGGTCGCCCTGGGGCGCGGCCGCGGCCGCGTGCCGCACGGCGGCGGGGGTGGCGGTGACGATGAGGAAGTCCACGTCCGGATCGGCGAGGGCCGCGTCGATGTCGGCCGTCCCCCGGCACGACCGCCCGATCAGGGCGTAGCGGTGCAGCCGGCGGCGCGCCCGGTCCGCCGACGACGCGTCGTCCAACAGCACCAGCATGTCGGCCCCGAACTCGCCGGCCAGGTCGGCGTCCGAGGTGACCGCGACGATCCGCTGCCGGCGCAGGGCGACCGAGCGCAGCGTCGTCAACGCCCCGAGCGAAGCGGTCTCGTCCAGGGCGGGATCGGCCAGTTGCAGGATGTCCACCCCGCCCGCGAACGCCTCCTCGGCGAAGGCGGCGAGGTCTCCGGTCGCCGCGCGGGCGTCCGTCACGAGCAGCAGGCGGGCGGTCTTGAGCCGGGTGGCGAGCCCCAACAGTGCGGTCACGGGCGACAGCATAAAGCTCCCCCTCCGGCGGGTCGCGGCCCTGCCCCGCCGAGGCGGGGGCCTAGAGTGGCCGCAGGTTCGGCATCGGCCTCCTTCCCCGACCAGTGCCCGAGAAGAGTTGACGAACGTGCGTACAGGAGACCCCCTCCTGGGTCAGACCCTGGGCGATCGCTACCAGATCGTCCGACGGATCGCCCGCGGCGGCATGGCCACCGTGTTCGAGGCCGTCGACCTCCGGCTCTCACGCACCGTCGCGGTCAAGGTGATGCACCCGGGCCTGGACGACCCCTCCGACGTGGCGGCCCGCTTCGACACCGAGGCCAGGGCGGCGGCGCTGCTCTCGCATCCGCACGTGGTCGGGGTCTTCGACCAGGGCGTCGACGACGGCCGGCCCTTCATCGTCATGGAGTACGTGCGCGGCATCACGCTGCGTCAGCTCATCACTCTCGAGGCCCCCTTCGAGCCGGCGCACGCGTTGCAGCTGTACGAGCCGGTTGTCGCGGCCCTGGCGCACGCCCACGACGCCGGGCTGATCCACCGGGACGTCAAACCCGAGAACGTGCTCATCTCCGACGCCGGGCAGGTGAAGGTCGCCGACTTCGGCCTGGCGCGCCCGGTGACCGCCGCCACCGTGGCCGAAGGCGGCGTCGTGATTGGGACCGTCAGCTACATCGCGCCCGAGCTGGTGTCGCGGGGGCAGGCGAGCCCGCGGTCGGACGTCTACTCGCTCGGCATCCTGCTGTACGAGTTGCTCACCGGCCGGAAGCCCTTCCCGAACCGCACCCCGATCCAGGTCGCCTACGCCCACGTCCACGAGGACGTGCCGGTGCCGTCGGCGTCCGGGGTTCAGGGGGCGGCGGTCCCGGGCATCCTCGACGACCTCGTCCGGGCCGCAACCTCCCGGACGCCGTCGGCCCGGCCGGCCGACGCCGGCGTCCTGCTGCGGCAGGTCCGGGCCGCCCGCGACGTGTGCGCCCACCCGGGCGCCGAGCTGCGAGCGCCGCGCGCGTTCGTGCTGGGCGCCTCGCGGCGGCAGGCCGACGACGATGCCGCCCCGCTGCCCCAACTCGTGGGGGCGACCCCGGCGGGTCGCGGCCGACGGATTGACCCGGCGGCCGGCGAGCGGGAGCCGGACCGGACCGCGCCCCCGGCGGCTCCCCGGGCCGCGACCCGCGAGATCCTGACGATGCCGAACAACGTGGCCTCCCCCACCTTCGACATGGTCGACGACGGCCCGCCGTACTTCTCCGACAGCCCCGAGCCGATCTCGCCGGCCTCGCCGCCGTCCCGCACGGGGGCCGTGCCGCCCCGCAGCGCCTGGCTCGACGCTCCGGTGTACCGGCGCCGCCGTCTGGCTGCGGCCCTCGCCTCGGTCGCGGTCGTGGTCGCGCTGGTGTTCGGCGGCTGGTGGGTGACGGTCGGACGCCTCCCGGCCGTCCCGGTCACGGCCGGCCTCCCCCAGCCCGAGGCCCAGGCCGCCGTCACGGGGGCCGGGCTGACCGTTCAGTTCGTCCGCGAGTTCTCCGACACCGTGCCCGCCGGCGTCGGCACCCGCAGCGACCCGGCCGCGGGCACGCGGCTCGACCCGGGCGCGACCGTCATCGTCTACCTGTCGCAGGGTCCCCGGCTGTTCGATGTGCCCGCCCTGACCGGCCGGACCCGCGACGAGGCGCTGCGGCTCCTCGCCGACGCCGGCCTGTCCGCCGGCGCGATCACGGAGGCCTACGACGCCAAGGCCGCCGCCGGGCAGGTCGTGCGCCAGTCGGTGAGCGCCGGGACCGGCCTGCGCCGCGGCGGCGCGGTCGACTTCGTGCTCTCCCGCGGCCCCGAACCCGCGGACCTGCCGGCCGTGATCGGCCGCCCCGTCACCGAGGTCCAACGGCAGTTGACGGACGCCGGGTTCAAGGTCGGCGTGACCGAGCAGTACTCGCCGACGGTCGCCAAGGGCCTCATCATCGCCCAGAGCCCGGCCGCCGGGCAGGTGCGCAAGGGCGAGTCGGTGAAGCTGACGGTGTCGCGGGGTCCCGGCTCGGTGACGATCCCCGACGTCCGTCGGCTGGACGCCGCCTCGGCCGTCGCCAAACTCCAGGCCGCGGGGTTCGTCGTCACGGTCGTGGCGTCCCCGACCCCGGCCCCGATCCCCGGCACCGTGGTCAGCACCGACCCCGGCCCCGGACGGCGCCTGACCCAGGGGCAGCCGATCACCGTCGCCGTGGGCTGATCGGCGGCGGGTCAGCGACCGGCCAGGATCTCCCCCACGATCGCACCGGCCCTGGCGCAGTCCTCGACCGTCACGTCCAGATGGGTGACCGCCCGGACGAGCTTGGGTCCGACGGCCGAGAGCCGGACGCCGCGGTCGGCCGCCAGCGCCACGAGCTTCGCGGCCTTCATCTTCTCGGCGGAGACCAGCACGATGTTGGTCTCCGGGTCCTTGACCGACCGGGGGGCGCGCTCCTCCACCGCCGCCGCGAAGGCCTCGGCGGCGGCGTGGTCGTCGGCGAGGCGTCCGATGTGGTGATCCAGGGCGTAGAGTCCGGCGGCCGCCAGGATGCCGGCCTGGCGCCAGCCGGCACCGAGCCGCTTCCGCAGCACCCGCGCCCGGCCGATGGCCTCCCGCGAACCGACCAGCACCGAGCCGACCGGGGCGCCCAGCCCCTTGCTCAGGCAGACGCTGACCGTGTCGAACAGCCGGCCGTAGACGTCGAGCGGCACGCCGGTGGCGACGTGCGCGTTCCACAGGCGCGCCCCGTCGAGGTGCCGGGCCACGCCGAGGTCGCCACAGATGCGGCTCACGCGCTGCAGGCCGGGCAGCGGCTGGATCGTGCCACCGCCGAAGTTGTGGGTGTTCTCCAGGGCCACGCACGACGTCGACACCAGGAAGGGACCCGCGTCCGGCTCGATCAGGTTGGTGATCTGGCTGGCGTCGGCGACGCCGTCGTTGGTCACCCAGGTGCGCATCGTGACGCCGTGCAGCGCGGCGTGCGCCCCCAGCTCGGCGCGCGCGATGTGGGCCCGCGCGTCGCAGAGCACCTCGGAGCCGGGCGCGACGTGCAGGGCGATGCCGAGCTGGTTGGCCAACGAACCGGTCGCGGTGAACAGGCCCGCCTCGTGGCCGAGCAGGGCGGCGACCCGTGCCTCCAGGGCCCGGACCGTCGGGTCCTCGTCGTAGACGTCGTCGCCGACCGGGGCGTCCATCATCGCGGCGCGCATCCCGGAGGTGGGCGCGGTCAGCGTGTCGCTGCGCAGATCGACGACGGTCACGCCAGTTCCTTCGGTTCGAAGGCCTGAATCGGGTTGTCGCGCTTGATGGCCTCGTCGGTCAGCCGCTGGGCGAGGTAGAACGCGAGCTCGAGGGACTGCGAGCGGTTGAGGCGGGGGTCGCAGGCCGTCTCGTAGGCGTCACCGAGGTGGCGCTCGTCGATCTGGTCGAGCCCGCCCACGCACTCGGTGACGTCGTTGCCGGTCAGTTCGATGTGGACGCCCCCGGGCCAGGTCCCCAGTTCGGAGTGCACGTCGAAGAAGCCGGTGACCTCCGCCCACACCCGGTCGAAGGACCGAGTCTTGAAGCCCGACGAGGAGGAGAAGGTGTTGCCGTGCATCGGGTCGCACACCCAGGCCACCTTCCGGCCGGTGGCCTCGACCGCGCGGACGATCGGCGGCAGCACGTCGCGGATGCGGTCGGCGCCCATCCGCGAGATCATCGTGAGCCGGCCCGGCTCACGATCCGGATCGAGCCGCTCGGCCAGGGCCACGGCGTCCCCCGGGGTGACCGACGGGCCGATCTTGACCCCGATCGGGTTCCGCAGCCGGGACAGGAACTCGACGTGGGCCCCCTGCAACTGGCGGGTGCGCTCCCCGATCCACAGCATGTGGCCCGAGGTGTCGTAGGGGGTCCCGGTCCGGGAGTCGATCCGGGTTAGCGCGTGCTCGTACTCAAGCAGCAGCGCCTCGTGGGAGGCGTAGTAGTGCACGGTCCGCAGCTCGTCGTCGGTGATGCCGCAGGTGATCATGAACGCCAGGGCGCGGTCGATCTCGGCGGCCAGCGACTCGTAGCGCGCCTCGATCGGCGAGGTGCGGACGAAGTCGGAGTTCCAGGAGTGGACCGTGCGCAGGTCGGCGAAGCCTCCGTCGACGAAGGCGCGCACCAGGTTGAGGGTCGCCGCCGAGGCGTTGTAGACCTCGACGAGACGCAGCGGGTCGTGGCGGCGCAGGTCGGCGTCGAACTCGAGGCTGTTGACGGCGTCGCCGCGGTAGGACGGCAGCGTCACCCCGCCGCGCGTCTCGGTGCCGCTGCTGCGCGGCTTGGCGTACTGCCCGGCGATGCGGCCCAGCTTCACCACCGGCACCTGGGCCGCGTACTGGAGCACGAGGGCCATCGACAGCTGCACACGCAGGCTGTTCTTGATGTTGAGGGCCGTGACGTTGGCGAACGTCTCGGCGCAGTCACCGGCCTGCAGGATGAATGCCCGCCCGGCCGCCGCCTCGGCGATCCGGCGCCGCAGGGCGTCGACCTCGCCGGCGAAGACCAACGGCGGACGCCGCCGCAGCAGCGCCACCACCCGGGCGACCTCGGCCGGGTCGGCATACTCCGGTTGCTGCTCGGCGCCGCGGGCGTGCAGGTCGGCCAGGGAGGGGATCACATCGGGCACGACGGCCATGGTAACGCGGGCCCCGGGGGACGCCGACGCTGTCCGCTCCCCCCTTCCGCGGCCGCTCAGTCCCGGCAGGGCTCCGGGGCGGGGCCGCCTCCGGGACGGTCTCGCACGCGGGCGTCCGCCTCGGCCATCGTGAGCCCCCCGTACTTGAGCGAGGTGGCGTAGGCGTCCACGTAGGTCTGGCCCGACAACTCGCGGATCGCGTTCATGATCTCGTCGGTCACCCAGCGGACGAGTTCCCGGTCCTCCTGGCAGCCGGTGTAGCGGCTGAAGTCCAGCGGCCGGCCGAACCGGATCGTCGGGTTCTTGGCCATCGGGATCAGCCCGAACAACCGGCCGGTCTCCTCGGCGCCCGTGACCGCGACCGGCACGACCGGCGCCCCCGCGGCGAGGGCGAGGCGGGCCACCCCGGTCTTGCCCTTGTACAGCCGACCGTCCGGGGAGCGCGTCCCCTCGGGGAAGATGCCGGCGACCCCTCCGTTCCGGACGACCTCGAGGACCGGCCCGAGCCCCTCGAGGGAGCTGCGTCCCCCCGAGCGGTCGAGTGGCACCTGGCCGACCGCCTTCACGGCCCAGGCGACGACGCGCGAGGGGAGGCCCTTGATGCCCTTGCGCCCGCGGAACAGTTCGGCCTTGGCCGGGTAGGTCACCTGCCGGCGGATCATCGCGGGGATCATGTAGGTCTCGGTCGCCGAGGTGTGGTTGCACGCCAGCACCACCGGGCCGCTGGCGGGGATGTTCTCCTCGCCCACCACCCGGGGCCGGTAGGCGAGGGTGACGAACGGGCGCACCAGGGCGTACTTGAAGAACGTGTACCAGGACACAGGCGATCTCCTCGGGCTCGGCGCGTCGAAGTCTAGCGGTGCCGCCGTCCCCCGGACGCGGGCCAGGCGACAGGGGCGGCGCCGGTCCCTAAGATGCCGCCATGCCGCAGCGACCGTCCAGCGAGCCCTTCCACAGCCCCGGCGGTGCCACCGGCGTCCTGTTCGTGCACGGCTTCACCGGCAGCCCGGCCTCCCTGCGGGACTGGGCGGAGCGGACCGCCGCCGCCGGGCACACCGTCGCCCTCCCCCGGCTGCCCGGGCACGGCACGCACTGGCGGGACCTGGCCCGCACCTCGTGGCGCGACTGGTACGACAGCGTGGACGACGAGTTGTCCGAACTGCGGCGCCGGACGGACCGGGTGTTCGTCGCCGGGCTGTCCATGGGCGGCGCGCTGGGGCTGATGCTCGCCCAACGCCGCCCCGACGACGTCGCGGGCCTCGCCCTGGTGAACCCGGCGCTCACCGCCGCGAACCCGTTGCTGCCCTTCGCCGGCGTCCTGAAGTACCTCGTGCCCAGCACCCGGGGCATCGCCAACGACGCGGTGCGCGACATCGACGAGGGCGCCTACGAGCGCACCCCGACGGCGGCGGCCGCCGAGATGAACCGCCTGTGGGCCTCGGTGCGCCCCTACCTCGACCTGGTGCACTGCCCGCTGCTGATCTTCCGGTCCGCCGAGGACCACGTGGTTCCCCCGACCTCCGTCGCGCTCATCCGCCGCCAGGTGTCGTCGCTGTCGATCACCGAGCACGTGCTGACGCAGAGCTACCACGTCGCCACGATGGACAACGACGCCGACTTCATCGTCGAGAAGACCCTCGAGTTCATCGCGGCCGAGGCCGGCGATCCGCCCACCGACTAGCCCGGCGCCGCCGTCAGGAAGGCGTCCGCCAGTTCCGCTTCGTCCGGGCGGCCCGGCGCCGTCCAGTCCGCCAGCCACGCCATGACCGCGGGACGCCCCCAGCGTGCGCTCGCCGCGTCGACGGCGAGCGCCGCCCGCGCGTAGGCGACGTCGGCGGCGGGCCCGTCCAGGTCGGCTCGCGTGGGCAGTCCGGTCGGCCGGTCGGCCGCGGCCAGCAGGGTCGCGTTGCGGGCGCGCGTCGCCGGGTCTGCGGCGGCGGTCACGGACTCGGCGACGCCCTCGACCAGCCACAGGGGGGCCGCCGAGACCGCGGACCGCGTCGCCGCGTGAACGCCTTCGTGCACCAGGACGGCCCGGCGGCCGGCGGGGTCGAGGGCCGCGGTCCCGGATCGGTGGAGCGTGACGCGGGGCGCCGAGCCTGCGTCCGCCATCACGGTGGCCGCCTGGGTGGCCGCGGCCTGCGCGGCCGCCAGCCCGGCGGTGTCGGCGAAGGCCTCGGTCGTCCCCGGCAGCCCGACGACCAGGACGCCGTCCCACTGCCGGGCGGCACCGGCCAGCCCCGCGGAGGCCACGATCCTGGACGCCTCGCCGGCGGCGCGGAGCCAGGCGCCGGCTACGGCGTCCGGGACGTCGGCGTCGGCGAGCAGTGCCGCCCCGGGCGCGGCCCGGACCGTGAGGGGACCCGGCAGCCACAGGGGCGTCGGCCCGGTGGGGACCAGCGCCCCGATCCTGCCCCCGGAGAACGCGATGGACAGGGTCTCGACGGCCCCCTCGCGTTCGCCGGGAGCGCGCCACCGCACCCGGATCGTCGCGCCGTCCCAGGCGGGGCGCTCGACCCGCAGGGCCGTCCAGTTGCGCCAGAGCCTGTCGGCGAGGGCCTCTGCGGGGGCGGCGAAGCAATCGACGAAGGACGACCGGTCGCCGCCGGTCAGGGCCCGGCCCAGATCCTCGGTGAGGCGGTCCGGCGTCCGGGCGGGCCGGCAACCGGCCAGGGACGCCGACGCCGCCGCAGCCAGGAGGCTGCGGCGGCGCACGAGGCGGTGCCGGGGGATGGTCAGCCGACCCGCTTGGCCCCGGCGTAGTAGATGCCGTAGCCCAGCCACTGGCTGATGGGCGTGCGCACCACGCCGACACTGGGGTTCTGCGCGTGGATCATGTTGCCATTGCCCTCGTAGATGGCGACGTGGTGCACCGGGTTGTACCAGAAGATCAGGTCGCCCGGCCGCAGCTCGTACCGCGACACCGAGGTGCCCATCCGGGACAGCGTGAGCGAGGAGTGCGGCAGCGAGACGCCCGCGGAGCGGTAGGCCGCCACCACCAGGCCGGAGCAGTCGAAGGCGCTGGGACCCTCGGCGGCCCAGACGTAGGGGTAGCCGAGCTTCGACCGCGCGTACGCCACCGCCTGGGCGGCGGCGGAACTCGAGGCCGCCCCGGTGCCGAAGGAGGAGGAAGCGGAGGACGTCGTCGCCGCGGCGGTCGTGGTGCGGGCGGTCGAGGCGGAGGTCGACGACGAGGCGGCCGCTTGCGACGGCGCGTCGTCCGCTGCGGCGGCGGCCGCGGCTTCGGCGGCCGCGTTCGCGGCGGCCTCGACGTCGGCAAGGGCCTGCCGCTGCTCGGCGGTGAGGCGGGTGAGAACGGCCTGGGCGTCGGCGACGTTCTTCTTGCCGCGAGCCTCGAGCTCGGCCGCCTTCGCGGTGGCCTCGCTGGCCTTGGCGAGTTCGGCGTCGGCGGCGCGCTTGAGGTCGGCCAGGTTGGCCTGTTCGGCCTGGAACCGCTGCATGACGGCGTTCATGTTCTCGTCGACCTTGGCGACCGTCGAGATCTGCTTCAGGAAGGACTCGGGGTCGCCCGAGACGAACAACTGGGTGGTGGTGTCCACGCCACCGTTCTGGAAGGACGCCCGGGCGATGTCGGCGGCCTGGGCGCGCAGTTCGTCGACCTTGGCCTGCTGGGCGCAGACGTCGGCGGACAGCGCGTCGGCCCGCTCGCGGGACGCCTGCTCGGCGAACCGGGCCTGGGCGAACTCCTCCTCGATGGCGCCCAGCTCCTCGTGCAGGCGGTCGAGCTCCTTCTGGGCGGCGGCCACCGCCTGGTCGGCCGTGGCCGCGATGGCCTGCGCCCTGCTGAGATCGGACGCCGGATCGGCGCTCGCGATCGTGGCGCCCCCCAAGGCCAAGGACGTCGCCAACGTGGAGACGGCCATGGTTACCACCAATTTCCGGCCACGAGTCAGCACTGAGAGTTCTCCTTCTGGTCCCAAGAGGGAAGCCCCCGGCGCGACGAGGAAGAAAGCCGGAAGGTTCCTGAGAGGAAGCTTAACCTCATCTCAGCCGTTTGCGAAACTGATCTCAGTATTGTTGCCGTCCACGGCCCCGACCGCGCCCTCCACCGGCCCGGTGTGCGACCCGGCCGGGCCGTCGTCGACGACCACCGCGCCCCACCCGCACCCCGGTCGCCCCCCCGAGCGGAGGGCTGCCCGACCGTCACGCCCAGCGCGCCGCGCCGTCCCCCTCGTCCGGGGGCGCCGCGGCGAGCGGGGTCACCAGCCGGAGAGGAGGGAGCAGCCCCGAGTCGGCGAGCAGGCCGAGCACGCGCCGCTCCTCGGCGTCGAGCGTCCGACACTCGGCGGGCTCCCCCAGCAGCGCGGAGATGACGCAGTCCCCGCAGGCCGGGCCACGGGCCCGGCAGCGATCGCAGTCCACAACAAGAGAGGTCACGGGACCACCCTGGTGGCCGCCTCGGACACTTCTGCGGTGGCAGCCCGCCGCGAGCGGAATCGTCGGAGGGTCCGCGTAGCGTCCGCAGCATGTCCGCCGCGTCCGTCTGCCAGCCCTCGTTCGCCGATCTGGGCCGCCACCTCAGCACCACCCCGTTCTGTGTCGTCGACCTGGAGACCACCGGCAGCGCGGCGAGCGACGCGATCACCGAGATCGGCGCGGTCCGGGTCTGCGGCGGGGAGGTGACCGGCGAGTTCCAGACGCTCGTGAACCCGCACGTCGGCATCCCCGCGCTGATCTCGGTGCTGACCGGGATCACCAACGCGATGGTCGCCGAGGCGCCGCCGCTGGCGGAGGTGCTACCGGCCTTCCTGGAGTTCGCCCGCGGTTGCGTCCTCGTGGCCCACAACGCCCGCTTCGACGTCGGCTTCCTGAGGCGAGCCTGCGCCACCCACGGGTACGACTGGCCCGACTGGGAGGTGGTGGACACCGTCCAGTTGGCGCGCGGCGTCCTGACCCGCGACGAGTGCCCCGACGTGAAGCTGGCGACGCTCGCGCGCCACTTCCGGGTGACCGAGCAGCCCAACCATCGCGCCCTCACCGACGCCCGAGCCACCGTCGCCGTGCTGCACGGCCTGCTCGAGCGCGTGGGCTCGCTCCGCGTCGACACGATGGAAGACCTGACGGAGTTCCTGCGCGGTGTCTCTCCCGAACGCCGGGCGAAGCGGGTGTGGGCCGGCGACCTGCCCGCGGCGGCGGGCGTCTACCGGTTCTACGCCGACCTGCCCGCCGACGACGGGGAGGTCCGCCGCGAGGTGCTGTACGTGGGGAAGAGCGTGAACCTGCGCGCGCGGGTCCGCTCGTACTTCACGGCCGCCGAGAAGCGGCCACGCATGGAGGAGATGGTGCGGGTCTCCTCCGGTGTGGACGCGACCGTGTGCCGCACCGCCCTGGAGGCCGAGGTGCTCGAGTTGCGGCTCATCGACGCGCACCGCCCGCGCTACAACCGCCGCTCGAAGTTCCCGGAGCGGCAGGTTTGGCTGAAGGTCACCCGCGAGCCCTATCCTCGACTGTCGGTGACCCGCCGGGTGGGCGACGACGGGGCGCACTACTTCGGCCCCCTGAGCAGCCGCCCCGTCGCCGAGCAGGTCCTCCTGGCGCTCTACGACGCCGTGCCCATCCGCCAGTGCACCGCCCGACTCTCACCGGCCCGGCCCTCCGCCGCCTGCGCGCTCGGCGAGATGGGCCGGTGCGCGTCGCCCTGCGACGGGCGGGTCTCACCGGCCCAGTACGCCGCCATCGTGGACCGGGTGCGGAAGTGCCTGGGCCCCGACCTGCGGCCGGTGCTCGACGCGGGACGAGACCGGCTCCGCGTCCTCGTGTCGGCGGAGCGGTTCGAGGAGGCGGCCATCCTCCGGGACCGGCTCCGCGCCCTGGTGCGCTCCTCCATCCGGCACCACCGGGTCGGTTCGCTGGCGGCGTGCCCCCAAATCGTCGCTGCGCGCAGCGTTCCGGCGGGCTGGGAGATCCACGTCATCCGGTACGGACGCCTCGCGGCGGCCGCCCTGGCCAGACCGGGCGAGCCGCCCCGGGCGGTCGCCCGGGACGCCGTGGCCGCGGCGGAGGCGGTCCGGGCGGCGGTCGGCCCCCAACCCGCCGCGCTGGTCGAGGAGACCGAACGGATCGCGGCCTGGCTCGAACAGCCCGGCGTCCGGATCATGGAGATCGACGGCGAGTGGGCCTGGCCACTCTTCGGCGGCGTCGACGACGCCTCGCTGCGGGAGCACCTCCTAGGATGACGGTCATGATCACCGCGATTGTCTTCATCGATGCCGAGGTCTCACTCATCCCCGAGGTGGCCGAACAGGTCGCGGCGATCGACGGGGTCACGGAGGTCTACTCCGTGACGGGCGCCATCGACCTGATCGCGATCGTGCGCGTCCGCAACCACGACGACGTCGCCGAGGTCGTCACCGGGCGGATCAACAAGGTGGCCGGCGTGTTGGGTACCGAGACCCACATCGCGTTCCGCGCCTACTCCTCCCACGACCTGGAGACCGCCTTCTCCCTGGGGGGCTGACCCTCCGGACGCGCCGGCGGGGGCCGGCGTCCCACGTCCGGGCGCCGGCCCCGCCGGTTCGGAGCTCAGGCCTCGCCGGCCACCTCCACCGACTCGATGACCACGGGCTCGATCGGGCGATCCATACGCCCGGTGCGGACCCGGGCGATCGCCAGGACCACGTCGCGACTCGCCTGGTCGGCCACCTCGCCGAAGATGGTGTGCCGGAAGTTCAGGTGCGGCGTGGGCACCACGGTGATGAAGAACTGGGAGCCGTTGGTGGCCGGGCCCGCGTTCGCCATGGCCAGCAGGAACGGGCGGTCGAACGAGAGGTCGGGGTGGAACTCGTCGCCGAACTTGTAGCCCGGCCCTCCGGTGCCGTTCCCGAGGGGGTCGCCGCCCTGGATCATGAAGCCGTCGATGATGCGGTGGAACACCAGCCCGTCGTAGAACCGTCCGGTCGTGGGCCGGCCGGTCGCGGGATCGCGGTACTCCTTGGTGCCGGTGGCCAAGCCGACGAAGTTGGCAACGGTCGCGGGGGCCTGGTCGTTGAACAGGTTGATGACGATGTCGCCATGGTTGGTGTGCAGCGTTGCGGTCTGAGCCACGAGGGCGTCCTTTCTGGGGATGACGTTCCGCTCCATCTTGGCAGACGGTGACCAATCCGGGATCGGCGCCCGTGTCCGGCGACGGAGCGGCGGGGTAGGTTGGACAGCACGCGACCACGCGTCTTGTCTCGCGACCACGCGACCAACATCGGGAGGACCCGTGAAGAAGAAGCACACCGCAGTCATCGGCGACGACGCCCATGACCTGGCCCAGGACATCAAGGCCGATCTCGCCCAGTTGGGCACCGACGCCGCACGCCTGGCCGGCGAGGTGATCGCCCCCCGCGCCCGCGACCTGGCGGACTACGTGACCCCCAAGGTGCGCGACCTGGCGACCAACGTCGCCGACTACGTGCAGCCGCGGGCGAAGGACCTGGGCGAGCGGGGCGTCCACCTGGCTGCCGAAGCCCGGGACTCGTTCCAGCCCCGGCTCGAGCACCTCGCGGCGGACGTGCAGCCGAAGATCGCCCGTCTCGCCGCCGAGACGCGGGAGAGCCTGCACCCCTACCTGGAAGAGGCCCGCGACCGCCTCCAGCCGCGTCTGGAGGACGCGCGCGAGCGGCTGCAACCCTTGGTCGACGAGGCGCTCGCCCGCGTCGAACCGCTCGTCGAGGAGGGCCGCGACCGGCTGAGCCACGACGTGCTGCCGAAGCTCACGGACGCCTACGAGAACGTCAACGCACTGCCGCAGACCAAGGAGGCGAAGAAGCGGCTCAAGGCCGCCCGCGCCGCACTGGCCGGCGACCTGACCCTGCCGGAGCCGGAGGCCAAGCGCTCCCTGGGGCAGACCCTGCTGCGCCTGGTGCTGGCCGGCGGCCTGCTGGCCGGCATCGTCTACGCGGTCAAGCGGTTCCTCGCCCCGGAGGACAGCGGCTGGCAGCCGCACGAGCCGAGCCCGGCCTACCGGCCCGCTCCGACCGAAGAGCCCGCCCCCGAGCAGGCGGCCGAGGAGGGCCCGCGGCGGGCCGTGACCGAGCCGGCGAGCCCGGCGGACGAGGGCGGGGACCCGTTCGTCGTCAGCCCCTACGGCGAGGGCTCCTACGTGGGCAGCGAACCCCCCGCCGACTACGTCATCAAGGGCAACGAGCGGTCCATGAAGTACCACGTGCAGGGCTCCGGCGGCTACGACCGCACGATCGCCGACGTGTGGTTCTCCTCCGAGGAGGCGGCCCAGGCGGCGGGGTTCACCAAGGCCCAGCGCTGATCCGTCCGACACGAACGGGGGCACGGCCGATCGGGCCGTGCCCCCGTTGCCGTGGCGACCGGGCCCCGCATGGGGAGTTCTCCCCATTCCCCGTTCGCCGCGTGCGCGGTTTCCTGAGGGGACTCGTCCCCTTCGCCAGGAGGCTCGCGATGAATGACCAGCAGTGGGTGTCGGCCGCGCCGTTCCGAGCGCACCTCAACCACGTGTGCGCAGGCGCCGGCGTGCATTGGGCGGTGGTCGCGGTGCACGCCGGACTCCCGCTGGGAGTGATCGGGCACCTGCTCGACCCCCGACCCGACCGGCGGGTGCAGCGGATCAGCGGGCGTCTCGCCCGCCGGCTCTTCGCCATCGACGCCGGCTTCCTCGACGCCCTCCGCACCACCACCGTCGCCGCCGAGCCGAGTCGGCGCGCGGCCCGGCGGCTCTGCAGCCACAGCTGGTCGACGGACGCCCTCGCCCACCGCCTCCACCTGTCGCGGGCGCAGCTGGCGAGCCTGGTGAGCGGGAACGCGCGCCACGTGCCCGCCCTGGTCGACCTGCAGGTGCGGGCGCTCCTCGCGCTCACGGAGGCGGCCCGCTCGGATCTGCCCGGGCGGCCGCGGCGCGCCGCCTGACGCTACGCTCGGGAACCGTGACCTGGCTGCCGATCCTGTTCGCCGCGGCCGTCGCCGCCGCCACCGCCGCCGCCACCACGCCCGTGCTGAGGTGGCTGGGCGGGCCCGAACCCGGCGCCGCCCCTGGGGACGCCGCCGCGGTCGACTTCGCCGCCCTGGCCACCCCTCGCTTCGCGCTGCTGGTGGGGCTCCTCGCGCTGGGCGCCGGCCTGATCGCCTACGGAGCCCTCCCCCCGGTCGCCTGGGCGGCCTGGACGGCGTTGGTCGCCCCCGGCGCGCTGGCGATCGCCATCGACGGTGCGACGACCTGGATCCCGTACCCCGTGACGCTGGCGATGTTGGTGCTCGCGGCGGGCGGCGTCCTCGCCTGGGCGCTCGCCACCGCGAACCCCTGGATCGCCGTCGCCGGGCTGGCCGGCGCGGTGCTCACCGGCGGTTTCTTCGACCTCTTCCACCGTCTGACCCGGGGCGGCATCGGCTACGCCGACGTCCGGCTCATGGCGGCCGCGGGAGCGGTGTGCGCACCCGTGTCGGCCCAGGTCGGGCTGTGGGCCCCGTTGCTGGGGACGATCATCGGGGCCGTCTGGGGCGTGCTGCGCCTGGCGTGGCGCGGCCGGGGCGAGTTCGCCTACGGCCCGAGCCTCTGGGCGGGTCCGTTCGTGGCGCTCCTCCTGGACCGGCTGCTCTGAACGCTCAGAGTCGCGCGGCCAGAGTGCGGGTCGACTCGACCCAGCGGTCCAGCAGCCGCACCGCCGACCCGTCGGTCACCGCTCGCTCGGCCCGGACGAACGCCGTCGCCAACTGCTCCGTCAGCGGCCGGTCGGGGTCCGGTCCGTCGTACGCCAGCAACCCCGCGGCCGCGTTGAGAAGGACGATGTCCCGGACCGGGCCCGGACGCCCGGCCAGCACCTCACGAACCACGGCCGCGTTGTGCTCGGGTCCGCCGCCCAGCAGGTCCTCCCGCCGCGCCCGGGCGAGCCCCAGCTCGGCGGGATCGAGCGTCGTCGACACACTGCGGCCGCCCGAGACGACCCAGACGTCGCTCGTGGTCGTGGTGGTGAGCTCGTCGAGACCGTCCCCCCCGTGGAACACCAGCCCGCGGTTGCCGCGTCCGGCGAGCACGCCGGCGACGAGCGCGGCCATGCGTCGGTCGGCCACCCCGACCGCCTGGGCCACCGGACGCGCCGGATTGGCGAGGGGCCCCAGGAAGTTGAACGTCGTGGAGATGCCCAGCTCGCGACGGGGGATGGCGGCGTGCCGTAACGACGGGTGGTAGAAGGAGGCGAACAGGAACACGATCCCGACCTCGTCGAACACGGCCTGCTGCTGCTCGGGCGCCAGGTCGAGCACCACACCGAGGGCCTCCAGGACGTCGGCGGTGCCGCAGGCGGACGAAGCGGCCCGGTTCCCGTGCTTCACCACGCGCCCGCCCGCGGCGGCGATCACCAGCGCGGCCATCGTCGACACGTTGACGGTGTTGGCTCGGTCCCCACCCGAGCCGACGATGTCGACCGCTTCCCGCGGCAGGTCGATCGGGCGTGCGTGTTCCAGCATGGCGGCGGCCAGGCCCGCGATCTCCTCGACGGTCTCACCCTTCGCGCGCAGCGACACCATCAGGCCGGCGATCTGGACGGGCGTGGCGTTCCCCTCGAGGATCTCCCGCATCGCCCAGGCCGCCTGGTCGGCGTCCAGATCGCGCCGCTGAACGAGGCCCGTCAACAGGTCGGGCCAGTTCTGGGTCACGTGAGCGCCGCGCCGGCCCGAGGCCGCAGGAGGTCGGCCGCGGAGCGGGCCACCCGCTCGGGGTCGATCGGGTAGGCCACCACGGCGTCCGCCCTGGACCACGTGGCCAGCCAGGCGTCGGCCAACCGCGCCACCAGCAGCAGCACCGGCGGGCAGTTCGCGATCTCGTCCTTCACCTGCCGCGCGAGCCCCATCCCGCCGAGGGGGACGGCCTCACCGTCCAGCACGAGCAGGTCGATCCCCCCGGCGTCCAGCGCCTTGAGGACGGCCTGGTAGGTCGCGCACTCGACGATGTCCAGCTCGGGCAAGTCGGCGGCGACCCGCCGGCCCAGCGCCAGGCGCAGTTCCTGACGAACGGTGCGGTCGTCGGAGTACAGCAACACCCGCGCTGTCGATTCGCTCATCTGTCGTCCCCGCTCTCGTGAAGAAGCCTGCTGGCATCGTACCCATTCGGGTTCCCGCCCGGCTGGCCGAGACCTCGGGCGACACCCGGGGTTGGCGACACCGGACGGCCGCCGCGCCGGGAACGGACCAACCCGCGAACCGGGCCGGAACGGTGATAGCCCTCAGCGCTCTGACAATACATAATGACGCCGTGGCCCAGATCGAGAAGTTGACCGCGCTACCCGCGACGCCCACCGGTGCCCTGCACCCGATCGCCCCGAGCAGGTTGCACGGGGTCAAGGGCCGCCCCGACATGGTGGCGGTCGGCACGATGGTCTGGCTGGCGAGCGAACTCATGTTCTTCGCCGCGCTCTTCGCGGCGTACTTCTCGCTGCGCAACGTGACCTCGGCGATGGTGCCCCCGGGGGCGGAGACCATGTGGCAGTGGGGGGCCGCCCACTTCGACACGCCCCCCGTGTTCCTGGGCGCCGAGCGGCCCTGGTTCTCGGTGCTCAACACGCTGATCCTCGTGCTGTCCTCCGTCACGTGCCAGATGGGCGTGTGGAAGGCGGAAAAGGGCAGGGTCGGCCGCACCGGGTCGCTGCTCAACGTGGGCGGGTGGGGCCTCCGCGAGTGGTACACCCTGACGTTCCTGATGGGCGCCTTCTTCATCGGGGGGCAGGCGTACGAGTACGCCACCCTCGCCAGCGAAGGCTTCCTCCCCTCGACCAACGCCTACACGTCGGCGTTCTTCATCGCCACCGGCTTCCACGGCCTGCACGTGCTCGGCGGGCTCATCGCCTTCCTGCTGATGCTGGGCCGCACCTACCTGGCGCGGACCTTCACCCACGAGCAGGCGGTCCATGCGGTGGTGACCTCCTACTACTGGCACTTCGTCGACATCGTCTGGATCATCCTGTTCGCGGTCATCTACATCATCCGCTAGCGCGCCGACGCGATAGAAAGGAACGAAGATGAGATTCCTCTCGTCCCGGAGGCGCAGCCGGGCGGCCAAGCCGCTGCTGCTGGCCTTCGCCCTGTTCGTGACGGGGGCGCTGTACGCGGGGTTCGCCCCCGCGACGCAGGTGTCCGCGGACGCCGGCACCTCGGCGCTGGTCGCGGAGGGCAAGGCGCTGTTCCAAGTCAGTTGCTCGTCCTGTCACGGGTTGAACGGAGAAGGCACCACCCAGGGACCGTCGCTCGTGGGTGTCGGGGCCGCGGCGGTCGACTTCCAGGTCGCGACCGGCCGCATGCCCATGGCGCACCCCGGCGCCCAGGCGCCGCGCAAGCAGAACACCTTCACCGAACACGAGATCGCGGCGATGGCGGCGTTCGTGGCGGCGTTGGGGCCCGGGCCGGCGATCCCGGAGCCGCCGGTCTACGCGCCGGGCAACCTCGACGAACGTGCCATCGCGCGCGGCGGCGAGTTGTTCCGCACGAACTGCTCGGCCTGCCACAACTTCGAGGGAGGGGGCGGAGCGCTTCCGAACGGGAAGTACGCACCGTCCCTGCGCGGCGTCGAGCCCATCCACATCTACGAAGCGATGCGCACCGGTCCGCAGCAGATGCCGGTGTTCTCCGCCGGCGCCATCCCGGACGCCGAAGCGGCCGCCATCATCGCCTATCTCGAGGAACTGCACGCCCAGCCGAGCCCCGGGTTCACCCTGGGCGGCCTCGGCCCGGTCTCCGAAGGGTTCTTCGGCTGGATCATCGGCGTCGGCGGCCTCTGCCTGATCGCCACCTGGATCGCCTCCCGAGGAGCACGCGCCCGATGAGTCACGACATGGTCCGAGCGGCCCACCACGACGCCGCCTTCCCGGTCGACCCGGACCTTCCGGTCGACAACCCGGGCATCGAGGAGCACGTTCCCCGCTACACCGACGTCGAGGTCGCGGCCGGGAACCGCGCCTACCGGCGCGTGCTGGCCCTGCTGGCCCTGGTGCCGGTCCTGGCGATCGTCAACGTGGTCTGCTATTTCGCGATCCCCCGCAACGTCGGGTTCAACGTGCTCGGCACCAACTTCAACGCGCACGCGCTCGCGCTCGGGCTGACCGGCGGCCTCGCGGTGCTGCTCATCGGCATCGCGCTGGTCTCGTGGGGCCGCGACATCATGGTCGACGAGGAAATCGCCGAGGAGCGCCACCCGGCCGCCAGTTCCCCCGAGGAGCGGGCGGCGGCACTGGTCAAGGTCAAGGCCGGTATCCACGAGAGCCAGGCGAGCCGTCGCAAGCTGATCCTGGGCGCCCTGGGCGGAGGCGTCGGCGTCCTCGCTCTGCCCGCGATCGTCCTGCTCGCCGACATGGGCCCCCACCCCACCGCCGCCACCCGCCGCGAGACGATCGAGCGGACGATCTGGGCGGAGGGCGTCAGACTGGTCAACGACGTGACGGCCAAACCGCTCAAGGCGTCCGACCTGGAGATCGGGCAGTTGGTCAACGCCCAGCCGGAGAACCTGTTCTACCTGCACGGCACGGACTACCTCGTGGAGAAGTCGAAGTCGTCGCTCATCATCGTGCGGATGGACCCGGCTTCGATCAAGATCCCCGCGTCCCGCCAGGACTGGCAGGTCGACGGCATCCTCGCCTACAGCAAGATCTGCACCCACGTCGGGTGTCCGATCTCGCTGTGGGAGCAGCAGACGCACCATCTGCTGTGCCCCTGCCACCAGTCCACGTTCGACTTGGCCAACAGCGGCGTCGTGGTCTTCGGGCCCGCTGCCCGCGCCCTGCCGCAACTCCCGATCACCACGGACGCCGACGGTTACCTGGTCGCCCGCGGCGACTTCACCGTGCCGGTCGGGCCGAGCTACTTCGAGCGCGACTCCAGCAAGGATTTCAAGGAAGGTGACCAGTAATGGCCAAGCCCGCCAAGATCACCTCGTCCTCGCCCGTCCTCGAGACGCGCCGCCCCGACGTGGAGGCCGACGGCCTGGCGCGCTTCGCCGGGGTCGGCTCCTTCCTCGACGACCGGGTCGGCTTGGCCAAGATCGCCAGGTTCGGCCTCCGGAAGGTCTTCCCCGACCACTGGTCGTTCCTGCTCGGCGAGATCGTCCTCTACAGCTTCATCGTGCTCCTGATCACCGGCGTGTTCCTCACCATCTGGTTCAGGCCGTCGATGATGGAACTCGAGTACGAGGGCACCTACCAGCTCATGCGCGGGCTGCCGATGTCGGAGGCGTACGCCTCCACCCTCGCCATCTCGTTCGACGTGCGGGGGGGCCTGCTGGTCCGGCAGATCCACCACTGGGCGGCGATCCTGTTCATCGCGGCCATGACCGCGCACATGCTCCGGGTGTTCTTCACGGGTGCCTTCCGCAAGCCGCGGGAACTCAACTGGCTGGTCGGCGTCGGGCTGCTGTCGCTGTCGCTCATCGCCGGCTTCTCCGGCTACTCGCTGCCGGACGACCTGCTGTCGGGTACCGGCCTGCGGTTCGTGGACGGCCTGATCCGGTCGATCCCGATCGTCGGAACCTGGTTGGAGTTCTTCATCTTCAACGGCGAGTTCCCCGGGGACGCGCTGATCGCACGGCTCTACATGGTGCACATCCTGTTGGTGCCCGGCATTCTCCTGGCGCTCATCGGGGCGCACCTGACGATGCTCGTCTACCACAAGCACACCCAGTTCCCCGGCCCCGGCCGCACCGAGAGCAACGTGGTGGGCTACCCGCTCTTCCCGGTGTACATGGCCAAGGCCGGCGGCTTCTTCTTCGTGGTGTTCGGGGTGCTGATCCTGATGGGCGCCACCATGCAGATCAACCCGGTGTGGGCCTACGGCCCCTACAACCCGGCCCAGGTGACGGCCGGCAGCCAGCCCGACTGGTACATGGGCTGGGTCGAGGGAGCCATCCGGATCATGCCGAACTGGGAGAGCCACATCCTGGGCACCACCTGGTCGTGGAACGTGTTCCTGCCGGGCGTCGGCCTGATGGGCCTGCTGTTCACCGCGCTGGGGGTCTACCCGTTCGTCGAGGCGTGGATCACCGGCGACAAGTCGGAACACCACCTGCTCGACCGGCCGCGCAACGCCCCCACCCGGACGGCCCTCGGCGTCGCTGGCATGACCTGCTACGGCATGTTCTGGCTCGCGGGCGGCAACGACATCCTCGCCACGCAGTTCCACCTGAGCCTGAACGCGATCACCTACTTCATGCGCGTCGCGGTGTTCGTGGCTCCCGTCATCGCGTTCATCGTGACCAAGCGCATCTGCCTGGCGCTGCAGCGCAGCGATCGGGAGCGGCTGCTGCACGGCTCGGAATCCGGCATCATCGAACGCTCCCCCGAGGGCCGGTACTCGGAGGCCCACGTGCCCATCTCGCACGGGGAGGCGTGGACGCTCAGCCAGCACAAGCAGTACTCGCCGGTGGAGGCGACCCCAGGGGTGGACGCCAACGGCGTCCCCCTGCCCGGCGGCGGGGTGAGCAGGCGTCGGGCGCTCTGGTCGCGCCGGTTCTTCCGGCACGACATCCCCAAGCCCACGCGCGCGGAGATCGAGGAGGCCCACAGCCACGACAGTCACGCGGACGACGACGTCAAGGCGCTCGAGCACTGACCCACGCCGTCCAGGGCCGGTCACCACGAGGTGGCCGGCCCTCGGCGCTTCCACGGACGAGACCGTTTCCGGCAGCGGTCGGGGTCGCCGCGCACCGGCGCCCGTTACGCTGGACGGGTGCGATTCTCGACTTCGAAGCCCGACTACGACCTGACGTACGACGACGTGTTCATGTCTCCGACCAGGTCGTCGATCCGCTCGCGGCTGGACGTTGACCTCACCTCCACTGACGGCAGCCACCTCCCGTTACCGCTCGTGGTCGCCAACATGACCGCGATCGCCGGACGCCGCATGGCCGAGACGGTGGCGAGGCGCGGCGGCCTGGTGATCTTCCCCCAGGACGTGCCAGCCCACCTGGTGGTGCGCGACATCGAGCGCGTCAAGGCGGCCCCCGTGGTGTTCGAGACGCCCGTGCACGTCAGCCCCGACACGACGGCGAGCGAGGCGCTGGCGCTTATCCCCAAGCGCTCCCACGGCGCCGCCGTGGTCCTGGACGAGGACCGGCGACCCCTGGGCCTGGTGACCAAGAGCGACCTGGACGGGATCGACCGGCTCGTGCAGGTGCGCGAGGCCATGGTGCCGATCGGCGAACTCACGGTCGTCTCCGGCGAGGCGTCCCCCACCGAGGTGTTCGACGAACTGGCCAACCGCCGGCAGAAGATCGCGATCGCGACGGACGCCGACGGCGTCCTGGTGGGCGTCCTCACCCCGAAGGGGGCCATGCGCGCCGCCCTGTACCAGCCCGCCCTCGACCCGTCGGGACGCCTGCGGGTCGGCACCGCCATCGGCATCAGCGGGGACGCCGTGGCCCGCGCCCGCACCGTGCTGGAGGCGGGCTCCGACATGCTCGTGATGGACACCGCGCACGGCCACCAGGAGCGCATGATCACCGCCGTCGAGAAGGTCCGCCGCGTGCGGGACGAGTACGCCGCGGCCACGGGACGGCACGTGCTCATCGTCGCCGGCAACATCGTGACGCGGGAGGGCACGACGGACCTGATCGACGCCGGGGCCGACATCGTCAAGGTCGGCGTCGGGCCCGGCGCGATGTGCACGACCCGGATGCAGACCGGGGTCGGGCGTCCGCAGTTCTCGGCCGTGCTGGACTGTGCCGAAGCCGCCCGGGACATGGGCAAGGCGATCTGGGCCGACGGCGGGGTCCGGCACCCGCGGGACGTCGCGCTCGCCCTCGCGGCCGGCGCCGGTGCGGTCATGATCGGGTCGTGGTTCGCGGGCACGCACGAATCGACCGGCTCCCTCATGTCGGACGCCAACGGCCGCTCCTACAAGGAGTCGTTCGGGATGGCGTCCTCGCGGGCGGTCCGCGCCCGGACGCGGAACCAGTCGCTGCTCGAGCGGGCCCGTGCCGCCCTGTTCGAGGAGGGCATCAGCAACTCCCGGATGTATCTCGACCCGCAGCGACCCGGCGTGGAGGACCTGATCGACTTCATCGTCACGGGGGTGCGGTCGTCGTGCACCTACGCCGGCGCGCGCACGCTCGAGGACTTCCACGCCCGGGCGACGATCGGCGTCCAGTCACGCTCCGGCTACGAGGAGGGTCGCCCCCTCCACGTCAGCTGGTAGCCCGACCACGCTCCCCGAACCACGACCGGGCTCCCCATGCCTGGGGAGCCCGGTAGGTGCCTTCGTGCGCGGCTCAGTGGCGATAGTCGCCGAGGTAGAACTCGTAGGTCCAGCCGGTCACGGCCCAGATGCCGAGGCCGGCGCCGAAGATCGTCAGCCACCAGCCGAAGACCGGGCCGAGCACCATGATGGAGATCACCACGGCACACCAGAACGGCCAGATGCTCTTGGGCGGGAAGAAGCCGAGCGCCCCGGCCCCGTCGGGGATCTCCGCGTGCCGGTTGTCCTCCGGACGCGCGTCGTGCTTCTGGCCGACCTTCCACAGGTAGAAGGTGATCATGCCGGTCATGCCGAAGCTGAGCACCAGGACCGTGACGCCGATCGGCTCCAGATGCCCGTACACCGCGAACGAGGCGAAGACGTAGAACGCGGAGGCCACCGCGAAGAACAGCGTCAGGAAGAGGAAGAGCCTGGCTTCGACCTTCACTTGATGGCCTCCTCGATCTCATCGCGCAGCGCCACCGCGTGGTAGGCGTCGTGGGCTGCTTCAGGGTGGTGCAGGTCGAACGCGGGCGACTCCGAACGCACGCGCGGCAGGGAGACGAAGTTGTGCCGCGGCGGCGGGCAGGAGGTGGCCCACTCCAGCGAGCGGCCCCAGCCCCACGGGTCGTCGACGGTCACCTTGGGGTGGTTTCGGCTGATCCACACGTTCCAGATGAACGGCAGCATCGAGATCGCGAGCAGGAAGGCCCCCACGGTCGACACCTGGTTGAGGAAGGTGAAGCCCTCGGTGGGCAGGTAGTCGGCGATCCGGCGCTGCATCCCCTCGACGCCCAGCCAGTGCTGGACGAGGAAGGTGGTGTGGAAGCCGATGAAGAGCAGCCAGAAGTGCACCTTGCCCAGCGTCTCGTCGAGCATCCGGCCGTAGAACTTCGGCCACCAGAAGTAGAAGCCGGCGAACATGGCGAACACCACGGTGCCGAACAGCACGTAGTGGAAGTGCGCGACGACGAAGTAGGAGTCGGACACCTGGAAGTCGAGCGGCGGCGAGGCGAGGATGATGCCGGTGAGCCCGCCGAAGAGGAACGTGGTGAGGAAGCCGATCGACCACAGCATCGGTGTGTCGAGGCTGACCGACCCGCCCCACATGGTGCCGATCCAGTTGAAGAACTTGACCCCGGTGGGCACCGCGATCAGGAACGTCATGAACGAGAAGTAAGGCAGGTTGACCGCGCCGGTCACGAACATGTGGTGCGCCCAGACCGCGCAGGACAGGCCGCCGATGGCCAGCGTGGCCGCCACCAGACCCACGTAGCCGAAGACGGGCTTCCGGCTGAACACCGGCAGGATCTCGGTGATCAGTCCGAAGAACGGCAGCGCGATGATGTAGACCTCGGGGTGGCCGAAGAACCAGAACAGGTGCTGCCAGAGCAGCGGCCCACCGGTCGCGGCGTCGAAGATGTGCGTGCCGAGGCGGCGGTCGGCCTCGAGGGCCAGCAGCCCGGCCGCCAGGACCGGGAAGGCCAGCAGGATCATCATCGAGGTGACCAGGATGTTCCACGAGAAGATCGGCATCCGGAACATCGTCATCCCGGGCACGCGCATCGTGACGATCGTGGTGATGAAGTTGACCGCACCGAGGATCGAGCTGAGGCCCAGCAGGTAGAGGCCCATCAGCCACAGGTCACCGCCGACGCCGGGAGAGTGGATGGCGTTCGACAGCGGGGCGTACGCGAACCATCCGAAGGACGCCGCACCGTCCGGGGTCAGGAACCCGGCGCTCGCCATGGCGGCCCCCATGAAGTACAGCCAGAAGCTGAACGCGTTGAGCCGGGGGAAGGCGACGTCGGGGGCGCCGATCTGCAGCGGCATGAGCGCGTTGGCGAACGCGGCGAACATCGGCGTTGCGAACATCAGCAGCATGATCGTGCCGTGCATGGTGAAGAACTGGTTGAACACCTCGTAGGAGAGGTACTGCAGGCCCGGGAACGCCAGTTCGGCCCGGATCGCGAGGGCCAGGAGGCCACCGAACGCGAAGTAAGCCAGGGCGGTCCACAGGTACATCTGCCCCAGCACCTTGTGGTCGGTGGTGGTCAGCAGCCGCATCGCGAACGTGCCGGCGCGGTGCTCGACCCGCACGGCGGTCTGCGCACCGGAGACCCGATAGGCGGTCGAACTCATCGGTCAGCCCTCCTTCTTCTCGCCGTAGGCGGGACCGGTGACCGAGAACTCGGGCACCTTGATCTCACTGGTCTGTCCGTTGGCCGCGAGCTCCCTGAGTTTGGCGGTGTACTCGGCGGGGGACACCACGTGCACGCGGAAGAGCATCGCCGAGTGGTAGGTGCCGCAGAGTTCGGCGCACTTGCCCAGGAAGGTGCCGGTCCTCGTCGGGGTCACGTCGAAGCTGTTGTGGTGCCCGGGGATGGCATCCAGCTTGAAGTAGAACTCGGGGATCCAGAAGGAGTGGTTCACGTCGGCCGAGTCGATGTTGAACCGCACGGCCTCGCCGACCGGCAGGTACAGGTCGGGGATGCGTTCCAGCGTGCCCACGTCGTGCACGTCGGCGCCCACCTGGGCGTTCCCGCTCTCCAGGTAGTTGAACGTCCACGACCACTTCTGGGCCACCACGTTGATCGTGTGGACCGGGCCGGTGGCCTTGGCGGCCACGGCGTCCTGCGACTTGACGGTGAAGAAGAACAGCACGCCGATGACCATGAGCGGGACCAGCGTGTACAGGATCTCCAGGGGCAGGTTGTACCGGTTCTGTCGCGGGATCTCACCCTCGTGGCGCCGCCGGTAGCGGAAGATCACCCAGCCGATGAGCCCCCACACGAACACGCCGATCACCATGGAGGCGATCCAGGCGCCGTTCCACAGGTTGCCGATGAAGGGGGCGCGGTCGCTGGCGGCCTCCGGCAGCCCCCACCGGCCCCACTGCTGCACGGTCTCGGCCGAACAACCCGACACGAGCAGCGTCGCCGCACCGGCGGCGACCAGTGTCGCAAGCTTCCGAGTGGGTGTTCTCAGTGCATTGCCCACGTCGCACCTTTCGATTGTCCTGGCCGCTCGGGTCAGCCCGTCCGCCCCACGGATGATGCTGGCGTCACCCTAACAAAGACCCCCCGGAATGCGCCGCACCCGTTCCGGGGGATTCGCGGCCTCGCCGGGGAGCCTTCGCTTGTCGGGACGCGATCAGTGGAAGCTGTCGCCGCAGGAGCAGGACCCGGCCGCGTTCGGGTTCTCGATCGTGAAGCCCTGCTGTTCGATGGTGTCCATGAAGTCGATGACGGCACCGGCGAGATAGGGGGCGCTCATGCGGTCGGTGACGACCTTGACGCCGTGCCACTCGGCCGCCACGTCACCCTCGAGATCGGTGTCGTCCAGGGTCAACTGGTAGCGCAGGCCCGAGCAGCCACCGGCCGCCACCCCGATGCGCAGGTGCAGGTTCTCTTCGGGCTCGCCCGCGGCGAGGGCCTTCACCTTGGCGGCGGCGGCCTCGGTCAGCACGATGCCCTGGGTGGTCTGGTCGACGCTCATATCGCATTCCTCACGTTCGTCGGTTTCTTCGGCTTGCGGGGGCTGCAACCCCGATCCGGTCCGAGGTATTCCGTCGCCAGTGTAGGCGCGGCGCGCGGGGCACGACAGGGGTGGGGACAGGGTGTCTCACCTCAGCCAACTCCGGGCCACCGGGAGGGCCCGCAGACGCTCCGGCTCGCCGCCGGCGGCCTGGTGCCAACTCCGGGCCACCGGGAGGGCCCGCTCCGCGATGACGGACGCCGCCGGCGCGACTCCCCCACCGAGCGCGTGCGCCGCCTCGATGCCGTGCCGCCTCAGTTCACGGGTCGAGATGGCCACCTCGCGAGCCAGGGCGAGCACCGGGGCGCCCCCCTCGGACGCCAGCGCGGCGAGCCCGATCACCACCGGGCCGCCGAAGTCCCCGACCGTGAACGTGTCCGTTCCCGCCACGACGAGATCCGCCACGGCGACGCTGCGCGCCAGCCCGGACGCCGCAGCGCACAGTTCGAAGCCGGTCGCGAGGCGTCCCCCGAGGGCCGCGACGACGAGCGCGGCCCCGCGGGCCGCGCCGAGACCGGGGGCGTCCGGGACTCCCAGGTCGGCGGCCAGGGCGGCCAGCGTGGCGTCGTGGCGCAGAACCTCGGCGGCCGGGGTCAGGGTCAGGAAGCCCTGCCGGGCGGCCACGCCGTCGATCCCGAGGAGCGGGTCGGTCGCCGCCTCGGGCGGCAGGACGCCGACGAGGTCGACCTCCCGGCCGTCCGCGGGCCGAGCGCGGAGCGCCACGACGCCCGACGGGGTCAGCCCGGCTCCCTCGAGGACACGGAGCGGCGCGCCGGCGTCCGACTTGAGAACGGTGAGATCGACGTAGAGCCGCCGGGGCCGCTCGGCGAGCGCGGCCGCCAGCAGGCGTCCGAGTTCCGCGGGGTCCGGATGCCCCACCCACTCCCCCTCGGCGCCGAGCGCCTCCAGGGCGCGCCGCAGGTCGGCTCCCCCCGCAGCGGCAGGCACCACGGCCACGAGCGACCGCCCGGCCCCGGCGGCGAGGAACGCCGACCCCAGCGCACGGCCGGCGGCCGGCGGGTCGGCGTCCCCGATGCGGTCGCTGACGACGAGGACGCGGGTCACGCCTGGCCGGACGCCCCCGGCTCGCCGGCGGGGCCCTGCGCGCCGGTCCTGGGCTGCTGCCACTCGGCCGGGGCCTCCGTCAGTTGCGCGGCGGGGGCCGCGGGCGCTCCGGGTTCGAGCTGTCCCAGCGACCGCTTGAGGGCGGCCAGCTCGTTCGCGACCTGGGCGCCGGACGCGAGCGCTTCCAGCTCGCGGGTGATGTCGTCGGTGCTGCGCAGCGGGTCGTCGAGGACGCCGGAGGCGAGCAGCTCGTCGACGGCGCCGGCCCGGGCCTGCAGCTGCTGCGTCTTGTCCTCGGCCCGCTGGATCGCCTGGCCGACGTCGCCGAGCTCCTGCCCCAGACCGCTGTAGGCGTCGTTGATCCTGGCCTGCGCCTCGGCGGCCGAGTAGGTGGCCTTGATCGTCTCCTTGCGGGTCCGGAAGGCGTCCACCTGGGCCTGCAGCCGCTGGTTGGCGGCGATGAGCTTCTCTTCCTCGGCCTGCAACTGCGCGTGCTGGGCCTGCAGGTCGGCGAGCTGCTGTTGCAACCCGGCCTTGCGCGTCAGCGCCTCGCGGGCCAGGTCCTCCCGGTTCACCTGGAGCGCCTGCCGGGCGGCGTCGTCGTACTTCGCCAGCTTCTGGCCGAGCTGCTCCGCCTGAATCTCGACCCGCTTGCGGCTCGTCGCCACCTCGGCGACCCCCTTGCGCACCTTCTGGAGCAGCTCCAACTGCCGCTGGTAGGAGTAGTCGAGCGTGTCCCGCGGGTCCTCGAGCCGGTCGAGCGCGGCGTCCGCCTTGGCGCCGAAGATCGTCTTGAGGCGGTTGAAGATGCCGGCCATGCTGGGGTCCTTCCGTCCAGGCGTGTCGCGCCCAGACTAGGCGGTCGCGGCAAGGTCGCGCACGCCCGGGCGGGCCGGGTCGAACCGGGCACCGGGCGCAACCTAGAATGGCGCGGAGCTCCCGCCGAGACGAAGGAAGACCGTGGGCCTGTTCAGCAAGAAGAAGGACCAGCCGGCCACGCCGGAGCCGCCCCAGCAGGCCACCGTCACGGGTCAGCCCGTCCGCAAGGATCGCCCCACGCCGACCCGCCGCGAGGCCGAGGCGGCCCGCATGGCCCGGCTGCACCCCGAACTCGACCAGAAGAAGGCCAAGCAGCTCGAACGGCAGGCCCGCACCGAAGCCCGGATGAAGCAGGCCCGCGCCATCGACCAGGTGCCCGAGCGGCAGCTCATGCGCGACGTCGTCGACTCCCGCTGGAACGTCGGCGAGGTGGCCCTGCCCGCGATGCTCGCGGTCATCGTCATCTTCCTCGTGCCGGCGCTGGCGCCGTACGCCGAGTGGAGCATCTTCCTGATGTACGCGGTGATCGTCATGCTCGCGCTCGACTACTTCGTCATGTGGCGCCAGTTCAAGAAGCTGGCCGCCGAGCGGCTGCCCGGGCGCTCGCTACGGGGTCTCGGGTTCTACGGCTGGAACCGCCAGATGTCGTTCCGCCGCTGGCGCCAGCCGGCTCCGCGGGTCAAGCGCGGGGAGCAGATCTGACATGGCGTTCCACTGGCGGGGCGACACGGACGCCCCGGGCGCGTACCGGTCCCAGGACTTCCCGACGCGGGTCGACGCCGAGGCGTGGCTGACCGAGACGTACCCCGACCTGCTCGACGAAGGGGTGCGGGCGGTGACCCTCCTCGAGGACGACTCGATCGTCTACGGCCCCATGAGCCTGGAGCCCTGAGCGAAGGCGCCTGACCGCGCCGCCGGGCCGCTACGTGCGGACCTGCGGTGTGACGAGCGGCGGCTTCTCGACGGTGAAGGGCTCGCGCCGGTTGCGCACCTGCACGTCGACCCGGTCACCGAGCCGGACCCCGGCCTCCAGCAGCGCCAGCGCGATGCCCACCCCCAGGGTTGGGCTGAACGTGCCCGACGTCACGCTGCCGAGCGGGGTCCCGTCCCCCGCGAGCACCGTCATCCCGGGCCGAGGGATCCCCTTGCCGGACGCCTTCAGTGCCCGCAGCCGCCGGGCGGGTCCCGCGGCTCGGACGGCACGGAGGGCGTCCGCACCCCAGAAGCGCTCCTTGTCCCAGCCGACCGCCCAGCCCACGCCCGCCTCGACGGGGTTGATGGTGAGGCTCAGCTCGTGGCCGTGCAGGGGGTAGCCCATCTCGGTGCGCAGCGTGTCGCGGGCCCCGAGCCCGCAGGGCAGGACGCCGAACCGCTCGCCGGCGGCCAGGACGGCGTCCCAGACGGCGCCCGCCTCAGCTGCGGCCACGACGAGCTCGTAGCCCTTCTCGCCGGTGTAGCCGGTGCGGCAGACCCGCACGCGGGCGTCGCCGAGCCGGGCGTCCACCCAGTGCATGTACTCGTGATCGACGGGCAGCCCGAGCGCGGCCAGCACCTGGTCGCTCTCGTCGCCCTGGACGGCGATGATCGCGTAGTCGTCGTGCAGGTTCGCGACCCGGACGCCGTCCGGCGCCTCGGCGCCCAGCAGTTCGACCACGCGGGCCGTGTTGGCGGCGTTGGGGATGAGGAACACCTCGTCGTCGCCGACGTAGTACTGGATCAGATCGTCGACCACGCCGCCCGAGGCGTCGCAGCAGAGCGTGTACTGCGCCCGGCCGGGGCCGATCTTGCGCAGGTCGTTGGTCAGGCAGGCGTTCACGAACGCGGCGGCCCCGGGGCCGGTCACGAGTGCCTTGCCGAGGTGGCTCACGTCGAACACGCCCACGGCGTTCCGGGTGGCGTGGTGCTCGGCCACGATCGAGGAGTACTGCAGCGGCATCGACCAGCCGCCGAACTCGGCGAACTTGGCCCCCAGGGCCACGTGACGGTCGTGCAGCGGTGAGGTCTTCAGCTCGGCCATGACCGGAACCTACCCCTGCCCGGCGACGGACGCGAGCACTGCGGCGCGGGAGCCCTGCGCCGCAGTGACTATCCTGAGGCGTCACGATCGCCGTTGGAGGACCGATGAACCTGCCGCCCCTGACCCTCGTGCCCAGCCTCCCGGCCCAGGCCGACCCTCTCGTCCTGGGGCTCGCGGACGCCGCGGGCACCCCCGTGCTGGTGGGCGCGTCGGACGCGTTCTCTTCGGCGTTCGCGGA
Organism: Propionibacterium sp.; assembly: GCA_012517965.1. Classification (GTDB taxonomy): domain Bacteria; phylum Actinomycetota; class Actinomycetes; order Propionibacteriales; family Propionibacteriaceae; genus Propioniciclava. The sequence goes on along the minus strand of JAAYTZ010000119.1, from coordinate 1,840 downwards.
ACGGTTCGGCGCGGCACCGGACGTCTGGGCGCTGCGCCTGGGCGGGGCCGCGAAGCCCGGGACGACGGTCGTGCTGCCGGGGGTGTCCGGCGCAGTGGTGCTGACGGGGCTGGGCGACGTGGACGTGACCCCCGACCGGATGCGCCGCGCGGCCGCCAACGGCGTCCGGCGGGCACTCGAGTCCGCCGGGGAGCGCACGGTGTCCGTCGGGGTCAGCCTGGACGCCGTCGAACCGGAGGTCGTCGCGGCCGCGGCGGAGGGCGCGTTGCTGGGCACGTACCGGTACGTGAAGCACGGGACGCCCCAGCCGGCGGCCACGGCGTCCCGGATCGACCTCGCGGGGCCGTCGGCCGCGGCGGACGCCGTAGCGACGGCCCGCGTGACCGCAGAGGCGGTGTGCCTTGCCCGCGACTGGGTCAACACGCCCGCCAACCTGCTCTACCCCGAAACCTTCGCCGAGTCGGCGCGCGAGGCGCTGAAGGGCCTTCGCGTCGACGTGGAGGTGCTCGACGAACGAGCGCTCGCCAAGGGCGGCTTCGGCGGGGTGCTGGCGGTGGGCGGCGGCTCCGCGCGCCCGCCGCGCCTGGTGAAGGTCACCTGGTCGCCGCGCGGGGCTCGCGGCCACCTGGCGCTCGTCGGCAAGGGGGTGACGTTCGACTCCGGCGGTCTGAATCTCAAGCCGGGCGACTCGATGCTGACGATGAAGGACGACATGAGCGGCGCCGCGGCGGTGCTGGCGGCCGTGCGCGCCGTCGCGCAACTGGGGCTGCGGCTCCGGGTGACGGCGTACGCGGGCCTGGCCGAGAACATGCCGTCCGGTACGGCGTTCCGGCCGTCCGACGTGCTGACCATGCATTCGGGGAAGACCGTCGAGAACGTGAACAGCGACGCCGAGGGCCGGCTGGTGCTGGCCGACGCCCTGTCGTGGGCGAGCAGGGACAAGCCCGACCTGCTCGTCGACATCGCCACCCTGACCGGGGCGTGCCAGATCGCGCTCGGGGACCGGACGGCCGGCCTGATGGCCAGCGACGACGCCACCGCCGACACGCTGCTGGACGCCGCCGAGGCCGCCGGGGAGCCCCTGTGGCAACTGCCGATCCCCGAGGAGATGGTGGAGCACCTGCGCTCCGAGGTGGCCGACCTCAAGTCGGCGGGACCCCGGCCCGGGGCGGCGCTGACGGCGGCCGCCTTCCTGCGGGAGTTCGTGCCGGCCGGGATGCCGTGGGCCCACCTCGACATCGCCGGGCCCGCGTGGGCCGAGAAGGCCTACGACCACGTGGCCAAGGGCGGCACCGGCGCCGGCGTGCGGACGCTGGTGGCGCTCGCGCGCACCCTGGCGCGCTGAGGAGGACTTGTTCGCGGAACGTCTCGCCACTAGGTGGGCGCAGCGAAAGGCAGCGGGCTAGGCTGGCGGCCAGATCCATGCCGGACCTGTCGAAGTCGAAGGAGCCCGATCACATGTCGACACCCGTTACTCTCCCTGCTCTCGGCGAGTCGGTCACCGAGGGCACCATTTCCCGCTGGCTGAAGCAGGTGGGGGATCGTGTCGAGGCCGACGAGGCGCTGGTGGAGGTCTCCACCGACAAGGTGGACACCGAGGTGCCGTCGCCGGTGTCCGGCGTGGTGCTCGAGATCCTGGTGGCCGAGGACGAAACCGCCGCCGTCGGCGCCACCCTCGCGATCGTCGGCGACGAGGGCGAGGCGACGGCCGGCGGCAGCGCCCCCGTCCAGGAGGACGCCGCGCCCGCCCCGGCCCCGGCCCCGGCTCCGGCCCCCGCTCCCACGGCCTACGACGGCGTGATCATCGACGTGCGCACCCAGGTGGATTTCCGGCCGGCCC